>DATEVB010000257.1:0-3307 GCA_035282865.1 Acidimicrobiia bacterium | reverse complement strand
GTCAGATCATCCGGGCGGACGGCGGCCAGGGCGCCGTTGACCCGCCCCACCGGGGTCCGGCATGCATCGACGATGAACACTGCTTCGGGCATCTGGTTCTCCTCTCGTGCCCCCATTCTGGCGGAATCTCAACCACCCGGTTTTGTTGACTCCCGACGGGAATCGCCCCGATCGGGTCGAGGCTCCGATTCGCGAGTCGTGTGACGGTCCATGAAAGGATCCCCATGTCCGAGCAGGTCATTCGTGTCACCTACGCCACGCTCTCCGCCGACAACGACGACCTCCACGCCGCCTACGACGAGGGCATCGTCGCCGCCGGGATCTCCTCGGCGCCGAGCATCCGTTCTACATCAACGGCCGCCCGCACCCGGGCGATGGGGTGCGTGAGGTGCGCTCTCCCGTCGACCGGGATATCGTCGTCGGTCGTTTCGCCCAGGCGACTGCCGGCGACGTCGACGAGTCGGCCGACCTGATCCGGTAACTACTGCCACCAGATGGAAGAGCACGAGTCCCTTGGGCGACGCCGCCCCACCCGCGGTCACCTGTGGATTCCATCGAGCCGAAACTGCCGCCGGGCTGGTCATATACCCCAAGTAATCTAGATAGGTTAAAGCATGACTCCGGCCCTAACCTGAAGGCCGGTACCCGTCAGGAATGGAGTCGACGACATGGACACGGAAGAGCCGGCCCGATCATCCGATGTCGAGGCAAGGAGAGAAACCGAGCAGACCTCTCCTGTAGCGGCTCAGGATCGGGTGTTTGCGGGAACCGGGCTGTTTTGGGGGCTGATCGTTGGGGTCATCTTGGCGGGGGCGGTGGTAATCCTGGCGGCCCAGAACACCGGTACCGCCACCATCTCCTTCCTCGGCTGGGACTTTTCAACCCCCTTGATCGTGCTGATCCTTGGCTCATTGCTGATCGGCATCGTCCTTGACGAGCTGTTCGGGCTGGTTTACCGGAGGCGCAGGCGGCGGACGCTTCGGGACAAGGACCAGCTCGAGCGCCTCCGGGAAGAGCAGTAACACCCTCGACCATCGCCTCGACGAGTCAGCCGAGCCAGTGACCAAGTGCCTGCACGCCCAAGCCGCGGCGGCGAATATCACGTTCATGGCGTCGATTTGTTGCGGGTCCTCTCTATCGCCGACATCGTCTGCGTCACCCCTGGTCGGCTCCGATTGGGCATCCCGATCATCTTGACACGGCGAGCATCGAGGAGCCCGGCCGGGAGTAGACGCACAACCGAGTGTCGCGCAGCCCCCCGTGAGGGTGGTACGGGCATCCAATCTCACCCACCGCCGCTCCCCCAAGTAGCCTTGTAGGGCAGACCCGGCTGGCAGGAAACACCAACCGTGAGCGAGCCCAGCACCTACAACTGGGTGCATCGTATACAGGAAGAGGAGGTGGAAATGAGTCGAACGATCTGGTTCGTCCTCGGGATCATCGGATTGATTGTGGTGGTCGTCTGGGTGGTGAATAGCATCTAGCCGAGTTGCTCCCGTTCAACTGACAGAGTCATGCCACCACCTCCGGGGCGCGTCAAAAAAAGGGGCCGGCGAGTTGCTGAGGCGAACCCCAGCAATCCTCACCACAACAGAGAGCAAACGTTAGTTCGAGGGTTTATTGCTCGAGCGATCTGACCACTCCTGCCAGCGCATCCAACCTCCAAGATCAAAAGCCCTACCTGGCGTGGGATCCCTCAGTCACCTCGCTCTTGTGTGCCGCGAAGGCAGCTAGAACGTCCTCCTTCTCTTGCAGGGGCACGCCGACGAAGTCGAGGGTGCGCTCGAGCTAGGCCGCTACCTCGTCGAATTCCTCGGGAGAGATTCGGAACTCGCGATGTGCTTCTTCTAAGCCGAGAGGCGTCATCCCTGGCTTCGTGCCGGCATATTCGAAAGGTCCACCCGCAACGTTGCAGACCCACAGAGTTCGCATGAACTTCAAGCCCGGCAGTCTGCTCAGCTGGTTGGTGTGCCACTCCCGTAGGGCGGGGTTCTTTGAGGCCTGGCCAACAATGGGATTCTTGACGACCTCATCGCTGAAGTGGTCGATCACCGCGGCGATAGCAAAAACGCCGCCGAGCCTGTCGTAAAGGGTCTTCTCTGCCATGGGTGCTCCTCTCGTCGGCAGTCGACGACACCTGTCAGGTCCAATACGCACCGTCCCACTCGATCGGTTCTCCACGGCCAGCGAAACCGACCCGCTGATGCAGCACCGTCCCGTCGCCGAGGGTCTGGTCGGCCGGGACGAAGTGCTCGCCCGCGTCCAGGTTGTCGGCGCGTTCAATTCTCTCCGGGACTTTCTCGATCAGAAGCCGGAAGTGCTCAGCGTCAATGAGCCCCCGTGTGGGTGGTTGTCCGGAGGCGTTTGACCAGACAGACCATGAAGGAGTCATCCGTCCACGCCATGGAAACCGAGGTGATCCGACCTCGAACTCTGATCGATCGTTGGCCCCGCCGATCAGGCCAGGGAGAACCGAACCAGTGGGGCACCGTCGACCCAGCGATCCAGGTCCGATCTAGCTTGCTCGGGGGTGGTGTTCCAGCTTTCGGTGAGGATGCGGAAGAGGATCGCCGCTCGTTCCTCCGGGTTGGTGATTGCGGAGGCCTTGGCCGACAGGTCGGCCTTCGCTCCTCGCTTGAGATGCAGCGTGAACTCCGGGTTGGCGATCAGGTTGGCCAGCCAGTCGCGCTTGTGACCGGGCCGGCCGGTGATGAAGTAGCCACCATCGAAATGGTGGAAGTAGATCTCGATCCGGCGCGGTAAGCCGGTCGTGCGTCCGGTGGTGGTGATATCGACCACTCCGCCTTGTTCCAGTGCATCGAGTACATGTGCGTCCATGCGTCCGCCAACAGCTCTGTGCGGGTCACTATTCCCGAACAACCGGTATCAACCGTGCTCGACCTCGAGGGTATCTTCGCTTCGCGACGGAGTGGCGATGTGCACCGTCTGAGCGGTGCGGTGAGGGAAGTAGTGGTCGTCTGGCGCAAGATCCGACCCGACCCGGCAGCAGAACTTCTCGCCGCTCTCGGCGTCGACACCAATGAGGCCCTCGACCGCCTGACCCGGGCAGCGGACTGAGACACGACGATGCCCCGGGCGCCGGCCCGGACGGGCCTAGGCCTGGTCGTGGGGGAGAGGGCTGCGGAAGGCCCGCAGAAACCCGTGCGGTGTGGCGTCGAGGAGGTTCGAGACCCGCGACGTGTACACGTCGGCGTACCGTTCGACCTGGCGGGCGAACAGACTCTTGTCGGCTCCCGCCCGCATCAGCAGTCCCCAGCGATCGTTGTTGAGCGTCCCGGCCCTGATG
>DATEVB010000256.1:0-5568 GCA_035282865.1 Acidimicrobiia bacterium | reverse complement strand
ACTGCTGCAGGCGGCCGTCGAATATGCCCGTGATAACGGTGCCGTCGCCATCGAAGGCTATCCGGTCGAGCCGCGCCGTGATCGTATGCCCGACATCTATGCGTGGATGGGCCTGGCGTCGATGTTCGAATCCGGTGGTTTTACCGAGATCGCCCGTCGTAGTGATACGCGCCCGCTGTTTCGGAAGGTTCTGAGGTGAGTTCGTCCCGGCGGCGGGGGCCGGCCAAGACGGCTCCGGCGAACAGCACGGCCGGCGACGACCTGTGGAGGGCGGCAACCGGCCGTCGGGTTTGCGGCAGGGTTGCCGGCTGGGCGGCCAGGGCGGCAGTGAACAAGGCAGGATCGGCGCCCCGGGCCGCTTGCAGGTAGACGTAGGTGCTCAACAGGGTGCCGACGGGGTTATCGACTACTATCGAACATATGTTCGATAGTATGGAGTGGGTCTGACGAAAAGACCTATGGGATACGCCGAACTGCACTGTCATACCAATTTCAGCTTCCTCGATGGAGCTTCTCACCCCGAAGCCCTGGTCGAACGGGCCGTGCAGCTGGATTACCAGGCCCTGGCGGTGACCGACCATCACGGGTTCTACGGCCTCGTCAAGTTCTGGCAGGCGGCTCGGAAGGCGGGGTTGCCGGCCGCGTACGGGGTGGAAATCGGGCTCGAGCGGGTCCCCGGCCCATCGCAGTTCGAGTCCCGAGTCTCGAGTCCTGAGTCCCGAGACGATCCTCTCGCGACGGCCTCCGATTCCGATGAGCTTCGAACTGGTGGGCCGCGCCGTGGCCGGTCAAAACGGATGCACGGTTCCAAACCCGCCGCTCGTCCGGTTACCGACCACCTCCTCCTGCTGGCTCCTTCACCGCAGGGGTACGCTGCCCTCAGCCGGTTGGTTTCGCGGGCACAATTTCGAGGCAAAAAGGACGCCCCCCGATACACCTGGTCGGATCTGGAGGCCGCCGCCGAGCAGGGAGAGTTGTATGCGCTCTCCGGCTGCTGGCAGGGGGCCATACCTCGCGCCGCGCAGCGCGGCGATCTGGATGGGGCACTCCGGGCCGCGGCTCGGTTGCGAGAACTCTTCGGGCGGCGCCTGCACATCGAGTTGTGGCATCACCGTATGCCGGAGGACGACGTCCGGAACGATGTGATGTGGGAGGTAGGACGCCGCCTTCAGCTTCCGGTGGTGGCCACCAACAATGTCCACTACGCCTATCCCGGGGACGTGGATCTGTCAGAAGTGCTGGCCGCCATCGGTGGTCGGCGCAGCCTGGAGGAGGGAGACGGGCACCGCCCCGCCACCGATGAGCGGTACCTCAAAACTCCCGCGGAGATGCACAGCAGGTTCGTCCGCTATCCGGGAGCCGTCGAACGAGCCGGGGATCTCGGCCGAGGGCTTGCCTTCGATCTGCGCCTGGTAGCCCCGCAGCTACCGGACTTTCCGATGCCGGGCCACTTCCAGGATGAGATGGACTACCTGCGCCACCTGGCCTTCGAGGGAGCCCGGGACGTGTACCCCGGCCGATCCGGTGGGATCGACCCAGAGGCGGTTCAGCGGTTGGAGCATGAACTCGACGTGATCGAGCGGCTCGGGTTCCCCGGCTATTTCCTGGTGGTCTGGGATATCGTCAACTTTGCCAGGTCCCGGGACATCTACTGTCAGATTCGGGGTTCCGGCGCGGACTCGGCGGTGTGCCGGTGTCTTGGACTGACCAAAGTTGACCCGATTCGGCTGCATCTCCCGTTCGAGCGGTTCCTGTCCGATGAGCGGGGGCGTCCACCCGACATCGACCTCGATCTGGAAGCCGACCGTCGCGAGGAGGTCATCCAGTACTGCTACCGCCGGTACGGACGGGAGCGGGCCGCCATGGTGGCCAACGTCATAACCTACCGGGCCCGGTCGGTCCTACGAGACGTTGGCAAGACGTTCGGGCTGACCCAGGCCCAAGTGGACGGGCTCTCCAAGTACGTCGATACCCGCGACCCGTCCAAGCTCCGTCTCGAGGCGCCGCTGCCCGCCGGGATGACCGCCGACTTCATCTACGACGTCTGCCACCGACTCGACGGGTTCCCCCGTCACCTCGGGATCCATTCCGGCGGGATGGTGATCGCCGATCGTCCCCTTTGGCAGGTGGTGCCCCTCGAATGGGGACGAATGGAGGACCGTTCGGTGCTGCAGTGGGACAAAGACGACTGTGCGGCGATCGGCATCGTCAAATTCGACCTGCTCGGTCTGGGCATGCTCAACGCTCTGCACCTGACCGTCGACCTGATCCGCGAGTCGCACGGTATCGACGTGGATCTGGCCACCATCGACCAGGAACCGGCTATCTATGAGATGCTCACTACTTCGGACACGGTCGGGATGTTTCAGGTTGAGTCGCGAGCGCAGATGGCAACGCTGCCCAAGATGAAACCGAAGACCTTTTACGACCTGGCCGTCGAGGTTGCTTTGATTCGACCGGGTCCGATCCAGGGCCAGTCGGTCCACCCGTATCTGCGGCGCCGCAACGGGGAGGAACCGGTTCGTTTTCCCCACCCGTCCACCGAGCCGGTGCTGGCCAAGACGCTGGGAGTGCCGATCTTCCAGGAACAGCTCATGGAGCTGGCACGCATCTGTGCGGGGTTCGACGGTGGCCAGTCGGACCGGCTTCGTCAGGCCATGACCCACAAACGCTCTGCCGAAGCGATGGGCAAACTGCAGGACGAGGTATACCGGGGGATGGCCGGGAAAGGGATCGTCGGGGCGGCCGCCGACGAGATCTGGGAGAAGCTGCAGGGGTTTGCCTCGTTCGGGTTCCCGGAGAGCCACTCGGTGTCGTTCGCCTACATCGTGTATATGTCGGCCTGGTTGAAGTATCACTGGCCGACCGAGTTCCTGGCCGGGTTGCTGAATGCCTATCCGATGGGCTTCTATAACCCCAACTCGCTCGTTCAGGATGCCGGTCGTCACGGGGTGGTGACTGTGCCGCCCAATGTCAACCGGTCATTCCACGACTGCACCATTGAGCCGTACGATGCCGGTCCGTACGATGTGGTGACCTACTACGAGAAGTCCTGGCGGCGGGGGAGAGGTGCTCTCGACGATCCGATCCGCCCGGCGGTGGCGATGCGCATGGGTCTGCGCTATGTCCGCAACTTAGGTGCCGTCGACATCGCCCGGATCGAGGCGGCCCGTCAGATCGGCGGCTCCTTTCGGTCTCCGGAAGACTTGGCGCAGCGCACCGGGTTGCCGGTCGATGTGCTGGAGGCGCTGGCGGGAGCGGGCGCCCTCGAGTGTCTAGGGTTGTCCCGCCGGGCCGGGATGTGGGCGGCCGGGGCGCTGGCCGAGATAGATCCGCAACGCCTGCCGCTGGCGCCGGGTATCGAGGCGCCGGCCTTGCCGGGTATGAGTCGCCGGGATGAGCATTTGGCCGACTTGTGGTCGACCGGGGTCTCGGTGGCTCACCCGGTCCAGTTCATCCGCGATCGCCTCGATGAGTCGGGTTGTGTGCGGATCTCGGAGATGCTGGCGGGGCGTCGCAACGGGGTGCGGGCGGCGGTGGGCGGCATCGTCACCCACCGGCAACGACCCGGTACCGCCAACGGGGTGATCTTCTTGAATCTGGAGGACGAGACCGGCATCCTCAATGTGGTCGTCCTGCCCGACGTCTGGGCGTCCAACCGGGAGGTGGCCCGGCGCAATCCCGGACTGGTCCTCGAGGGGGTGGTCGAGTACCGGGACGGGGTCACCAACTTCGTGGCCCGCCGGTTCTCACCGTGGCCGGCCGAAGGCGTCACGTCACGCGACTTCCGGTAACCCTCCCCATCGACGCTGGTTCCGATCTGGTTCGAATGGCCGGCACGTTAGGCGAAAAAGCGACCAGTCGGCGCTCGGTTCCCGGTGCCGCCGGTCCGGTTGGGACTTTCTCCTCTATCGACGCGATAGGGGCAGAGGGACAGTAGAAGCAAAGAGACTCATGTCTCACTGTGCGTTCGGAAAGGGGTTCCGTCGTGCAAACCGTTGATCCGAGGACCATCAGGCCTACCGAAGGGGTGGGCCGGCCGTCTCCTGCCGAGATGGCCGCGCAGCCGGTTCCACTGCTGACGACGATCCTGTTCGTTGCCGCCGTGATCGTGCTGGCGGTCGTGGCCATTCTGTTGGCCACGAGGGCTCCAGCCCCCGCCGAGATCCATGATTCGTGGATGAACCTGCCGGCCTATCAGGCTCATTATGAGATCCACGATTCGTGGATGAACCTTCCGTAGAGGATAGGAACAAGGCGGCATAGTTCGGAGGCGGCATTGGGAGCTGCCGCCTCCGAATCGTGAGCGTTGTGGGCAGGCGGCCGAGTCCTGCCTGGTCCCTTACTTCGATGCGGGAAGGGTATCTGTCCGGCAATCCAGTGCCGGTCGGCACCGCTCAGTTCGGGTAATGCACCGCTGGATGGAGTGCGGCTGCGACGATGGGATGATGATCGGTACCCTGAATGAAGGTTCACTCCACAAGTCGTTGAAGACCTGGTACGCCGCGCCCGGGGATCTCGTGGAGTGTCCGGTCGATGGTTATGTGATCGACCTGGTGCGCGACGATTTGTTGATCGAAGTGCAAACCGGAGGATTCGGGCCGCTCCGCACCAAGCTTGAGGACCTGACGCAGCGCCACCTGGTTCGAGTCGTGGCACCGATCGCCCATACCCGCACCATCATCCGGGTAGCCGACGACGGTGAGCGCCTGTCGAGCCGCCGTTCACCAAAGCACGGCCGCTACGAGGACATCTTCACCAGGCTGGTGAGTATCCCGACGATGATCGAGCATGAGGGATTCGAGCTTGACATCCTGCTGACGGTCGAGGACGAGGTACGGGTGTACCGGCCCGGCCAGGCATGGCGCAGGAAGGGTTGGGTCGTGCTGGGCCGGGCGCTGGTGGATGTGGTTGAGAGCAGGAGGATCCGAACCTTGACCGATTTGGCCCGGCTGCTTCCCGCCGGGTTACCCGCACCGTTCTCAACGGCGGACCTGGCCGGGTCGGCCGACATGTCGCGGCGGGTCGCCCAGCACATGGTGTATTGCCTGCGCGCCTTGGGAATGGTGGAGATCGCCGGCAAACAGGGGAACACGCTGCTGTATCACCGTTCCGGGTGAGGGTTACCCGCCGAGCTGAGCATCTGCCCAGGCCGAGCACCATGGCCAGCTACCCCATCCACCCCGTCCCCATAACCAGGCGGCAACTGCCGTATTAGCGGTGGCGTCGTAGACGCTCGATCCGGCCCAACCGGCAGAGGCTGCCCGGGAGTCCCAGGAAACCAGCGAGTGCTGATACAGGCCACCGTAGGGACCGGCCGGGTTGTAGGCGGAAGGATCTAAGTTCGACTCGCACCGGGCAACCAGAACGGCCTTCTCGACTTCCTCGCCGGGAAAGAACCGGGCTGCCAGGTTGCCCATCTCGGCTTCGGTCAGGGGTCGGCCGGCGGGTGCGGCGGTGGTGGTGGTAGTAGTAGTAGTGGCCGCAGGCTGGGTGGTGGTGGTGGTGGTGGTTGTGGTGGGCGCAGGCTGGGTGGTGGTGGTGGTGGTGGTTGTGGTGGGCGCAGGC
>DATEVB010000255.1:0-4167 GCA_035282865.1 Acidimicrobiia bacterium | reverse complement strand
AGATGGGGGGAGGTGGTTCTCGCCTGTGGCGAGAAGCGGAGGGGGGTCCGTTCCCACCAGCGGTGCGTTGCTGGGGCGAAGCGAGTGAGATGGGGGGAGGTGGTTCTCGCCTGTGGCGAGAAGCGGATGGGGTTCGTTCTCACCGATGGTGCGGTGTTGGCGAAGCGAGCGAGAAGGGCCGCGTTTCGGCCCAACAACCCTTCCCACGGTACAATGAAACCAGATAGCCCACCTTCAGGGCAGGGTGCAATCCCCGACCGGCGGTGAAAGCCCGCGACCCCCGCAAGGGGTGGATCCGGTGAGACCCCGGAGCCGACGGTAAGAGTCCGGATGGGAGAAGGCGGGTGGCTTTCGCCGCGCCCGTGCATTCCCATCAGAGAGGACATGATGGAACGCGTGGACAGCGAAATGATGTCTGCGGCGATAGCCGCAGCGAGGGGCCATCGTCCCCACCCGAATCCGCGAGTAGGAGCGGTCGTTGTGGACGGGGATGGGCGCATCATCGGGCGAGGTGGTCACTCCGGGCCTGGACGCTCGCACGCGGAAGTGCTCGCCCTCGCCGAGGCGGGGCCGTCGGCGCAGGGCGCCGCTCTTTACGTCACCCTCGAACCCTGTGCCCACCATGGCGAGACCCCGCCTTGCACCGAGGCCATCATCGCCGCGGGAATCACCCGGGTAGTGGTCGCCCTGGAGGATCCCGACCGGCGTGTTGCCGGTCGGGGACTCGACGCCCTTCGCCGATCCGGGATCGAGGTAGTGACAGGCATCGGTGCCGCTGAGGCCCTCACCCTCGATCCGGGGTATTTCCACCATCGCATTACCGGGCGGCCCCGGGTCACCCTCAAGGTCGCGATGACCCTGGACGGGCAGATCGCCGCCGAGGACGGAACCTCCCAGTGGATCACCTCGGTTGAAGCGCGCCAAGACGCTCATCGATTACGTTCGTGCCACGACGCGGTGATGGTGGGCGCGGGGACCCTGCTGGCAGATGATCCTGCTCTCACGGTTCGGCTTGATGGGCATGAAGGACCTCAACCGCTGGCGGTGATTGTGGCCGGTCGCCGTCCGGTTCCGCCCTCCCTTCGTATTTTCGAGCGACCGGCGCTCGTGTTCTCACCTATTGGCCTGGAACTGCCGGCGGAAGTTGTTGTCCTTCCCGATCCGAGCGGGGAGAGAGTCGACTTGATCAAGATGCTCGAGATCCTGGCGAGCAGGGGAGTAGTCGACCTGCTCGTCGAGGGCGGATCGTCGCTGGCCGCTGCCTTTTGGCGTGCCGGTCTCGTCGACCACGGGGTTTTCTATGCGGCCGCCGCGCTGGCGGGCGGAACAGGCAGGGGGATCTTCGATGCCATCTTCCGCACCGTGAGCGACCTGCAGCGGGTCAGCTTCACAGCAATCGAGCAGGTTGGTCCCGATATTCGGATCGACTTCGAGGGAGTCAAGTGATGTTCACCGGAATCGTAGAAGAGAAGGGGCGGGTGGCCCGGATGCTCCCGGCCGATCAGGGTATCCGGATCGTCATCGATGGTCGGCTGGTTGCAGCCGGGTTGGTTATCGGCGATTCGATAGCCGTAAACGGGGTGTGTCTGACGGTCGTCGAGTCTTCGTCGACCGGGTTCTCGGCGGACATTGTCAAGGAGACGCTCGATCGGACCAACCTCGGCGCCCTGCAACCGGGTTCGTCGGTCGATCTGGAACGGCCGATGCCCGCCTCCGGGCGATTCGACGGCCACATCGTGCAAGGTCATGTCGATGGCGTCGGCCGGGTGGAGCGAGTGGCACCCGAGGGTGAGGGAGCGCGGATGACCATCTCGATACCGGTCCGGATCGAGCGTTTCATCGTCGAAAAGGGTTCGGTGACGGTGGACGGAGTGAGCCTGACGATCTCCCGGCTCATCGAGGGCGGCTTCGAGGTTGCCTTGATTCCGCACACGCTGGCGGTCACGGTTCTTGGTGAACGCCGGCCGGGGGATCTCGTCAATCTCGAGGTGGATGTGATCGCCAAGTACGTTGAGCGATTGTTGGAGGGACGCCGGTGATGTTTGCCCCGATCCAAGAAGCGATCTCCGCCTTCCAGCGCGGTGAGTTCCTTGTCGTCGTTGATGACCCGGATCGGGAAAACGAAGGCGACCTGATCATCGCCGCCCAGCACGCCACGCCGGCGCGGGTGGGATTCATGGTTCGCCACACCAGTGGGCTCATCTGTCTCCCCGCTCTCGGAGAGCGGCTCGACGAATTGCAGATCCCCTTGATGGTCGTCAACAACACCGATGCCCGTCATACGGCGTTCACGGTGTCCGTCGACTACGGGCCGGGCACCAGCACCGGGATCTCGGCCGCCGACCGGGCGGCGACCATAGCGGCGGTGATCGATCCCACCGTACCGCCGGATCACTTCACCCGACCCGGGCATGTGTTTCCGCTCCGATATCAAACGGGGGGCGTGCTGCGTCGTGCCGGCCACACGGAAGCTGCCGTTGACCTGGCGGTGCTGGCCGGACTGTATCCGGCCGGCGTGTTGGCCGAGATCGTCAACGACGACGGCGAGATCGCCCGATTGTCGGACCTGGAGCGGTTCACGAAGGAACACGAACTCCTGCTGATCTCGATCGCCGATCTGATCGCCTACCGCCGCCAGCAAGAGAACCTGGTCAAACGGATCAGCGAAGCCCGCCTGCCGACCAAGCACGGAACGTTTCGAGCGATCGGTTACCAATCGCTGGTCGACGGTCGCGAGCACATTGCCATGGTGATGGGCGACGTCGCCGGCACCGACGGGGTGTTGGTGCGGGTGCACTCGGAATGTCTGACCGGTGATACCTTCCGCAGCCTCCGTTGCGATTGTGGGGTCCAACTCGAGGAGGCGTTGCGGAGGGTGGGCGAGGCGGGACAAGGGGTCGTGCTCTACCTGCGCGGTCATGAGGGGAGAGGGATCGGCCTCGGCCACAAACTGGCCGCCTACGCATTACAGGATCAGGGCCGCGACACGGTGCAGGCGAATGAGGACCTCGGGCTGCCCGTCGATGCCCGGGACTATGGTGTCGGAGCCCAGATTCTAGTCGATCTCGGCGTTACGGCGATGAGGCTCTTGACCAATAATCCTACCAAACGGGCCGGAATCGAAGGATACGGTCTCTCGATCGTCGAAACGCTACCGCTGCAGGTGGCCCCCACCGACGAGAACCGCAGCTACCTGGAAACCAAGGCTCGCAAGCTGGGGCATACCCTGGACTTTGGAGACGGCTCAGCATGATGCGTGACGTGGAAGGACATTACGACGGGACCGGTCTGCGGATCGGCATTGCCATGGCAACCTTCAACGCCGTCATCACGGACGGCCTGTTGGGCGGCGCCCTGGCGGCGCTCGAGGATTGCTCCGTATCCGACATCACCGTGGTCCGACTCCCCGGCGCCCTTGAATTGCCGCTGGCCGCCCGGAAGCTCATAGCCACCGGAATGGACGCCGTCGTGGCGATTGGAGCCGTCATCGAAGGTGAGACCGACCACTACCTCCATGTAGCAACGCAGACGATTGCGGGCTTGCAGAGGGTGGCACTGGAGACGGGGGTGCCGGTAACCAACGCCGTGCTCACCGTGCGTGAATTCTCCCATGCCCGGGATCGGAGTCTCCCCGGCAGAGCGAACAAAGGTTACGAAGCAGCCATGGCGGCCGTAGCCACCGTCACCGCCTTCGGCAGGCTCTCCTAGGAGGCTGGGTGCACCTACTCGCGTTGACATGCCCCGGACCCCCCGTATACTGCTGTCGCACAATTGAGCACAAGAGGAGGCCCGCTGCTCCCACCCGGCCACCGACCCGGTGCGCCGAGGTCACCGTTACGCAGCATGTCTTGTCTTGCTGCGTTTTTTATGTCTCTGTATGAGGAGGAAGGCTATCGCCGAGCTACGTGTGAATGGCTACATCCGGGCTCCGGAAGTCCGTGTGGTTGCCCCGGATGGCAGCCAGGTCGGGATCAAGAAGATACGGGAAGCTCTCTGGTTGGCAGATCAGTTGGGTTTGGATTTGGTTGAGGTCGCTCCAGATGCCAATCCACCAGTGTGCCGCTTGATGGATTACGGCAAGTACAAGTACGAGTTGTCCGTCAAGGCCCGGGAAGCGCGTAAGAAGCAGACCCGGACGGTGATCAAAGAAGTCAAGTTCAAGCCGAA
>DATEVB010000254.1:0-22889 GCA_035282865.1 Acidimicrobiia bacterium | reverse complement strand
TGCAGGCCGATAGAACTCCAGAGACCTCGTTCAACCAAGGAAAACTGCCGTGACGATGTTGAATGGAAGCCTTGACACCGTCGCTTTGCCCGATGTGCTCCGCCTCATCGCCTCGTCGGGCAAATCCGGTCTAATCCGGGTAGACAACGCTTCCCCGTCCGGACGCATCTTCATTGTTGACGGTCGTATTGCCTTTGCCACCACCCGCAACGAGGACGACCCGATCGACGACCTCCTGCACATGGAGTATCGGGCCGACTATGTCGGTTCGCCGGAAGATCGCCGCGTTGTCGACTTGAACGACCTACTGGAAAGCAATCCTGAGGCGTTCAACCGATTCCTGGAACAGATGGTGGTCGAGGTCATGAGCAGGATGCTACGGGTCAACGAGGGCCAGTTCCGGTTCGACGTTGACATACGCAGCAGGCGTGAGATACCTCATTCCTTCGCCGTTGAAGACATGATCAGCCAGGCGTCTACCCGGTCCGATGCTTGGGCGCGCATCTTTGACGTGGTTCCCTCCGCCTCGGCCCTATTCCGGATGGCGCCACGCCTCAACGAGGCGGAAGAGGTCGTCCTGGGTAGACGCGACTGGGCGTTGCTGGCCACAACGGGTGCCGCCACCTCTATCAACGAGATCGCTCAGAAGCTGAAGATCTTCGAGTTCGCGGCCGCCAAGAAAGTGGCCGAACTCGCCGAGCGCAATCTGATCGAATTCTTCAACACCGAGGTTTCGCAAACCTCCATCGCGGCTACCGAGTTCCTCTCCGATGTCGTCATCAACCGGGTCGAGGTCCTCGAGGCCCAGAGCGCCGAGAGCAATGATCTGGAAGAGGCCCCCGGCGAAGCCGATCTCGCCGTGGTAGCGGACTCGGAAGAGCTAATTGTCGAGAGTCACCAAGAGCCCGACCTGACGCCTGAAGACGAGGAATCGTCCGGGGCGGATGGGCCAACCTGGCTGCCGGTCGCCACCGACCCCGACGATAACGACCCGGTGCCGTTGCTCGAGGAGTTGCACCGTCTGCACGAGGCGGAAACCGCAGCCGGCCGACAACCCGACCAACGGCCAGACGCCGAGGGTGAAGCCCAAGAGAACGACGACGACGAAGAGGACTTCGACGTTGACGATATCGACGGCGGCGACCTGGCTACTCGCTGGAAGAATCTGCGCAAGGCCAAGCGAGGGGTACACGCCGCCAACGAGTGATCACGGTTGGCACACCCAATGCCCCCACGGCCCTCCCGGATGGCCGGTTCGAATCGAGTATCCAACCAACCAGGCGGCCGCGGCCACGTTGGCTTCAGCATCGAATCGGCTGGCCCCGGAGAATCCGGCGTTGACGCTCGCGAACGCCCAGGTGCCGGCGAGGAACTGGAAGAGACCCGTGGCGTCCGACTCCGGATGTACCACATCAGGATTGCCTCCGCTCTCGCACCGCATGACACGTAGCGCCTGCTCGACCAGATCCTCCGGAAAACGCTGCTGCACCAGCGACCGCCACGGCTCGACTCCGGCCCGAGCCGCCCGGCGGCGTTGGGCGGCCTCCCGCTCGCTCACCGCCCGCTGGTAGCCGGCGTCGGCTTCCTCCAGCCCTTCGTAGGACGAGGCATACTCGGCGTCCACTACCGCAAAGAGTTGTTGGAGGGCATGACCTTGACTCTCGATGTCTTCGCGTAGGATTCGCAGTCGTGCCTGGTTCCGCCGGTACCCGTCCTGCAGTTCCGCCAGGTGATCTCTCTCCGTGACAAGGTGGGCCACTTCGAGCAAGTTGGCCCGTTGGGCGGATGCCGCCGTCTCCTCTAACAAGGCACTCTGCTCGAAGTTGGAAGCCGACCAGATGGGGAACAGACTCGAGGCGGCGCTATTCATGTAGGCCTCGACGGCCCGGGTTTCCGTGATCTCCCGCAGGTGGCCAACACGGGCTTCCGCATCGAAGACCTCTTCCCGGAGATCGAAGAGCTCGAATGTGGTTCGCTCCAGCTGGGTGTTGGCCTGTTCTAGCGAAAACAAGGCAGCCATCACCTGATCCTGCACCGTGCCGCGGCGGTCGGCCCACTCATCGACCATCCGCTGGGCCTCCGCCCGTTCTGCTTTGGCGCGAGCGACCTCGTCCGTCGCCCGATCAACCTCGGTCTGGGCGCGGACCCCGGGGACGGCTCTAGAAAACACCGCCGGCAGCAGCAATCCCGCTAGAACCAGCGGCAGGATTTGTCGGGTCCGCATGTCGGCCGGAGCGTACCGGCCAGGTGTTGAGATGTAGCGGATATCAGTCGAACAGCGTCCCTTGGGGATCGGGTCGGCGACGCCGGCGGACTCCGGGCCAGATCAGACCGTCCATGAAGGCCCACGAACGGCGGTGCAGGGTTGTTGGTCCCCACGCCTGCAGTGCTGCCTTGTGGACGGGACACGGATAGCCCTTGTTCCCTTCGAAATTGAACGCCGGATAGTGCTCCGCTTCTGCGCGCATGATCCGGTCCCGGGTGACTTTGGCGAGCACCGACGCGGCAGAAATCGAGACGGTGGTTGCGTCGCCCCCGACGATCTTGGTGGTGTTTCCCCCGCCGACGAAATCCCAGTTACCGTCGATCAGCACTCGATCGGGACGTATACCCAGGCCCTCGAGGGCTCGTCGGGCGGCCAGCCGTTGCGCCGCCGACATCCCCAACTCGTCGCATTCTTCGTGGCTGGCATGCCCGACCGACCAGGCAACACACCAGTCGGCCACCCGATCGAAGAGAGCCTCCCGTTCCTTCTCGGTGAGCATTTTGGAGTCCCGGATCTTGTAGACCCGCGAGTCTTTGGGCACTACGGCAGCTCCTACGCTGATCGGTCCTGCCCAGGCACCACGTCCTACCTCGTCGACTCCGACGACAGTCTGGTGCCCGATGTTCCACATCCGACGTTCCACCGCCAGGTTGGGGACACGGGTCTTGAGCGACTGGCGAAGGCGAGGAACGGTGCTGGACACGTGGAGAGGATACCCGGGTCTATTGAGCGACACGGTAACTGTGGAATCAGTTCAGGCTCGGATCGAACGGGAAGTTGGCGTAGACCGCCAGCCGTCCTCCCTGTCTGGTAAGGATCTCGCTCCACAGGCCTTCGGGTTCCGCAACGAACCCATCTTCTGGTTGTGAGGGGACGACGAACCACCCACCTTCGGCGATCTCGCCCTCGAGTTGTCCGGCCTCCCATCCCGCGTAACCACTGAAGACCCTGACGGCCTCGAGGCCGGCGGCCTCGGCAGGATCGGACTCCAGATCCAGCAACCCCACGCCATTGACGATGGTGGTGAACCCGACCACCCGCCGGTCCGCCGAGCTTCTGGCCAGTCCGACGGCTACCTCACGCTGGACGGGTCCACCTTCGAAAACGACGGCCGGTTCGGCGATGAGATGCAGCCAACCGGGCAGGTAAGCAAACACCTCGGCTTCGGTCGGCCGGTTGACGATCAGGCCGAGGGCTCCCTGCTGGTTGTGATCACAGATCAGCACAACCGTCCGGAAGAAGTTCGGGTCGAGCATGTGTGGAACGGCTACCAGCAACCTGCCGGTGAGGTGCTCGCTCATGTGTCCATCTTGCCACGAGGGGTGCGCTCTCAGAAAGCCCACTTGGCGTACCCGATGATCTCGGCTCCCGGCCCGGCATCCGGCGTGCCCTTGTCCGGCTAATCGCGGTAGTTCACGTATTGCAGCGGCAGCTTGAAGTCGAGGTCCTTGAAGGCGGCGATCACCTGCTGCAAGTCGTCGCGATTCTTGCCGGTCACCCGCACCCGGTCACCGTGCACCTGAGCCTGCACCTTCAGTTTGAGATCCCGCACCAGTTTGGCCAACTCCCGGGCAGCATCCTGATCAATCCCCTGGTTGAGGAAGAAGACGGCTCGGAAGCGGGCCCCACCGACCTCTTTGGGCGCCCCGCCGGATAACGACTTGAGCGACACCCGGCGCCGCACGAGTTTCTCGTTCAGGACGACCACGGCAGCTTCGAGGCGAGTTTCCGACGCGGACTCGAGCACGATCCCATCATCGGTGAGACGCACCTCGGTCTCGGTTCCCTTGAAGTCGTACCGGGTCCGTGTTTCGCGGGCCGTCTGGTCGACGGCGTTGCGTACTTCCTGCATGTCGACTTCTGAGACAACATCGAAACTGGGCATGGTGACGACGTTAGTGCATCGATGCGGGATTGGGCCAGGTTCAGCCTTGAGACGCCCCGGCCGGACGGGAGTAGGTTGTGATGGGTGATCATCCGTAGGGCCGAGCCTGCCGACCTCGTTGAGGTGGCTGTTATCGCCGAGGGGTCCTGGCGAGCCGCGTACGCCGGGTTGCTCAAGGGGCGTACCGTTTCGGCGTGGATCGAGGCCGCATACTCGCCGGCGGCACTGCGCCAGCGTTGGGAGGACCATCCCATCTACCTGGTTCTCGAAGAGGGCCAGATCATCGCCTTCGCCGACGCCTTCATCGAGGACGATCAGATCGTGATCAGCGCCCTCTGCACCCACCGCGCCTATCGGAGGCGGGGAGCGGCCGGAATGCTATTCGAATGGATACGCTCGTTGGCGCCTCCGTTGCCGATCATTGCCGATGTGGTGCTGGGCAGCGACGCCGCGGAGAGTTTCTTCGAGGCCAAGGGGTTCGTGCCGGGAGAAACGATCCAGGTAACCCTGTTCGGGGAACGCATCGTCGAACGCCGCTGGTGGCTGGGCGCCGGTCTTCATCCGGTCACGGGCGAGCGTCGCCCCGCCGCCGGGTTTCTGGGATAACCTGGCTCGATGTACACGGTGTTCCCGGAAGTCCTTCTCCACGAACATCTCGACGGCAGCCTACGGGTCGACACCATTCTCGAACTCGCCTCCGAATACGGCTATCGTGACCTGCCCACCACCGACGCCGACGGTTTGACCGAATGGTTCGATCAGGGAGAATCAGAATCCCTGGAGAGCTATCTCGAATCCTTCCGCCATTCCACACGCACCAAGCGACCACCCGGTAGGAGCATTACATCGTGCCGGGTTCGCGATCACGCTCAACACGGACAACCGAGTGATGAGTAGGACGTCGATGTCTAACGAGTTTGCGCTGGTTGCCGAGCACCACGGGCTCACCATCCGGGACCTGGAACAGGTCACCGAGCGAGCCATGATGGCTGCTTTCTGCTCGCTGCCGACTAAAGAACGTCTGCTCACCGAGCGGATCCGCCCCGGGTATGAGATGGCGGTTCGCTAGTCCGAAACTCGCCGTCTCAGCCACTCGATGATGGCAGCGACCACTTCCGGTCCTTCGGGTTCGTTGTGGGTCTCATGTCGTAGCGATGGGTAAAGGCGGCGCTCGGCGCTCGCCAAATCTCCGATCGGCGCGCTGGCGCGGGGCGGGGCGATGGTGTCGGCACCACCGTGCACCAGGAACACCGGAACGGTGAGTTTGCTCAAGTCGGCCCGTACCCGGGCCTGCTCGCGCAAACTGGCAGCGCCCCACGCCGCGGTGGTTTTGGTTTCGACCAGCGGATCGGCGAAATAGGCCTCGCCCACTGCGGGGTCGCGGGCCAGTTGCTCGCCTTTGAGGCCACCGTCGAGGCGCAGGCGTGGGGCGATCTTGGCCAGAAACGGCACCACCGCTTTGAGCAAGGCGGGTGCCGCTGTCTCCAACCAGGGCGATGTCGCGACCAGCAGGTCGGGGAGGTCGCTTCTGAACAGGCAGTACCCGAGGGAAATGAGCCCACCCATCGAGTGCCCATACAACACAAGCGGAATGTTCGGCGCGCGGGTGGAGGCGATTCGCTCGGCCAGATCGTCGTAGTAGGTCTCGTATGCATCGACGTGCCAGCGAATCCCTCCCGACCCACCGTGGCCGACCCAGTCGAAGCTGTGCACGTCGAGGCCCGCCTCGGCCATCTGGACGGCGACGTGATCGTACCGGGCGCTGTGCTCGCCGGCGCCGTGCACGATCAGCACGGTTGCCCAGGGTGCTGCGTCGCCGGACCAGTGTCTCCGGAGTTGCCGTTGGCCGGAAGCCGAGGTTGCGATCTCATTGATGGCTTTGACCATGGTCACTCCTCTCTGCGGCCGGCCCAGGTCACCTGAAGGTTGCGAGCCGCCCGGGCGTCATCCGGTCGGTGGACCGGGGTCCGCAGCGGAGCCTCTTTCACGGCTTCGGCGTCCCGGTATGCCAGCTCGGCAATCTCGACCAGGGCCGCCGCTAAGGCTTCGATGGTCTCTCGCGATTGTGTCTCGGTCGGTTCGATCATCAGCGCTTCGTCGACGATGAGGGGAAAGTAGACCGTCGGGGCATGGTACCCGCGGTCCAGGAGAGCCTTGGCGATATCCATCGCCCGAACCCCCGTGTCATGTTTGATCGACTTGGCCGACGTGACGAACTCGTGCATACAGATGCTCGGATACGGTAGGTCGTAACGTTCGCCGAGTAGATGTTCCAGGTAGCGGGCGTTGAGCACTGCCCGTTCTGCGACCCGACGCAACCCCTCGCCACCGAGCGCCCGCATGTACACCAGGGCACGCAGGACCACGAGGAAATTGCCATGTTGCCCATGCACCCTTCCGATGCTGGCCGATGGCATCTCCCATCCGATATTCCCTCCTTCCTCCCGGACCGGGAGAGGGCCGGGCAGGTAGCGCACCAGGTTGCCACTCACCGCCACCGGTCCGGCCCCCGGGCCCCCACCACCGTGCGGAGTAGCGAAGGTCTTGTGCAGGTTCGAATGCACGATGTCGAACCCCATGTCCCCCGGCCGGGCGATACCCATGATGGCGTTGAGATTGGCTCCGTCGTAGTAGAGCAGGCCACCGACCTCATGAACCGCTTCGGCAATCTCGATGATTTCTTCTTCGAACAAGCCCAGCGTGTTCGGGTTGGTGAGCATCAGGCCCGCCACCTGATCATCGAGCGCCCGCTGCAGCGCGGCCAGATCGACCATGCCCCGGTCGTTCGAGGGCACCTCAACCGCCTCATAGCCGGACAGAGTGACCGAGGCGGGGTTGGTGCCGTGTGCCGAGTCGGGGATCAGGATCTTGGTGCGAGCGTCGCCGTTGGCCGTATGGTTGGCCCGCATGATCATCAATCCGGTCAATTCGCCGGCGGCCCCCGCCGGCGGTTGGAAGGTAGCCCGCGTCATGCCGGTGAGGTCACACAGGATTCTTTCGGTCTCCAGGAGAACCTCCAGCGCCCCTTGGACCAGATGGGCCGGCGTGGTCGGATGGAGCCGGGCGAAGCCAGGATGTGCCCCCGCCCAGTCGCACACTTTCGGGTTGTACTTCATCGTGCACGACCCGAGCGGGTAGGCGCCGAGATCAACCGCAAAGTTGCGGTGGGCCAGACGCGTGTAGTGCATGACCAGGTCGTGTTCCGCAACCTCCGGAAGACGGGGCACCCGGCTCACAGCTTCGGGGAGCTCGAGCCGACGGTTGGGAACGTCGAGCGATGGAAAGGACGATGCCCGTCGACCAGGGCTCGAGAACTCAGAAAGTGCCGGTTCGGCGTCGCCACCGACCAGCGGCGCCGATGAGGCGCACCCGCCGGGTTCAGCCATGAGCAAGCACCTCCTTCAAAGCCGTCACGTAGCCGTCCAGTTCGGCCCTCGATCGTTTCTCCGTCACGGCTATCACCATGTTTCGAGGCAGGTCGGGATAGTCGCCGGTCAGCGAGATCCCGGCTAGGAAACCGCGCTCCGCCATGGCGTTGATGACCCCCTCCGAATCGACCGGAAGGGTTATTGCGAACTCGCGAACAAAAGCCGCTCCATTGGCCAGTTCGACCCCGGGTAGTTCCACCAGCCGATCGGCGAGGTAGTGGGCTTTCTGGGCCGAATGCTCGCCTACCTCTCGCAGCCCTTGAGGACCAAGCCAGGCAAGATGGATGGCCGCGGCCAGGGCGTTGAGGGACTGGTTGGTGCAAATGTTCGATGAAGCCTTGGCCCGCCTGATGTCCTGTTCCCGGGCGCGCAGAGTGAGGACATACGCGGTGTTGCCATCCCGGTCGACCGTCTTGCCGACCAGGCGGCCCGGTATGCGCCGGACGTGGGCGGCGGTGGTGGCAAACAGGCCGACTACCGGGCCACCGAATGACAGCGGATTTCCCAGTGGCTGGCCCTCCGCAACCGCCAGGTCGTATCCTGCCTCACCGGGGTTGCGGAGCACCCCGAGGGTCATGGGATCGACCGACGCCACCGCCAGAGCACCTGCGGCATGGGCAACCGCCTCAGCGCGGCCATAGTCCTCGATAACCCCGAGGTAGTTCGGTTGGGCCACGATGACGGCCGCCGGGGCAGGTTCGGCCGAATCGTCCCATGCCGTCTTCCCGTCGACCAGGTTGTGCTCGACCACCTCGATACCACGGGCGGATGCAAACGTGGCGATGGTCTCCCGGGTCCGTGGATGGACGCCTCGCGACACCCATACGGCCGACCGGCCGGTGGCGGCAACCGCCAGATTGACGGCCTCGACCGCGCCAGTTGCTCCGTCGTAGAGCGAGGCATTGGCTACGTCCATCCCGGTGATCTCGCACACCATCGATTGGAACTCGAACAATGCCTGCAGGACTCCTTGCGACACCTCAGGTTGGTAGGGCGTGTAGGCGGTGACGAACTCCGGCCGCATCGTGAGCGCGCTCACCACCGGCGGAAGGTAGTGGTCGTAATAGCCTCCGCCGGCGAAACAGATGAGGTCCGAGCGGTTCCGCTTCGCCAGAGCGTCCACCATGTTCATGACTTCGAGTTCGGACATTGATTCGGGTAGACCGGGGTCGTGGTCGAGCCGGGCCCCGGAAGGTAGGTGCGCAAACAGTCCGGCCGGTTCACTCAAGCTGAGCGCCTCCAGCATGAAGGCCACATCTTTGTCTGTATGGGGTGTGAAGTCCACGTTCACGTCCTCTCGATGAACGGCGGGGTGTGTCGCTCGACGGGCAGCCATGCACCTCGAACCTCAACCTCTACTTGACCCTCAGATGGTGGTGGCGGTTGGAGATAGCCCAAGCCGATACCTCGCTTGAGGGTGGGGCTGAAATTGCCGCTGGTGACCGTTCCGGTCGCCTCCCCCGCCCGGAGCGGGTATCCGTGGCGGGCAATCTGGCGCCCTTTCATCGCGAATCCGACCAGCTGCTTCGAGACAGCTCCGTCCCTTTGACGTTCCAGGGCGGGTTTTCCGACGAACTCGTGATCCCAGTTGACGACCCAACCGAGACCGGCCTCGAGCGGAGTGGTTGCAGGATCCAGATCCTGCCCCCAGAGCGGGTACCCCATCTCCAACCGCAACGTGTCCCGACAGCCAAGACCGGCCGGGGTCACACCCGCCTCCCGAAACGCGCCGAACAGGCCCGCCACCGCTTCGGCGGGTGCGGCAATCTCTCCACCCCGCTCGCCGGTGTAGCCGGTGCCTGCAACCCACACCGGGTAACCGGCATACTCGCACTCAAAGAGCCGAAATCGGCCCGGCCGCCGTCCCAGCACCGCTTCGATGGCAACCGGGGCATCGGGTCCCTGGACGGCGATCAGACCCGTCGTTTCCCGCAGGTTTTCGATCGTGACTCCCGCGGTTGCCGCCGCGACAAACGAAGCCCGCACCTTGTCGTCATTGGCCCCGTTGGGCACCACCCAGTAACGCTCGTCTTCCCATCTCCAGACGATGATGTCATCCTCGACCCCACCGGATTCGTTCAGGGCCATTGTGTACTGGGCCCGGCCCGGTTCTATAACGGTGACATCGTTGCAGAGCAATGTGCGCAAGAGCTCCGTACTCCCCGGTCCCTCCAAGCGGAACCGGCCCAGGTGGGACACATCGAAGACCCCGGCCGCAGCCCTCACTGCCTCGTGCTCGACCAGGACGCCCTCATACTGAACCGGCATCTCCCAGCCGGCGAAGTCCACAAACCTCGCCCCAAGACGAACGTGTTCGTCATAGAGGGGGGATTGGGCCATCAGGGTCACTCCTCTCCGCAGGGAGACTCATCTCCTTCGCAGACTAGACGCACAGGGCGCCCACACCCTCAGGGAGAATGGCAGGGTGGCTAGGGCCGTTGAGACCCTTATCCGGCCGCCTGGCCACCCATCGGCTCGTTGGGGATCCTCGTCACCTGGGGTGGCCCGGGGATCCTGGTCGGGGCCGGTACCTCGTCCATGTGGTCGGGTTCTTCGAGCCCGTACTTGACCAGCAGTTGGAGGTAGTCACGCTGATAGAAGACTTTGCAGTTGACGTCGGGGTAGAGCTCTTTCAGCCGACGAACCTTCCGGTTCTTCTTGGTGACCAGCTTCTGATTCATCGTGGTGATTTCGATGAAGAGGTCGTCGCCCGGGAGGTAGAAATCCGGTGTGAAGAACCGGGACGGCTTCCCTTCTTCGTCCCAGGCGATCGGGAAGGCGCGCGGCTCATAGGTCCACTCGATTCCATAGAAGTCGAGAAGTCGAGCGAATTGACGTTCACTGTTATGGGCAAACTCAGTGACGTCTGCCGGGCCGGCCTCGAATACGTCGTAGGTGGTCAGATCGCCCCAACCTCCCCGGCCGCCGCGACTGCTGCCTGCGCACCGGTCGCTTCCAGTTCGGGGAACAACTGGTGAAGTTGACCTTCGAGTTCCGCTTGCACCGGACCGACTGCGATCCCGAATACGCCCTGGCCGCGCCGGAACACGTCGACGACCTCATCGGCGCTATGCGCAGCGTAGATGGTCTGCCCGTCCGAAAGGAGCGTGACGTCGACCAACGGCTGATCGCTCTGCAGTTGGCGAACCAGGATGTCCATCGCTTGACGGATCTTCTTGAGGCTCATCCCGGCGTCGAGCAGTCGCTTGATGACTTTCAGCTGCACAACATCCGTGAAGGAGTACCGGCGTTGTGATCCCGAACCCTTGGCACTCTGGATCGAAGGCCGCAGCAATCCTGTGCGCGCCCAATAGTCGAGCTGGCGGTACGTGATGCCAACTAAATTGCACACTTGTGGGGCTCGATATCCACTGTCGGTCACTCGGTGCTCCTCTGTTAGCCGTCCCAGCTTACACGCTCGTAATTACGGAACCACAACCTACCCAGATCGGCGCGGGGTTGTCAACAGTATCTGTGGATAACCTAGGCGCTGTGTTTGTTCAGCTCGCCTCGCCGACGAGGTTGGTGAGCTTCTCGACCTGACGCCCTTTATCAGCTCGGAGACTCGCCGACCTCGAAGTCTCCCGGAGTGATGTCGTCGAGGAACTCCCGGAACTTCTCTATCTCGGCTTCTTCATCCTCGTCACGTATCTCGATTCCGGCGTCCTCCAGGACCTGCGGCGAGGCAAACAGCGGTGCCCCCATCCGGGCGGCCAGGGCTATGGCGTCGGAGGGGCGAGATGACACGGTGACTTCGTCGTCCCCCCTGGCCAGCACCAGATCCGCGTAATACACGCTGTCACGTAGCTCGGTCACGACCACGCGGACGACGCTCGCCCCCAGAGACTCGGAGACCGTCTTGAGAAGGTCGTGGGTCAGAGGTCGTTGTGGTACGACACCTTCGAGCGCATAGGCGATGGCGGTCGCTTCGACGGCGCCAATCCAGATCGGCAGATAGCGGGAACCATCCGTTTCCCGAAGCAACACAATGGGCTGGTTGGTCGGCAACTCGATCCGAACCCCGATCAGCTCCATCGGGATACCTTGGGTCTTCGGGCGCCCTGGGTCGCTCATACGACCAGATTATCACCGCCAGCAGAGAACACCCTCTCGCCCAAGGAAGCGGGATAGGACTGGAAGGCTGCCAGATCAAGAACCACCCAGATCGACCGAAGGTTCCGGTACTTGCCTTCCCAGTCCAACCCGTAGCCGAGCAAGAACTCGTCCCCGACCTCGAAACCCCGGTATTCGAGTGGCACGTCAACGATCCGCCGCGGCGCTTTGTCCAGCAACGTCACCGTCGCCAGACTGGCCACATCCCTGGTTTCCAGCAACCGGCGAAGATAGGACAGCGTGAGGCCGGTATCGACAATGTCCTCAACGACCACCACATCGCGCCCTTCCAGCGAGATCTCGGTGTCCATGGCGATACGGACCTTGCCACCTTCCCCAAACCGGCTGAGTGCGAGGAAGTCCACGTCCAGACTGACCTTGACCTGCCGGACGAGATCGCTGAGAAACGGCAGGGACCCCTGCAATACACCGACGAAGACCGGTTCCCGGTTCCGGTACTCTTCGGTGAGCTGGGTTCCCAGTTCCCGTGCTCGAGAGGCCAGCGCCTCGGCAGGGATGACCTCAACGAAGGGCGGGTTGTTGCCGGTCACTTCCCAGCCACTCCCTGGTCGCTTTCCCTGCCCGTCTGGTCATTCATTGCCGAACAGCCAGTCCCAATAGTTGCTGGCCCATGCAAAGGCATCGGCCAGTTCCGGCAGGCTCAGGGAGGACGATGCCTCGAGGGGTACCCGCGCCAACTCTTCGTCGCCCATCGTGGCTACCACTACCGCCCCATCGTCGTTGAAGGCCGGCGTCAATCTGATCTGCTCGGCGTCCTCGCGGTTGGCGAAGATCGAGAATGCTTCGATGGCCACTGCCTCCTCGGGGGTGTCGTCGGGCAATCTTTGCCTTGCGTAGTCGACCCCGGCGACGATGACCTCGACCACGCCGAACTCGGAGAATCCATAGTCGAGCAGCGCAGCCGCATCGGCAAACCGCTCTTCGAGGGTCGACGATCCCATCACTACCGCGTACAGGAGACGCCCGTCTCGTTCGGCCGACGCTACGAGGGTCCACCCGGCGTCGTCGGTGTAGCCCGTCTTCACTCCGTTCGCTCCCGGATAGTCGTATAGCAAGCGATTGGTGGTGTGGGCAATGCGCTCTTCGCCCTTCGGAGTGGGAGGCAGCGGGGCTTCCCGGGTTCCCGCGATCGTGGCCAGCTCGTCCACCGCCATCATCGCCTGTGCCAACGTCAACAGATCCCGAGCCGAGCTGAAATGGTTGGCGGCATCGAGTCCGTGCGGGTTGTCAAAGCTCGTGTCGTCCATGCCCAACTTGGCCGCTTCGTCGTTCATGAGTTTGACGAACCCGGCGACGGTGCCGCCCACGTGCTCGGCCACAGCAAGGGCGGCGTCGTTGGCAGACTCGAGGAGCATGGCGTACAGGAGCTCTTCGACGGTCCACACCTCGCCTGCCTCGAGGTCGATCTCGGCTTCCCCTGCCTCCGGAGCCTCATCGCTGATGGTGACCCGCGCGTACCTTGATCCATGCCGGACGGCCAGCAAGGCTGTCATCATCTTGGTTGTCGATGCGATTGCCCGCCGCTGGTCTGCGTCCTTCTCGGCCAGCACTCGATCGAAGGTGGCGTCGTAGAGGATCCAGGTTTGGGCGGTGACCTCGGGTGGCGACCCGGTGAACAGGCCTTCGACTGGCACCGGCGGCAGCTGGATGGCGGCCGTGGTTGCGACGCTCGCCCCCACCGGGAAGACAACACCGGTGATGAGGGCCACCGCCAGCGCCAGGAGTGCCACACGGCGTACCATCACGACTCCAACAGCCGGCGAAGCTCCTCGGTGAGGATGGCAACTCGTGTCTTCCCGATCGCATCGGCGCACCCGGCCAGGATCTCCCCGGCCCGGTGGCGGGCGTCCGGGCTCCGGTTCCGCAACAGCGGCGCCGTCAATTGCTCCAGCAACGCCGCGTCGCGTTCGGTTGACAACCGCAATGAGCGCAGATGGCGTGGTTCAAGACCATATGCCAGGAGACGTTGCGCCTCACGAGCCACAGCCAGCTCCTCCTGGCTGAAAGTCTCCGCTCCGTTCTCGGTTCCAGGACGGAGCAGCCCGTGATCGATCAACTCACCGACCTGACGCCGGGTGAGATCGCTGGCGCGGGCCACCTCGTCCAGGCCGAGCGGCGTAGTTGACGGCGCAAACAGTTTCTCCGGCGGCGGTCCCGACGGGGCCGGCATCACATTCTCCTCGCCGCGCTCCCACATGGTCAGCTTGGACTTGATCACCTTGAGCGGCAGGAAGTGGTCGCGCTGCTGCTGGAGAATGAACCGGAGACGCTTGATGTCGTCCGGGAAGAACTGGCGATATCCGGAGGCACTTCGGTGCGGATCGATCAACCCCTGACTCTCCAGGAACCTCACCTTGGACACACTGATATCAGGGAACTCGTCCTTGAGAAGGTTGATGACCTCACCGATGGATACGCCGTCAATCATCACCAAGCGCCACGATCATGTGGAACTTGCCAACGAGGACTTCGTCACCGGGCTGCAATGCACCCCGGTCCACCCGCTCGCCGTTGACGTACGTGCCGTTGGTCGAACCCGAATCTTCGACTTCGAACATCCGACCATCGTTGATGAACCGGCAATGATGACGGGACACCGTGATGTCATCGAGAAAAATATCGCTGTCGGGGTGACGCCCCACTGTGGTCGTGCCTTCTTTGACCAGCCAGGCCATTCCGGCCCTGGGCCCACGCTCGACCACCAGCGCATAGCCGGCTACACCGGGCACGTGAGCTGCTTCGGCCGGGCTCAACGCCGGATGGGAAGTCGGGGACAAGGGTACGAAGGTCACCGTCGCTTCGTGCTCTACGGCGGCACCACACATCGGACACACCACGACGTCGTCGTCGATCTCGGCGTGGCAGTGCGGGCAATCCATAGATGACATCGTAGTGGGCCCCGGCCAGGTCGGACGAGTCACACGATCAGGTTGCGGTAGGCGGTGGAATCGAGCAGTGTCTCCAAACCGGTGGGATCGCTGATGTCGATCTCGGCGAACCAACCGGCTCCGTACGGATCGCTGTTGACAAGCTCGGGTTCAGAGGTCAGGGCCTCGTTGATCGCCACCACCGTGCCCGCCACCGGGGCGTACACATCGGCTACCGACTTGGTGGATTCGACCTCGGCGATGGCGTCACCTCTGGCCACGGCCTTTCCCACCGCCGGGAGTTCCACGTAGACGACGTCGCCAAGCGCATCCTGGGCATAGTCCGTGATGCCCATTCGTACCTTCCCGTCGTCGTCGACCAGCACCCACTCATGCTCTTCGGTGTATCGCCTGTCGTCGGGAACGTTCATCCGGACACATCCTCTCTCGTCTGAGCACCAAGATTACCGCCGCAGCACCTCACCCGCGACGCAACATTTCCCGGATGTCGTTCACATACAGGATCGCCACCCAGTAATAGAGAACCAGGCCGATCACCCCGAGAACCCATCCCAGGTACAGGAACACGTCACCTGCAATCCCGCCGGCCGCCAGATAGAACGACGGGATCGCGCCGTACAGGATGAAGGTGGCCAGCTTGCCCATGTAGCGCACATCGAGTTTCTGTTTGAGTCGCACCCCCACCACGAGCGCCCCCAGCGCGATCCCGGCTTCGCGGAGGATCAGCGCCACACCAAACCAGAGCGGGATCACGTCGGCGAACATGCCACCGATCACAGCAGCCGCAATCGCCACCCGGTCGGCCAGGGGATCCAGAAACTTACCTATCTCCGAGACCTGGTTCAGCTTGCGAGCCAGCACGCCGTCCAGCCAATCGGTCCAGCCGATCACCAGGATGAGGAGGCCGGCTGCCACCGGGTCATCACGCCCGAACAGGAACCACCAGAACACGCCAATGCCGGCCAGCCGCAGCAACGAGATCAGATTGGGGATGGTGAAGGGACCGGCGTCGGTGGTCAGGCCGACTCCTTCACCACGTAACAGGCCACCAGATGGCCGTTGCCCTGGTCCTCCAGCGCCGGATGGTCGCTCGTCCGGCACACGTCCTGCACCCAGGGACAGCGGTCGATGAAGCGGCATTCGGGCTCGGGGTTGATGGCTTTGGTGATGCCGCCCTTGATCTCGACAGGGGGGCGCACATAGCTGGGGTCGGGCACCGGAACCGCCGACAACAGCGCCCGGGTGTAGGGATGCTGGGGGTTGTGGAGCAACTCTTCCGTCGAGCCTATTTCGACGATCTTGCCGAGATACATCACGGCGATACGATCGCACATGTAGCGGGCCACGGCCAGGTCGTGGGTGATGTAGAGATATGAGACGTCGAATTCCTTGGCGAGCCTCAGCATGAGTTCCATGATCGAGATGCGGATGCTCACATCGAGCATCGACGTTGGCTCGTCGGCAACGACGAAGGTGGGGTCGATGACCAGTGCCCGGGCGATGGCTACCCTCTGGCGCTGCCCACCGGACAACTCATGTGGGAAGCGGAACATGAACGTTGCGGGAGGCGTGAGCCCGACGAGTTCCAGCAGTTCGGCGACCCGTTCCTCCCGTTCGGCGACCGTCCCGATCCCCTGCACCTGGAGCGGCTCGGAGATGGTGTCGAAGATGGTTCGACGAGGGTTCATCGACTCGTACGGGTCCTGGAAGATCATCTGTACGCGCCGCCGGAACCGCTTCATGTCGTCACGCTCGATGTGGGCAACATCGATCATCGATCCGTTGTCCTGCAGCAGAATTTGCCCTTCGCTTGCACTGGTGAGCCGCACCAACATGCGGCCGGTGGTGGTCTTCCCACACCCCGACTCTCCCACCAGGCCCAGACTCTCCCCCGGGGCGATTTCGAAGCTGATGTCGTCGACGGCGTGAATGAATTCAGTGACCTTGCGGAACAGGCCTTTTTGCACGGGATAGAGCTTCTTGAGCCCATCGACCTTGACGAGCGCCTGCGTCATGCTTTCAGCCTTCCCAGTTCGGGAACTTCCTCCCAGTGCCAGCAAGCCACCCGGTGGCCCGGCGAGGGTTCGTGAGCGGGAGGATCTTGGTTGGTGCAGATCTCCGTGGCAAATGGACAGCGCGGGTGGAACCGGCATCCGGTCGGCGGCGATAGCAGATTGGGAGGTTCGCCTTCGAGAGATGCCAGCTTGCGTCGGGGTCCCTTGACGCTGGGCGTAGACGAGAGCAGCAGGTAGGTGTACGGGTGGCGGGGGCGCGGAAAGACCTCGTCGGTTGGGCCAAGCTCGACGAGCTTGCCTGCGTACATGACACCGATCCGATCGCTGACTTCGGCAATCACGGCAACATCATGGGAGATGTAGATGATGGACATGCCGAGGTCGGTCTGGACCTTCTTCAGTTCCTTGAGGATCTGGTCCTGAACGATGACATCGAGGGCTGTGGTCGGCTCGTCGGCGATGATCACCTTCGGATTGCACGACAGGGCCATGGCGATGATGGCCCGTTGCCGCATGCCGCCCGAGAACTCGTGTGGGTACCGGTCCATCATGGCCGGGGTCAAGCCGACCAGCTCGAAGAGCTCGGCGATCCGAGCCCTGCCTTCCGGTTCGGTCATATCGGGGAAATGCTGTTCGAGCGCCTCCATGATCTGGTCGCCTACCTTGTAGACCGGGTTCCAGGCGTTCATGGCGCCCTGGAACACCATGGAGATGTCGGCCCACCGATGCTTGCGCATTTCCTCTTCGGTGAGTTTGAGAACATCAACCCCGTCGAGCAGCACACGACCTTCCTTGATGATCCCGTTGTCGGTGAGCAATCGGATCAGAGTCATAGCGATAGAAGTTTTCCCGCACCCCGATTCGCCCACCAGACCCAGGGCTTCCCCTTGACCGAGCGAGAACGTGACGCCGTCCACCGCCGAGACGTCGCCGGCCTTGGTCCGGTAGTGCATGACGAGGCCGTCGACCTCTAGAACCGGCCGGCCGGTGATCGCGCCGCTGCCATGTTCAAAGGGCGTTGCCGTCATGAGTTCCTACCGTCTCCGCAATCGAGGGTTGATGATCTCGTCCATCGCCCTTCCGACCAGGAAGAACGAACCGGCCAGCATGGTGACGGCCAAACCCGCCGGAACGATCAACCACCATCGTTGCGGATCCAGGAGATACCCCTGCACCCGGGCTTGGTAGATCATGATGCCCCAGCTCATGTCGATGTTGAGCAACCCGAGGAAAGACAAGGTGGCCTCGGCTGAGATAGCGTCGGTCACCGCGAACATCATGAACAAGAAGCTCAACGGGAGCACGTTGGGGATGATGTGCCGGAAAATGAGATGCATACGGCCTCCCCCGGCGATCCGGGCCGCGTCGATGAAAGGCTTCACCGAAACGGAGAGCGCCTGCGACTTGAGGATGATGGCCGTACCCCCGAAGCCGCCCAGCACTCCGATCAGCACAGCCAGATGGAACAACCCGAAGTCGATCAAAGCGGTCAGCACGATGAGGATCGGGAGGAACGGCACCAGGATGATCAAGTCGGCGAGCCGCATGAACAGCGTGTCGACCAGTCCGCCGAAGAAGGCGGAGACGGCCCCGACGGTAGTGGCGATGAAAACCGCAACCATGGCGGCCACAATGCCGAGCATGAATGCGGCCCGGGTGCTGAACATCAACTGGGAGAGCACGTCTCTTCCGAGCGAGTCCGTACCGAGCAGGTGTCTGGACGAGGGGGATGCCGGTTGCTCGGTCACACCGAGCGTGTCGCCGACTTGCAGCAACGGGTCGATGAGCCGGGCCGAGAACAGGTCGACCTGAGTATCGGGATCGGTGATCTCATTGTCGGGGACGATCGTCTTTTCGACCACCACCGCCTCGTAGCCGACCACCGGGTCAAAGACCCTCGGTTCCCACACCGTCCCGAGCAGAATGGGCTGGATGAGAGCCATGGCGCCGAACAAGACAATGACGGTCAGGCCGACCAAGCCCACCTTGTTCTCTGCAAAACTCGACCATCCTGTGCGGAACCCTCGCCAGAACAGCCGGACCCGGACCCGCCACAAGGGTTGGGCGACGATGTCGGCGATATCCGGGACGGACGCCGGGTCGGGATCGAGCAGTCGGTCGGTCACTGAGCTCTCCTATCCCTGCACCCGGATGCGCGGATCCAGGTACATATACATGATGTCGATGACCAGGTGGGCGATCAGCGCCAGTACGGCGATGAAAGCAAACGCTCCGATCGTGAGCGGGATGTCCTCCACAATGGCGGCTTCGAGGAGCGTCGCCCCCATCCCCGGCCAGGAAAAGACCGTTTCGGTGACGACGCCACCCCCGATCAAGAACGCCAGACTGAGCACCAGCGAGGTAGTGACGGGCAGCAAAGCATTGCGAGCCGCATGCTTGTCACGGACGATCTTGTCGGGCACACCTTTGGCGCGAGCGGTGAGAATGAAGTCTTCCCGCAGGGTCTCGAGCATCGACGCTCGGGTCAGCAGCATGGTGGCTCCAAACCCGATCAGGGACAGCGTGATCGTGGGGAGTAACAGGTGCCATCCGATATCGAGAGCGAAGGGAACCTGTTCGCTCCAGACGGTCGTCCACCAGATCGCCAGAGCGCCCACCAGCAGGATCCTTCCCGCCCAGGTGATCTGCCTGCCACGTTTGCGGTCGTGGGATCGTCGGCCGATGATCTCCACGGCTAACAGCACCAACCCGACCATGAGTGTGGTGACCAACATCCGGTTGAATACGCCGTTGGCCTCGACCCCCTGCGGGGCATTGAGCCACCGCTCGACGGTCAGGAATTTGCCGATTGGGAACCAGCCCAGCCCGAAGGCAAATGCCCAGATCATCATGAGCGCGAACCACGGATAGAAGACCGTCTGGAAGAACACTCCGATGGTGGTGACAACCGTTTCCCCCTTGCCGCCCCGCCGCCAGGCGAGGAACTTGCCCGATTTGAAGCCCAGCCAGAAAGAGAGGACCGTGGCAAAGAGGAAGAGCGCCAGGGTTCTCGGCAGCCGCTCAGCGATGATCGAGGTGACTTCGCGTGGGTACTCGGAGAAAGAGATGCCGAGGTTGCCGGTGAAGAAGTTCTTCATATAGGTGACGTACTGCGTCCACACGGAGCCGGTCAGGCCAAGTTGTTCTCGGAATTGCTCACGGACCTCGGGAGTGATCTTCGGGTTGGCCAGGAACTGCTGACTGATGTCACCTGGTTGAGCCTGGAGAAGGAAGAACGTCGCCGTTAGGAATACAACGAACACCAGCACGTTTTGCAGTGTTCGCCGGCCGATGTACTTCAGCATGCAAAGCCCTCCGGATGCCGGGAAGCCGGTCGGGGCAGGTTAGCAAACGAGCCCCCGGGTCGCGGGGATGGGGAGGGCCGGAGCCCTCCCCATCCGCTTCTCATACTCAGTGGTTATCTAGTCGACAGCCTGGACGTCTCCCGGCAGGCCGTACAGATTCTGGAGTCCGTCCAGCGCATCGGTGAACGGGAATGCCAGCGTGGTCCGGTACGCCTCGAGGATCGGGGTCTGGAAGAGCACCACGTAGGGGGCTTCCTCGACGATGATCCGGTCCATCTCCTGGACCGCAGCCTTGGCCGTGTCAACGTCGGTAGCGGCGAGCAGCGTTGCGGCCAGCTCGTCGACCTGATCGTTGGCATAACCGGGGGTGTTGAAGCCACCCTCGGCCGAGTCCTGGTAAGAGGCGAAGAACGACTCGTGGAAGGTCGGCAACGATGGGTCGCCGAGGCCCCAACCGAGGATGTACATATCCCAGTTGAGCGCTTCTTCACCCAGCGCATACGCCTTGTCGACGATCACGCTGAAGCCGGTCGGGTTGGCCTTGACCGGGATACCCAGGTTCGAGGCCCACTCGGCGATCCACACGGAGTAGGTCGACCGGAGCGGGTCGTAGCCGGGTCCGGGGGCCAGCAGCTCGAGCTCGGGAACGGTTGTGCCGCTCGGGTCTTTCAGGCCCGTACCGGTGCCGTCCTTCAGCTCCTGATTGTCCGGATCCCATTCCGGCTCGACGGCCCAGGTGAAGCCACCGTCTGTGAGGAGCTGCACGGCCTGGGTGAACCGCTCTTCACCGCTCAAGCCCTTGCATAGCTGCTCGACGTCCGGGTTGGCCCAGAACGTGTTGCCGGGCGGCACCAGGCTGTAGGCCGGGATAGCCGCACCCTGCAACAGGGTCTGCATGAATTCCTTGTCGGTCATGCAGCCGAGCGCTCGCCGGAAGGACATCTCCGACATGGGCGACTTGCGCATGTTGAACGCCAGATACCGGAATCCGTTCGAGGCGTTGGCGATCAGGTTCAGGTCCGGAGCCGAGGTGACCTGGTCTTTCAGGCCCGCCTGCAGACCCAGGGAGCTGAGAATGAAATCGATCTCACCGTTGCGCAGAGCGAGGATCGCCGCGTTCTGGTCGGAGTAGATCGAGTAGAGGACGTCGCTGGCATAAGGGCCACTGGTCCACTGGGTGGTCACTTCGCCCTCGCCGGAACCGTTGTACACCTCATCGAAGCCCTGGGCGTCGTTCTTCTGACGGAACGAACCGTCGGCGTAGAAGGTGTACTCGGTGCCGGCGTAATAGTCGCCGGTGTTCATCGTGTTCTGGGCGAAGGCACCCGGCTCACGACCCGAGTAGATCATTTGTCCGGCGGAAGGCTCACCCTCACCGCTGAAGGCGTACAGCGTCGCCGATGGATCGTCACTGGCGCGAGCTTCCTCGACCATGTCGGCCCAGAAGTGCTCGGGCATGAACGGCGCCAAACCAACCCCGTTGTTCCAGATGGCCAGACCGGGCTGCTCCGAGAACTCGACGCGGACGGTGTAATCGTCCACAGCCGTCACACTCGTGACGCCCTCGCGGGCCGGTGCCGTCTCGTCCACGTCTTCGGTGGCCGGATCATCCTCTACGGCTTCGGCCTGCAAGGAGAAATATCCGGGCCAGTTACCACCCAGACCGAACTCCGACATCACGTCGTAGGTGAAAGCCAGGTCGTTGGCGGTGACTTCTTCACCGTCCGACCACATGATGCCCTGACGGATCGTCTGCTCAACCGCCCACACGCCGCCGTCCTGAACTACTTCGTTGGGGTCACCCTCGGCCAAAGCCGGCACCACCAGGATATTCGGGTAGGCCAGCGTGAACAGCCCCGGATGGCTGCTGCCCAGGACGTAGCCGTTGTAGACATCAGCCTCCGGACCCAGGTAGGCCCAGAAGTTGTCGGTCGTCAGATCGCTGAACATTCCGATCTTGTAGGTAAATCCCTCGGGAGTCGGCGCGGCAGTCGTGGTGGTATCACCGTCGCTCGGAGCCGCCGTGGTGGTCGTTGATTCGGCAGTCGTATCGGTGGTTCCCTCCGCGCACGCGGCTGCTATCAGTGCCAGGACGGCAACAACAGCTAACCGGCGCCACTTCGAGAGCTTCCATGATGTTCTCACAGTGCAACCCTCCATGGTTCTTTCGACTTCCCGTTCCCGTGGCGGCATCCGTTGGATAGGACGGCGACCCTCATACAGAACGAGAGACAGGATAGCCCCGGGCACGCCAGGCGCCAACATCCATGTGCCAGGTGTTTCCAGGTCCTGGCCGGCAAGCGCTTCAGGCTGGCGAGCAGGCCTACCACCCCGGGGAGGCTCGTCGCGGGCGGATTCCAGAAGGGGCATCAGAAGGTATCGGCGCCGGGCAAGTCATTCCTCGAGGACAACGAGCCGCTCATGGCCCCTGATCCCCCCTGCTTCTCTGCCACAACACGGCGTACATGAAGCCGAGCCAGGCAACCCCGCCCATGGTGGTGAACAGGTCGTCGCCAAAGGACCACAACAGCACGGCCGGCAGCCAACCCACGATCATCCACCAGATCATGTTGGAGTTGCTCACACCTCAACGGTAACCCGACGGGCGCGCTCCGAGCGGTGAAACAGCGCGATGGGCTCAGCGAAGGCGCCCTGACTCGTTGATATATCGAGGCTGCGACCTACCGCCATCGCATAGTCCAACGCGGCCCGGAACTCGATGGTCGGCCCGCGGAGCGGATGACGGCGTCGACCGGGTCGAGTGCAGGAGCAAAAGCACGTCGCCCCGGGTCGTGGTAAGAGCGACCCGGGGCGAACTGTGTTGGGGAGGAACCGCGTTGCGGCTATCCGTCGGCGCGTTCCCGCACCCGAACCTTGATCTGACCATCCTCCAGTTCGGCGTTGAACTGAATCCGTCGGGTTCCGTCACGGAAGTCCGCTTCGACCTCACCACCCGAGCCAACCTCGA
>DATEVB010000253.1:0-9212 GCA_035282865.1 Acidimicrobiia bacterium | reverse complement strand
CTGCCATTCGAATCGACAGACTGGAAACGTGAGGAGCTCCTGGTGGATCTTCGACCGATGACGGCGGAACCCACGGCGGTTGAGCGAGACGCGGTCGATGGAGTGCTCGGAGGGCCCGACTCGGGATGGGTGGGTGGTATGCGCCGACCGGTAGATGGTCACCTGGCGGTGGGTGGCCGGTCGATCCGCCGGCAACGGCATTTGCTGCTGCCGGCGCTGCATGCGGTGCAGAGTTCGGCAGGTTGGATCAGCGAAGGCTCCCTCAACTACATCTGCCGCCGTCTCGCCGTTCCCCCGGCGGAGGCATACGGAGTGGCGACTTTCTACGCGATGTTCTCCACGAAGCCGCGGCCGCCCCGCGTCGCCCACGTGTGTGACGACGTCAGCTGCGCGGTGGCCGGAGCCGTGAGGTTGAAGGAGGCACTCGAGAAGAAGCTCGGCCCGGCCGGACTGGGTGAGGGTGAGGTCACCTGGGTGCGCAGTCCTTGTCTCGGGATGTGCGACCGGGCACCGGCCGTATTCCTCCAGCTGGCGGGCGGCCACGACCGGGCGATCGGCCCGGCCGACTCCGAGACCGTGGTGTCGGGGCTGGTCGGGCAGACTCCGGCATCGGAGGACGGCGATGATGAGTTCGACCTGCACGTGTCGTCGGGGGGGCCTCTGCTGGCGCGGATCGGGACGGTGAGCCCTTCCAACCTCGACGACTATCTCGACGCCGGTGGATATTCGGCCCTCGCCGGGGCGTTCGATCTCGGCCGGGAGGCCGTCATCGACGAGATCATCGTCTCCGGTCTGACCGGCCGGGGTGGTGCCGCGTTTCCGACCGGTCGGAAGTGGCAGGCCGTTGCGGGTGCGATCGGGCCGCGCTACATAGTCGCCAACGGCGATGAGTCGGAGCCCGGCACCTTCAAGGACCGGGTGCTGATGGAAGAGGATCCCTTCGCCGTCATCGAAGCTATGACCATCGCCGGGTGGGCGGTCCGGGCCGAACAAGGCTATCTGTACGTGCGCGGCGAGTACCCACTGGCGACCCGGCGCCTCGGCAGAGCTATCGAACAAGCCCAGGCCCAGGGACTGCTCGGCGGCGACGTGCTGGGTCGTGGCGCAGTGTTCGATATTGAACTGCGGCGGGGCGCCGGTGCCTACATCTGCGGCGAGGAGACGGCGCTGTTCAACTCGATAGAGGGGTATCGCGGCGAGCCGCGCAACAAGCCCCCGTACCCGACCGAGCGGGGTCTCTTCGGTCAACCGACGCTGGTCAACAACATCGAGACGCTGGCCAACGTGCTGCCCATCATCAACGGTGGCGGAGAAGCGTTTGCTGGGACCGGGACGCCCGACTCGACGGGCACGAAGCTGTTCTGTCTGTCCGGAAGCGTGCGACGGCCCGGCCTGTACGAGGTGCCGTTCGGGGCGACGCTGGGGGAGGTGTTGGCCATGGCGGGCGGCGTGCGGGGCGGGCGGGAGGTACGGGCCATCCTGGTCGGGGGAGCGGCAGGCAGCTTCGTGGATCCCGACAGCCTGGATATGCCGCTCACCTCCACCGGACTTTCCACGATCGATGCTTCGCTCGGCTCCGGGGCGATTGTCGTGTTCGATGGCACCGTCCAGATGCCCGCCATCGTTGGGCGAATCGCCGAGTTCTTCCGCGACGAGTCATGCGGGCAATGTGTTCCGTGCCGGGTGGGGACCGTTCGTCAGGAGGAAGTGTTGCACCGTTTGATGGAACGACCACGGGACGGCGAAGTCGAGCTGCTCAACGAGATCGCCGCCGCCATGCGGGACGGATCGATCTGCGGGTTTGGCCAGACGGCAGCATCGGCAGTGCAATCGGCAGTGGCGCTTGGCCTGGTCGGAGGTGCGTCATGAGCGTCCTCCAGGTGACTATCGATGGACGGTCCGTCGAAACGCCCCACGACCGGACGATCCTGGAGGTCTGCCGGGATGAAGGCTTCGATGTCCCGACTCTCTGTTTCCTCGAGAACCTGACCCCGGCCAACACGTGTCGGATCTGTGTCGTCGAGGTCGAGGGGTGGCGCGCCCTGGTTCCGGCCTGTTCTCGGCGAGTCGAGTCCGGGATGCGGCTCCACACCGACTCGGAACGAGTGCGCCACACTCGCAAGATGGTGCTGGAGTTTCTTGGTTCGTCGGTTGATCTGTCTCTCACTCCGGCCATCGGCGAGCTGATGGAGCGGTACGGAGCCGATCAGGCCCGCTTCGACGGCGGTGCCACAGTCGAGGAGCCGGCAACGATCGACAATCGACTTTTCGTTCGTGACTACGCCAAGTGCATCCTCTGTTACAAGTGCGTGCAGGCGTGCGGGGTCGATGCGCAGAATACTTTTGCGATTTCGGTGGTGGGGCGGGGCTTCGAAGCGAGAATCGCCACGGAGTACCGGGTGGCGCTTCCGGATTCGGCCTGTGTGTTCTGTGGAAACTGCTTTGGGGTCTGTCCGACCGGGGCCTTGATACCGACGACTGAATATGAGATGCGGGCCGCCGGCACGTGGGATGAAGACCGCCAAACGGTCACCCGGACCATCTGCCCGTATTGCGGGGTTGGGTGCAACCTCGATCTTGTGGTGCAGGACAACCGGATTCTCAAGGCGTTGTCACCGCTCGACCACGACGTGACTTCCGGTCATTTGTGCATCAAGGGCCGGTTTGGATGGCAGCACGTCCAGGGTGAGTGAGGTTGGCCCGTCTTGAAAGCGACCCGACGTGACGTGTAGTATCGTTATGCAACGCTGTCGGCTGTGAGAAGGGCCGGCCACGGTGGTTCAGGGGGCATGGTGAGCGGAGTGGGGCGCGTGCGCCGGGTTGGTTTGGTGCTGACGTGTGCGCTGATGGTGGTGTCGTGCACCTCCAAACCGGCGGCGACGACCTCTCCGACGGCAGTGGTGAGCACGACCACCACCTCGAGCACCACCACGACCACCGTTCCCCAAACGACCAGCACGGTCTCTGTCGATCAGCGGATTGCAGAAGTGACCGAGATCGTGCGGGAGGTTCAATTTGGTTGGTTTGATGCGATCTATCGCGACGACGAACAAGCCCTTGCGGACTCTGTGGCTGTGGAGAAGAGCTTTGACCGAGGTGTTGAGTTGATGGCGGACGACTCCTTCTTCGTTGCCCAGCCGACACTCCAATCAACTCTGATTGAGGTGCGAGAGATCTTGATCGATCGAGAAGATTGTCTAGCTGTGTCTTACTACGGGGATTCAACAGCCTTCCGTGGAGAGGGGGCTGAGGGGGAGGCGATCGTGGCGCTTTGGCCGCGACCCTCAGACGGTCGGTGGAGGTCTGCCTATCGGGGCGACGTATGGGAAGAAGCATGCAACGTGTACACGAGAGATCGTCAACTTCCGTGAGGCGTGTGACAGTGTTTCTCATGTTGGTCGGGTCGTTGGTCGGTTTTCTGGCCGAGCCTGCCAAAGCGGAAGCGGTCTGCATTATCGCGCAGGGGGAAGACCCTGACAGCGGTGACATCACCTACGAAGACGTCTGTTGGCTCGCCGGCAGCGACGGAACCTACACCGTCATGGAGACCGAGCCGCCTGTCCTCTATCCCCAACTGGGCTCGAATGTCGACGGGTCGGAGTGCTGGTACTGGACCACCAAGGTTACGCAGTGGGTGATCATCTCGAGGGACGGCACTATCGTGACGATCGGGCAGGATGTCGGCGTTGGGATCGTTCTCGACACCACGGTCTACGCCTGTGAGGGGATCCCGGGTGAGGATCTGCGTCTCCTGGCCTGGGATTACCTCGAGCGATGGCTGCTGGCCGAGCCACGGATCGAGGTGAGCCCCGTGCAGGGCTTCACCGGTCTCGAGACCTATGTGTGGGCGGCGATTCCCGACCGCATCGAGGGAACGTTGACCTCACCCCTCGGGACCATCCTCGAGGTGGGGGCGTGGGTCGATGAGGTGGTGGTCGACTGGGGTGACGCAACCACTTCCCCGCTGGTGCTCCACGAATCGGAACTGGGTCGATTCATCGGTTATCCCGATGGGGCGGCCTACCACCTGTACGAGACGAAGACCTGCGACGAACAGGGCCGGACCGGGTGTTATCCCGAGGTCGACGGCTATCCGGTGACGGTCTCATTCCGCTGGCAGGCCGCCTACCGGGTGGGGGTCAACGCCTGGATCGATATCGGTCCGGTTAGTCCATCCGCCACACTCGCTTATCCGGTCGACGAGATCGTCACCAGGATCGAAACGACCGGATAGCCAACGTCGGCCACCAACGGCGGCGGCCCGATAGGCTGCGACCCGTGCATCCCACCGTACGAGCCCGGGTGACCAGGGTCGGCCCGACCAATCAGGAGGTCGTCACCGATCACATTGTCGCCGAGGCGCCCTTTGAGTTGCGGCTGGGTGACACACCGATCGCGGTCCTGATGCGAAGCCCGGGCCACGACGCCGATCTGGCGCTCGGGTTCGCCCTCACCGAGGGCATCATCCTGCGGCCCTCCGAAATCGCCGACCTTCGCCCGCTTCCCGGTGACGACCAGGGGGACCGCTGGGTGGCGGAACTCGCCCCTGGGATCACCGTCGATCCGGAGCAGTTCCGGCGGAACCTCTACACGACCTCCTCGTGCGGGGTGTGCGGGAAAGCCTCCATCGATGTGGTCCGGGTGGCGGCGCCCCCGCTGCGGGACGGCCCCGTCATAGACAGGCAGGTGCTGTTCTCGTTGCCCGGACAAATGCGGGCCCAACAGTCGGGGTTCACCTTGACGGGCGGCATCCACGCCGCAGCCGCCTTCACGCCTCGAGGTGAGCTGGTGGCATTGCGAGAGGACGTCGGTCGCCACAACGCCGTTGACAAGCTGGTCGGTGCCCTGGCCGTAGATGCCTGGCCCCTACCCGAGTTGGTCCTGCTGGTGTCCGGGCGCGTGTCCTTCGAGATAGTCCAGAAGGCGGCGCTGGCCGGTATCTCAGTAGTGTGCGGTGTCTCGGCCGCCTCCTCGTTGGCCATCGAGCTGGGGAGGGAGTTGGGAGCCACCGTGGTGGGGTTCTTGAGAGGCGAGGAGTGCAACGTTTACTCGGGCGAGCCGCGCATCCACTGAGTCTTTCCCGGTTCCGGCTTCGTACCATCACCCACCGCATTGGCGTGCCTACCACGCCAAAGCGGGGATGATGAGGTCATGCGCGTCGAACGGCTGACCGTGCGGGAGATCGAACTGGCCCTTCGCGCCCCATTCGCCACCGCACACGGGATAGTCGCCCATCGCCGGTTGCTGCTGGTTGAACTCGAAGACGGGGACGGCACCCCCGGCACAGCAGAGTGCGTGGCCGGCGCCGTTCCCGGCTACACGACCGAGACCGTCGATGGGGCGTGGGGAACCATCACCGGCCGGTTGGCGCCACGAGCGGTGGGGCTGGACGTCGAGGATCCATCGGGGATCATCACCGCCATGGGTGATGTTGCCCTCACCGAGCCCATGGCTCGAGCCGCGCTCGAGATGGCCTGCTGGGACCTGGATGCCAGGAGAGAGAACCTACCGCTGGCCGGGTTGCTGGGCGGCACTCGCTCCACCGTTCCCGCCGGGATTGCCATTGGATTGACTGGAACGCCCGAGGAGACGGCCGACGCTGCTGCCGCCGCAGTTGGTCAGGGGTACCAGCGCATCAAGCTCAAGATCCAACCGGGCGCCGATCTCGAAGTCGTTCGGGCAGTCCGCCAGAGGGTAGGAGACGGTGTAGCCCTCACCGTCGACGGCAACGGCTCCTATACGCGCGCCGACCTCGACCATCTGACCGCCCTCGATGAGTTCCGGCTTCAGATGATCGAGCAACCGCTCCCGGCGGACGATCTGGCAGGGCACGCCGATCTGCAGCGGCGCCTCAGGACAGCTGTGTGTCTAGACGAGTCGGTCATCACCATCGCAAATCTGGAACGGATGATCTCCGAGGAAGCCGGGCGGGTCCTCAACCTGAAGCCGGGCCGGGTTGGGGGCTTTACCACGGCCCTGGCGATGGTCGACATGGCGGTTGCCCACGGCATCGACCTCTGGGTGGGAGGTATGCTCGAGACCGGTGTCGGCCGTGCTCACAACGTGGCCCTCGCCTCGCTCGAAGCGTTCGCGCTTCCCGCCGATCTGAGTCCCAGCGACCGTTACTGGGAACAAGACATCGTCGATCCGCCCTGGACGATGGAGGCCGGTGCTCTGCGAGTTCCCCTGGCCGAGCCCGGCAGCGGGGTTTCGCTCGACCAGGCGAGGATCCAGGCCCTCACCACCCGCGTCCGGGAGATCCGTGCTGCACATTGAGCGGTGTAGGGGCGAAGATCGAGTACATGAGGGAGGAAAGGTGAAGATTCCCAAGCCAACCGAAGTCGACAAGGACTATTTCCGTTCGATCGTCCCCGATGACCCGCGAGTGGAGATCAAGCCGATGTTCGGCAACGTTGCCGCCTTTGTGAACGGGAACATGTTCCTGGGCCTGTTCGGGTCCGACGTCGGTGTCCGGCTTCCCGAAGACGACCGTGCCTCGCTACTCGGGGTGGAGGGGGCGGGGCCCTTTGGGCCGGAGGGGCGGTCGATGGGGGAGTACGTCGCCCTTCCTCACGCCTGGCGCGACGATGCCGAGCGCACTGCGGACTGGTGCGAGCGGGCCTTTGAACACGTGGCCGCCATGCCGCCCAAGCACAAGCCCGAGAAGAAGTAGTCAGAAACGCGCTTTGTAACCCCCGGAACAAATGGTCGCCTGGGCGACTTCTACAGTGGTGGTGGCGGCTATGCCGTCGTGTCGCAACAAACGGGGAAGCAATGGTGAACCATGATTCTCGGTCTCAGGTGCTTGCGCTCGGGGATTATGCGGAGGTAGTCCACGATCGGTTGGACCGCTGGCAGGAGGAGGACTTCGGACGCCGGCTCTGGGCGAAGGACCCGACGCTCTGGTCTGCCGAGCCCCAGCCAGAGCTGACCGATCGCTTGGGATGGTTGACCCTTCACGAAACCATGCGCAGCAAACTTCCGGCATGGCGCGCTCTGGCCGACGGCGTCCGGCGGGAGGGCTTCCGTCATGTTGTGCTCTTGGGGATGGGCGGCTCGAGCCTCGCGCCCGAGGTCTATCAGCGCACGTTCGGCAACGCCCCGGGTCACCCGGAACTGCTGGTTCTCGACAGCACCCATCCCGACGCCGTCCGGACCGTCGGCGATCACATCGAGGCGGCTAAGACGATCTTCGTTGTGTCCTCCAAATCAGGCGGCACCCTCGAGACCATGTCCGGGTTTCGCTACTTTTGGGCGGTGGTCAATGAAGCCACCGCCACGCCCGGAGCCCACTTCGTTGCCGTCACCGATCCGGGCTCGTCGTTGGAGACCGTGGCGACCGAGCGCGGCTTCCGGGCCGTATTCCACGCCCCGGCCGATGTGGGGGGAAGGTACTCGGCCCTTACCGATTTCGGGCTCGTCCCCGCCTCGCTGATCGGGGTTGATCCCGAGAAGCTGCTCGATCGGGCCGCGGTCATTGCTGAGGCGACCGGACCATCCGTTGCTGTACCCGACAACCGGGCCCTCCAGCTGGGTGCGGCAATAGGCGAATTGGCGCTGGCCGGTCGCGACAAGATCACGTTCATCGTCTCGCCGGCCCTGGCTGCCTTCCCGGATTGGGTCGAGCAACTGATCGCCGAATCGACCGGCAAGGATGGCAAAGGGATCGTTCCGGTAGCCGGTGAAATTCTGGAGGCTCCCGACGGCTACGGATCGGATCGTTTCTTCGTCTATCTGTCACTCGATGGGGACCAGGACGAAACCCAGGTGGCCGCTGTGCAGGAACTCCAGCAAGCCGGTCACCCGGTTGCACGGATCAAGCTCGAGGACCGCTACGATCTTGCCGCTGAGATGTTTGGCGCCGAGATGGCGGTCGCCGCCGCCGGTGCTGTGCTTGGTATCCACCCCTTCAATCAGCCAGACGTGCAGCTGGCCAAGACGCTCGCCAATGAAGCGATGGAGGGGACCGGCGATCAGGGTGAACCACCGCTGGAAATAGCGAGCGGCGACGTCGAGTCAATGGCGGACCATGCCAAAGCCTGGCTGAGCACCGTCCAACCCGGCGACTACCTGGCCGTCCAGGCTTACCTGCCAATGAGAGCGTCGGTCGGAAAGTACCTCCACTCGATCCGGGGAGACCTGCAGCACCGTTTTCGTATGGCCACCACCGTCGGCTACGGACCGCGCTTCCTCCACTCGACCGGACAGCTCCACAAGGGTGGTCCGGCCGGCGGCTTGTTCCTTCAGATCGTCGACGAGCCCGACCACGACCTAACCGTGCCGGAAACCGACTACACCTTCGGCCAATTGATAGCGGCCCAATCCGTTGGCGACTACCGGGCGATGCGGCAACGCCACCGCAGGGTGCTGCGAGTCAACCTCGGTGGCAACCAGGCGCAAGGCCTCGCCGCCCTTCGGGTGGCGCTTCGTGACTGATCTCACCACCTTGTTCTTCGATTCGTTTCGAAACGGTCGCACAATTAGCGAGCGACCTGGCCGGGTTGGGCCTCATCGCGTAAGGAGCTTCGTATGGAACTGGGAATGATCGGACTGGGCAAGATGGGCGCCAACATGACCGAACGGTTGGTGAAGGGCGGACACCGGGTGGTCGGATACGACCTCAACCCCGAATCGGTCGCGCAGATCGTCGAAAAAGGGGCGGAAGGCGCGGTTTCGCTCGAGGATCTGGCCGGCAAGCTACCCGACCCGCAGATCGTCTGGATCATGGTCCCGGCCGGTGCTTCCGTCGACCAGACCCTCGAGGCAGTGTTGCCGTTTCTCGGGCCAGGCGCGGTGATAATCGACGGAGGCAATTCCTACTACCGCGATACGCTCCGGCGGGCCGAACAATGCGATTCGTCGGGGATGTATTTCATCGACTGCGGCACATCGGGCGGAATCTGGGGATTGAGCGACGGTTACTCGATGATGGTGGGAGGCGACCGGCAGATCGTCGAGAACATAGGCCCCATCTTCGAAACGCTTGCGCCGGCCGTCGATCAGGGATGGGGGAGAGTTGGACCGGCCGGTTCGGGCCACTTCGTCAAGATGATCCACAACGGTATCGAGTACGGGCTCATGCAGGCCTACGCCGAAGGGCTGGCCATAATGGAAGCCAAAGCAGAGTTTGGTCTCGACCTCCACCAGATCGCCGAAATCTGGCGCTACGGCTCGGTGGTGCGGTCCTGGCTGTTGGATCTCACCTCCGAAGC
>DATEVB010000252.1:0-3875 GCA_035282865.1 Acidimicrobiia bacterium | reverse complement strand
TCCGCGGTCGCCGGGGGCGGCGGTTGCCACGTTCGGCTGCCCGCCGATGTCATAGATCGTGTCGAAGCTGTGCACCGGAGCGCCGGTTCCGGACAGGTCGGTCGGCGTTCCCACCGTCCGGTACAGCTCACCGTCGACGTAAAACGCCGGCCCCGTTACCCCGCCCGCACCGTTGCCGGCGGCAAATGCGGCTCCGGGCACGAGGAAGAGAGCTGCTCCCAGCAAGGTGAGAACGATCGTGGGTCTTCGCATGATGCCTCCTTCGATCCTGGCCCCGCCGGTCGGGACCTATCAGGCAAGGTATCGAGTACTTCTTTCGGATCCATGAACGGGAGCGGAACTCGGGCGAAACAGTCCCGGTGACCCATCGACTCGGTATGACCTGTTCGAGGACGTGATGGGTCTCTCGACCCATTTGGCGTGTTTCCCCCGCTGTTAAGGATCCTTTAGGCCTCCCTTATCACTCAATGTGGCATGGTTGACACCGCACAGTGGTCAGAATGCCGAGCGAAGGAGAGATTCCGATGAGACAGCCCACCCAGAGTGTCGGTCCGGTATGGGGAGGTCGAGCATGAAGGGACGTTCACTCGTTCTCGTTCTGGCAATCGTCATCGGATCGCTTGCCATCCCCGCGGCTGCCTCGGCCAACACAACGCAGGCCATCGCCGATACCGGCGGCATGCACCTCGTGCTGCTGGGCTCCACCGTTGAGGTCGACGTAACGCTGGACGAATTCGGCAATATCGATTCGGTGGCAGTGACCGGCGGCGGATTGACCGAAACCAGCGCCGGCGATCACAAGGTCCGGTTCTCGACGGCCGATGGCGCCACCAAGGTCGATGTCAAGGCGAAGAAGGACAAGCTCTCGGCGTCGATGCGCAGTGCCACCCTCGGTGATCTCGTTGGAGACCACGTATGGACTGCCGAGGTCTTCCCGGATGCGACCGCCACGGTTCCGTTCTCCATCGCGGAAGACGGTACCGGGAATCCGGTACTCAGTCTGGGCGATGTCGCCATGACCGGAGCCAACAGCGGAGACGTCGAGGTCACAGTCCGTGGACCCTTCCAGGAGATAGACGACGATGAAGCGGAGGCCAAGGCCACCGTCGAGTTCGCCTGGAATGGCTTCACCAAGACCCTTCGCATCCAGGTCGAAGTCGAAGACGATGACGATGACGACGACGACCACGGAGCCAAGCTCAAGGTTGAGCTACGCGGCAAAGACCGGCAGATGATCGGTGCGGCGTCGTTGGCTGATCTGGTTGGTTCGTACACCTGGACCGGCCTGCTGTGCGACGGCACCAGCGTCACGGTTGATTACCAAGTCGGTGGGGACGGAACGGTCACCCCCGGCGCGGTGGGCGGTGTCGGCGCCGACCGTTATGACATCAAGACCTACGAGCACGGCTTCCGGGTCTCATTCGACAACGAGGATGCCCGCCTCAACGTGAAGCTGAAAGAGAAGGACGATTCCACCTGGCAGCTCAAGGTTGACTCGAAAACAACCGAGCGTTGTGGAAATGGCAACAACGAAGGCGATGATCACGGTAACGATGATCACGGTAACGATGATCACGATGACGATGATCACGATGACGAAGGCGACGACGATCACGACGACTGATCGGCGACCGCGCCGGCGACGGGGACCCCGAATCGGGGTCTTCGTCGTCATGGTGGTAGCTCTCGCCGGCTGTAACGGCACCGCCGACTCGATTGCCACCACGACCGCGATCGGTGCCGCCGGCACGAAGCCGACCACGGTGGCGACGACGACGTCGACTTCGGCGGCGGCCGTCGACCCGACCACGCTGCTGGCGGGTGCGCTGGAGAGCTACGGCGACGGGTACACCTTCACATCGACCGCCACCATCGGTGGAGCGACTGCCATTGTCGTATCCGGTCGTCAGCAGGGAGCGAACTCCGAGATGCTGCTCACGTCCGGTGACGGTGAGATCGAGTACCTGCTGACGGCCGATGGACAATGGGTCCGCACGCCGGGTGGTGACTGGCAGCAGCTGGACACTCAACAACCCCCGGCCGCCCCGCTGACACAACTGGCGGCACCGAGCCGGCTCGAGCTGGTACGGAACGAAGCCGGCACGGTCGAGTTGAGCGCCACCTATGACGGCGCAGTCTTCGGCCTGGCCTCCTCCGAAGTGGTGGTGCTGCTCACCTTCCGCGACGGCCTCCTCACCGAGGCCGGCTACACGAGCGAACAGGAAGGCGTCGAGGCCGAGGTGATCACCCAGTTTGCCCCCGCCGCGGATACGACCCCGATCACCGCGCCGCCCGCCGAATCCTGAGCTCCGGTCGATTCCCCGGCCACAATCCCGATCGCCCGGACCGTAACGGGCTCCCTGCCGATCGTTCTCTGCGGCCACGCGGCTGCATGGTCCGGTACGAGCCACCCGAGCCACCGGTCACCACCCCGCCTCCCCAGGAGTCATCGGGTAAACCTCGCACCGGAGGGGCCACCGCGGTGCCCAGTAGCTCGATGCTGTCGAGCACCTGGTGGTGGGGGAGGGTCCCCGACGCTGACGTGGAGTTCGAACCGGTTGACGCCGAGGGATTCCTTCCACCGCAGGATCTTGGGACCGAGCCCCCGTTGATGCTCAGCACAAGCGGCTCGCCCGCCCGGGATCCGTCGCGCCTCTGCCCGCTTCAAAGCGTCACAAGACCTCAGCGATCCTGATGGCGGTCTTTACGCTCCTGAGCTTCGCGTTGTTCCCGCTCGGCCCGATCGAGCGCCTCACGACGCAACCGATCGGCCCTCTCGCGCTCCTCACGTTCCTCACGCTCGGCTTTGTCGCGCTCCTCACGTTCGGTCCTCTCGCCCTCGGCGGGTTCCTCCGGTGTCTCTCTTTCCTCCTCGGCCTGTCGTTCCTGCTCGTACCGGGAGTGTTCGATCAGGCGTTCCTTCTCATAGCGGGCGTGCTCTGCCTTACGTTCCTCTTCGTGCCGGGAGTGCTCCGTCGTGCGTTCCTCACGCTCCCGGTCGGCGCTCGACTTCTCACCGTCCATGATTCCGGTCCCGCCTCACCTCGGTATCCGCTCTCGTTGAGACAAAGCTAGCGGCGATCAACAGAGGGTATGGAGCCACATGACCTTCTTGCTGAGAACCGACGAAGAACGAAACCGGCCGTTCACCAGGAGAGCGCCGCATCCCGGCCCGTGATCTTCCAACCGTGTGTTCGTCTGACGGCGCAACTCTGGGTTTTGTCGAGACTCATGTGGTGTGCGCTTGGGCAACCCCGGTGCGGCCCGCCACTCAGGAGGAAGGGTTTGGGCAGGGGACACAGGTGGGTGCGGTGCTCTCGTCCGGCCGTAGCGCCCGGACCATGACCGACAAACCGTTCCACCATGACGACCGGGACCGGTTGATTCGCCGGACCGACGAGGCGAGGCGTTCTCGTTGCGCTCTGTCCAGCTGCTCCTCGTAGATCGCTTTCAGCAGCTCATAGGGGATGTGTTGCATGGGCCACCTCCATCTCATCCATAGATGCCTATCTATAGATGACGATAGCTCATATATAGATAACTGTCAATATGTCTAGGCCAGACGAAGAACCCGACCAGGTCATGACCGATCAACTCCAGAGCCTGCCTGCGGATGCGTTCGCCGAACGGTCCAGACTTCGGGACCGCCCAGTCGAATTGGGGCGTAAGCTCCGTGAGATCGATATCCCCGGAGCGGAGGACATCGGAGGACATCGGAAGACGTTGGCCGTGGTTGGCGGGCAGCGAAGCTCCGGAGAAATAAGGGGGAGCCGGTCGGCGTTTCGCCGTCGACTACCTGTGGGTGTTGCTCGGCAGCGATGTGCGCCATATAGGGATGTTGGGACCGAAAGCGAGATTGGATCGAATCCTCGGGG
>DATEVB010000251.1:0-8036 GCA_035282865.1 Acidimicrobiia bacterium | reverse complement strand
ATCGTCGTCCTGACCATCCTGGCTGCGATCGGCGGCCTGGTTTGGTTCTGGGCCTATTGGAGGGATTACCGCACCGACCTGACCGGCCTCTTTGCCCTCTCCGTGGTGCTGTCGTTGTGGATGAGCCCGCGCGCCGTTGTGTACGACTGGACCCTTCTGCTGATTCCGGCGGTCATCCTCGCCACCCGGCGAAGGGACCTCAAAGACACCTGGTTGATGCTGGGTAGTCTGGTGGCGCTGGTCGCGACGATCAGCATCCAATTGACGGAAGCCCAGCTGAACTCGCTCGGCTGGGCGGTGCAAATCGCGGTTCCAGCGCTGGCCCTCGTAGCCGTTGGAGCTGCCCGGGCACTCAGAGCAAGACCAACCGGCTAGCACCGTCCCCTCAGCTCGTTGTCACACCCTCCAACTACACTCATGCGTCCGAGGTCTGACGCACGTATGTCCACTGATCGCATCGTTATTCGAGGTGCCCGCGAGCACAACCTGAAGAACCTCTCGCTCGAGCTGCCGCGCGACCAATTGATCGTGTTCACGGGTATCTCGGGATCCGGGAAGTCGTCGCTGGCGTTCGACACGATCTACGCCGAGGGCCAGCGTCGCTACGTCGAGAGCCTCTCGGCCTACGCCCGCCAGTTCCTCGGGCAGATGGACAAACCCGACGTCGATTTCATCGAAGGGCTCTCACCGGCCATCTCCATCGACCAGAAGACTGCCAGTCGCAACCCTCGATCCACGGTCGGGACGGTCACCGAGATCCACGACTATCTACGGCTGCTCTTTGCCCGCATCGGCACACCGCACTGCCCGAACTGCGGCGAGCCGGTTGCCCGCCAGACCCCCCAGCAAATCGTCGATCAGATCCTCGAACTGGACGAGGAGACGCGCTTTCAGGTCCTGGCCCCGGTGGTGCGAGGCCGCAAAGGCGAGTACGAGTCCCTGCTCAAGGAATTAGCCCGCGAGGGGTTCGCCCGGGCTCGCATCGACGGTGAGGTGCGGGAACTCACCGAGGAGATCAAGCTCGACCGGTATTTCCAGCACACCATCGAGGTGGTGGTCGACCGGTTGGTCCGCAAGGAAGGGATCGAGCGGCGTCTCTCCGACTCGCTGGAGACGGCTCTTCATTTGGCCGAAGGTGTGGCGGTCGTTGAGATCGTCGACGGGCCGACGCTCACCTTCAGCCAGCATCTCGCCTGCAGCAACTGCGGTCTTTCCTTCGAAGAGTTGCAGCCCCGCAACTTCTCGTTCAACAGCCCGTACGGAGCCTGTACCGAGTGCTCGGGGATCGGGACTCGCTACCAGGTAGACGCAGATTTGATCGTCCCCAACCAGGACCTGTCGATAGATCAGGGCGCCATTCTGCCCTGGTCGGGAACTCGCAGCCGGTACTACCAACGAGTGCTCGAAGGGGTGGCCGAACACCTCGGGTTCTCAACCGGGACTTCCTACCGGGATCTGTCGGAAAGGCACCGGGAAGCCTTGATGTACGGGATGGCCGATCAGCAGGTCAAAGTGTCGTACGTCAACCGATTCGGGCGCAGACGCCAGTACATGGCCAGTTTCGAAGGAGCCGTACCGTTCCTGAGCCGCCGGCACGAGAACGCCGCCTCCGACTCGGCCCGCGAGTACTACCAGGAGTACATGCGGGAGGTCCCCTGCGACGCCTGTGGCGGTGCCCGCCTCAACCCCACGTCGCTGGCCGTCACCATCAACGGCCAGAATATCCACGAGATATCCTCGCTGCCGCTCGGCCGGGCAGCCGCCGTCCTGTCCGGTCTCGAGCTGACCGACCGCCAGCTCAAGATCGCCGAGCGGGTCCTCAAAGAGATCCGGGCCCGGCTGCAGTTCCTCCTCGACGTGGGCCTCGATTATCTGACCCTAGCCCGCGGCGCCGCCAGCCTGGCCGGGGGAGAGGCTCAGCGTATCCGTCTCGCCACCCAGATCGGCTCGGGATTGGTTGGGGTGCTCTACATTCTCGACGAGCCGTCGATCGGCCTCCACCAACGTGACAACCGGCGGCTCATCGAGACCCTGCTGCGGCTTCGGGACCTCGGCAACACGTTGATCGTCGTCGAACACGACGAGGAGACCATCCGCACCGCCGATCACATCATCGACATCGGGCCGGGCGCCGGGGAGCACGGCGGCCGGATCGTCGTCGAAGGAACCCTCACCGAGGTGCTGGCCGAACCGGCCTCGCTCACCGGCGACTATCTGGCCGGACGGCGCACTATCCCCACGCCGGCCTCCCGGCGCGGTCCGAACGGCAGTGGCATCGAGGTGCTGGGAGCCAGCGAGAACAACCTCAAGGAGATCGACGTTCGTTTCCCGCTCGGCCTGTTCGTCACAGTCACCGGTGTGTCCGGATCCGGCAAGTCGTCGCTGGTACAGGAGATCCTCTCCAAGTCGCTCCACCATGCCCTGTACCGGTCGCGGGAGGTGCCGGGACGGCACAAGAAAGTCGTTGGGGTCGAGCACATCGACAAGGTCATCAATATCGACCAGTCACCGATCGGTCGAACCCCCCGCTCCAACCCGGCCACATACACCAAGGTGTTCGACCACGTCCGGATGCTCTTCGCCTCGACTCCCGACGCCCGAACGCGCGGCTACCAACCGGGCCGTTTCTCTTTCAACGTCAAGGGCGGGCGCTGCGAAGCATGCAAAGGGGACGGGACCATCAAGATCGAGATGCACTTCCTGCCCGACGTGTACGTGCCGTGTGAGGTGTGCAAAGGCAAGCGCTACAACCGGGAGACCCTCGAGGTCCTTTGGAAGGGTCACACCATTTCCGACGTGCTCGGGATGTCGGTGGAGGAAGCTCTCACCTTCTTCGAAAACCAGCCCAAGATCGTTCGGGTGCTCCAAACCATCTACGACGTCGGGCTCGGCTACGTGCGCCTGGGCCAGCCCGCCCCCACCCTCTCGGGCGGCGAAGCGCAGCGGGTCAAACTGGCATCGGAATTGGGCAAACGTTCGACCGGACGGACGTTCTACATCCTCGATGAGCCGACCACCGGTCTCCACTTCGAGGACATTCGCAAGTTGCTCGGCGTGCTGCAGCGACTGGTCGACGCAGGCAACACGGTGGTGGTGATCGAACACAACCTCGATGTCATCAAGACGGCCGACTGGATCATCGATCTGGGCCCCGAAGGTGGGGAGGAGGGGGGCCGGATCGTCGCCGAAGGGACTCCCGAACAGGTGGCCGAGGTCCCGGAGAGCTATACCGGCAAGTTCCTCCGCGAGGTGCTCGCTTAGACCTGGGCAGACCGGGGCTGCACCCACCATCCGGCTCCCAGCCACGCCAACAACCACAGCGGAGCAAAGGCTCGGACCGCGTTGTTCCCGTCCCCCCACACCACCACCGACGAGGCCGCCGCCACCACCACCCAGGGGATCGTCAACCACGCGATCAACCGATAGCGGGTTAACACGACCACAATCAGCGCCCCGACCAGTGCCGCCAACGCCACCAGCGCCTGCACCAGATCGCCGGCGCTCTCCCACTCCGAGAAGGATTCCACCAAGCCGACCAGCGGCCACGAGAAATTATCCTTGGCGGACAGGCCGTCGCCGACCTGCCAGGACAGCCAGCCGATCCAGAGTGCCAGAGGAAGGGCCGGAACGAGGGCCACGGCGATGGCCGGGCGCCGCCGGTCCTCGAAGAACATCCATCCGGCCATTCCGATGGCAAACAGCAGGTAGGCGTCTTTAGTGAGGGTCGCCGCAGCCAGAGCCAACACCGCCCACCCGGTCCGCCGCCGGAGCGCCAGGCTGACGGCCAGCATCGCCAGCGCCATCGCCAGCGCATCGGCGGTAGCCAGCTGTACCGACAGCCAGAGGCCGAGGTTGCCGAGCACGCCCAGCACCGCCCACGATCGGGCGCCAAGTAGTGATGCGACGTCGGCAGTTACCGCGGTAGCGGCTCCGAACCCGATCACCGTCCATGCCACCAGCCCGACCAGCACCGCCCGCGGTGAAAACAGCCCGAATCCCCCCGCCAACCATCCGTACAGCGCCCTCCGATACCGGTAGGCGCCGTCGTCGGCCAGGTCCGGGAGGTCGTTGAGCCCGAACGGATCGCGAGCGATCAGATACGAGTACTGCCCGTCGTGCCCGAGGCCTTCGGTCAACGGGATGGGTCCCAGCTCCTCTTCGATGAGCGGGCGGGCAGCCGACTCGTTGCCGACCCGCAGCACAAAGGCCAGTTCACCGTCGACGGTTCGCAGCTGGCTCCACAGGGCGAAACCGGCCACCAACACACCGACGAAGAACCACCCGGCCAGCCGGCGGAGGGACAGGCGCGGCAGAGTCCCCGCGGACCCGGTCATGCCGGTGCTTCCACGGGTGACCTCGGTCCAATCAGGCTGCCCGCACCGAGCACCGCCACGGTCAGGAGCGGGGCGAAGACCCGCAGGGAGTTGTTGCCAAGGTTCCAGACCCATCCTGAGGAGACCACCGCCAGGACTACCCAGGGCCAGGTGAGCCACTTCAAGAAGGCGGATCGCACCAAGAGCGGGACGAGGGCCGCCAGCAGCAAACCACCGGTGGCAATGAGCGAGAAGGTCACGTCCTTCGCCCCGGTGACGGCCCATCCTTTGGCCGCGTCGAGAATGCCGACCAGCGGGAGGGAGAAGTTGCCGCGCGGGGTGAGCCCCTCTCCCATGGTGGCCGTCAACCAGATCGACCACATGGCCAGCGGTGTAACCGCCCCCAGCACGAGTGCCACCGCCGGGCGGCGATGGGCCCGGAACCACTCCCAACCGGCCAGACCGGTCGCCACCAACAGGTACTGGTCTTTGGCGAGGGCAGCGAGTGCCAGCGTCACCATCCCCCAGGTGCGGAGCCCCCGGCGCCACAACGCAGCGCCGGTCAGCGCCAGTCCGAGGGCGAGCACGTCGGGAGTAAGAAGCTGGACCGACAACCATACGCCGGGGTTGGCGAGCACTCCGGCCACGACCCACGGGCGGGTCCCCATATCCCCTCCGAGGTCGGCTATCGCCGCGGTTGCCAGACCCATGCCCACCGCCGTCCACACCACCAGCCCCAGCAGAGCAGCTTTCCCACCCCACAGACCAAAACCACCCCCGAGGGCCGGGAGCAGGATGCGGCGGTAGCGGTAGGCGCCGTGGTCGAAGAGATCGGAGGCCGGTCCCTGTCCGAGCGGATCGAGGGCGATCAGAAAAGAGAACTGGCCATCGTGTCCGGCTTGCTCGACGGTCGCCACCGGACCGAGTTCCGCCTCGATCAGGGAGCGCAGTGACGATTGTTGCCCGGCGTTCACCAAGCCGGTCCAGTCACCCCCCAGGGCTCGCACCTGGAGCCACTGCAGCAATACGGCGACCACCACCCCGACCAGGAACCATGCCGCCAGGTGCCGGAGGTCCTGCCGGCGAGACACTCCAGGTGCAGCGGGTTGCATGGAGGGCATTGTGTCATTGTCGGCGTCGGGGGCCAATGATTGAGCACCGACTGGCGAGATTCGCTCCGGCCTGGGAACCTCACGACCCATGGGAACGGATTGGGACGACTTGGCGAGATGGTGGATGCGAGAGGTGGCGGATGATCCTGCCTACCTGGAGGAGGTCTTGCCTCTCCTGGTCGACCTGCTCGATCCTCAGCCGGGAAACAGCTACCTCGATGCCGGATGCGGGGAAGGCCGTGTCATGCGGGCGGTGGTCGAGGCGGGTGCGAGGGCCATCGGATGCGACCTCAACCTGGCGTTATTACGGCGGGCGCAAGCGGAGGGCCCGGTGGTCGGGTGCCGGTTGCCGAACCTCGCCTGGATCCGCCCCGGTGTTTTCGACGGCGCCTACGCCAGCCTGGTCGTGGAACACCTCGCCGACCTCGCCTCCTTCTTCGCGGCTCTGGCTGAGGTGGTTCGAAGCGGTGGTTCACTGGCGCTGGTGGTCAACCATCCGCTGTTCACGGCACCCGAATCCGGCCCGGTGGTCGATTGGACCGACGGCGAAGTTTTCTGGCGGTGGGGCGCCTACCTCGCGGACGGCTCCACCGAAGAACCGGCCGGTCAGAGCCGGGTGACCTTTTACCACCGTCCGCTGGCCACCCTTCTCAACGCCGCGGCCGATGCCGGCTGGTCGCTGGAACGGACCGTCGAGCGGGGGGTGCCGCCCTCCACCGAGGACCCCCTCCTGGCCTCCCAGGTTCACATCCCGCGCTTGCTGGGCGTGCGCTGGACCAGGCGCTAGGGCGTGACCGGCTCGCCGCTGATCTTCCGGTACACGTAGGCCATCGCCAGCAGAGAAACGGGGACGGTGATCAACAAACCCACTCCAAGGGCGATGGCACCGAGCAGATTGAAGAAAAACAACGCCACGCCGAACGCAAAAAGATCCCATTTCTGAGCCTTGGTGATAGCGGCGCTTTGCTCGATGCTCTCCACGATCCCGTGTTCCTTGTCGACGATGTTGTAGCCGAAGAAGCCAAAGGTGACCGCCAGGTAGATTCCCGGGACGATGAGGAAGATAAACCCGACGCCGACCATGACCCCGACGATGACCGAGGCGACGAAGTAGGGCAGCGCTTGGTCGGCTCGTTGGAACAAATCGGCCGTCTCGACCGGTTGGCCGTCGACGATCTTGAGGGCGATCCGGATCAAACCCATCGAGATCAGGATCGAAACGAACCACCCGATCAGACTCATGAGACCGGCCAGGAAACCGCGTCCCAGTAGCCAGAAGAGGAGGTTGACCGCCAGGATGGCCACGGCCGCAGAGACCAGCGGGCCAATGTTCTCCTGCAATTTCTTCCACCCGTAGCTCAGCGCCTCACCAATCGTGAAGCGTTGTGATTCGGGAACGGCCATGACGCCTCCATCTCCTCGATTTGTCGTACCCGCCGACACTACTCGTGGCCGGCGTGCGGATGGCGACCATGGAGCAACTTTCACCCTCGGTACACTGGGCCGGGCATGCGACGTCCCGCCTCCGCCGAAATCCCCGATGTCCCGGGCGCCTATCTGTTCCGCGACCTGCATGGACAGGTGCTCTACGTCGGCAAGGCCAATTCGCTTCGCAAACGGGTGGCCAACTACTTCGGTACTGACCTCCAAGCGCGCACCCAGGCGATGGTCGATGCCGCCGACAGCATCGAGTGGATCGTGACGGAGAGTGAAGTGGCGGCTTTGATGCTCGAGTATTCACTGATCAAACAGCACCGTCCCCGGTTCAATATCCGGCTTCGGGACGACAAGAGCTACCCGTACCTGGCCATCACCCGCTCCGACGAATGGCCGCAGGCGCGGGTCATGCGAGGCCGGAAGCGAAAGGGCACCGAGTACTTCGGTCCGTACGCCCACACTTACTCCGTCCGCAAGACCCTCGATGAACTGCTCAAGACCTTTCCGATCCGGACCTGCTCCGACGGGCTGTTCCGGCGGCAGAAGGCACAGGGAAGACCGTGCCTTTTGTTCCACATCGAGAAATGCTCCGGTCCCTGTGTGGGCGAGGTGTCGCCCGGTGAATACCAGAGCTACGTTGATGGGCTGGCCCGCTTTCTCGGTGGTGATACCGACCAGATCGTCAAACAATTGCGCACCAGCATGGCGAAGGCCGCCGATGAGCTCGCCTACGAACAAGCCGCCAGGTTCCGTGATCGACTCCATGACGTCCAGAGAGCGATCGCCCGCCAGGAGGTGGTCACCGACCGTCCGGAGGATTTCGACCTCATCGCCCTCGAAGAAGACGATCTCGAAGCTGCCGTGCAGGTCCTCACGGTGCGCCGCGGCCGGGTGGTGGGAAGGCTGGGCACGGTGCTCGACAAGGTTGAGGATGTCACCACCGGTGAGGTGATCGCCAGCATGCTGCGTGAGCTCTACGGTGAGGACCGGCCTCCCAAGGCCGTGCTGGTGCAGGAGCTGCCACCCGATGCCGGTCTCTGGGCCGCGTGGCTCAGGGAACGGCGTGGTGCACAGGTGTCGTTGCGTGTTCCACAACGCGGAGCAAAGCGCCGGCTGCTGGAGACGGCACGGACCAACGCCCGGGAGGCGTTCGCCCGGCACCGGCTACGCCGCC
>DATEVB010000250.1:0-3743 GCA_035282865.1 Acidimicrobiia bacterium | reverse complement strand
CGTCGCCGAGTGGAGCCGACATCGCGGTCGTCGCCAAGTTGATGCGCAATGCGCTCATGGTCCTGGCCATCCCCGGCATCACCTACCTGTACGCCCGCCGCCGACGCGACGAGGACGAGGACGCCGGGAAGGGCACCCGATCGGCCGAGTTGATCCCTGTTTTCATCCTCGGTTTCCTGGCCATGGCCGGCCTGCGCTCCATCGGTGACGCCGGGCTCGCGTCCGGTGGCCGGGCGCTCGGCATCTGGGGCGAGGGAGTTTGGGGTGACCTCACCCACGGAATCCGAACGTGGGCCGAGTACACCCTGGCCGCAGCCATGGCAGGAGTCGGGCTCGGAACCTCGATTGCCCAGCTCAAGGGTCTCGGGTTCAAACCCTTCGCGGTAGGGATCGCCACCGCTCTCGCGGTCGGCGTGGTAAGCGTGGGCCTGGTATCGGTGTTGGGACCGCTGATCTCGGTCTGATGACCATCGTTCGCAACGCTCGGGTCTCTGCGCAGGCCCGGATGTTTCTCGGGGGCATGGATTGGTCGTCCCAACCGACGAGCTGAGAGATCAAGCCCGTACTGTCTGCGTCGGAGCGACCTTCTTGCCGCGCGCATCTTGGAGCGGACGCCTCGGAGCCTGCGCGAAGACTCGTCACCACCACGAAGAACTAGTGTCCATGGGATGGACACTATCTCCTCGCTCCTCGAGACCGGAAGGGATGAGGCCGTGGCACTCCTCGCCGCTGACGGCACCGCGCTCGACTGGGCGATGCTGCGTCGTGAGGTACATCGTCTCGCCGATCGGCTGCGCGCGGCAGGAATCGGTGCCAACGACCGCGTTGCCATCGTCTTACCCAACGGGCCGGAGATGGCCCTCGTCTTTCTTGCCGCCTCGGTTGTCGGATGCGCGGCACCGCTCAACCCGACATACCGTGAGGACGAATTCCGCTATTACCTGAACGATCTCGCGGTAAAAGCACTCATCACACCGGAGGGAGAGATGGCCGCCGCTCACGCTGCATTGCCGGAAGGCACGATGACGATCACCGCTGTCGGCAAGGTCTCCTCGCTCGACCTCATCGCCCGGGACCCGGTTCCCGGTACCGACGATGAGCCGACCAGCGACACAATTGCTCTAGTGCTGCACACGTCCGGAACGACCTCACGACCGAAGATCGTTCCGCTCCGGCAACGCAACCTGGTTCATTCCGCTCGAAATGTCGCCGAAACACTTCGCTTGAGCCAGCACGATCGCTGCCTGAACGTCATGCCGCTGTTTCACATTCACGGGTTGGTCGCCGGACTGCTGGCGCCACTGTCGGCCGGAGGTTCCGTAGTGTGTACCCCCGGTTTCGACCCCTTCGAATTCCACCGCTGGTTGGGAGCCCACCAACCGACCTACTACACGGCCGTACCGAGCATGCACCAGGTGGTGTCGGTGATGGGACGCTCACGGGAGCCCCGCCGCACGTCGTTGCGCCTCGTGAGGTCGTCTTCTGCCTCACTTCCGGGTCCCACCCTTGAGGGCCTCACCGAACTCTTCGGCGTGCCGGTGATCGAAGCGTACGGCATGACTGAGGCCACTCATCAGATGGCCTCCAATCCTCTGCCGCCCGAGGCCGCCAAGCCCGGCTCGGTGGGACTCCCGACCGGTGTCGAGGTCGCCATACTCGACGAAGCAAACCGGCTGCTGCCGGCCGGAGGGCGGGGCGAGGTCGTTATCAGGGGGGCCACGGTATTCGACGGCTACGAGAACAATCCCGAGGCGAACGACGCGTCGTTTACCGGCGGTTGGTTTCGGACCGGCGACCAGGGGTTCCTTGACGAAGATGGTTACCTGTTCCTCACCGGGCGCCTCAAAGAGCAGATCAATCGCGGGGGAGAGAAGATCGGTCCGCTCGAAATCGACGAGGTGTTGCTTCGGAATCCTGCCGTGGCTCAGGCTGTGACCTTCGCGATTCCACACGAGACGCTAGGTGAGGAGGTCGGAGCAGCGGTCGTGCTCGAAGGCGGTTGCGAAATCAGCGCGGAGGAGCTGCAGTCATATGTGGCAAAGCATGTCGCCCCATTCAAGGTGCCCAGCCGGGTCGTCTTCGTTGAGGAGATACCGAAGGGTGCGACCGGCAAGATTCAGCGAATCGGGCTCGCCGAACGGTTGGGGCTGGCGGATTGACGACCACCTCGAGTGCCACGGGGGAACTCCAGTCCACCACTTGCCATGGTGGGCTAATAGTCGTAACCGCCATAGGTCGGTACTTGATCGTGTAGGTAGGGATACACAGCCCGGCGTAATTCGGTTCGGTCGACAAGGCCGCCGCCGCCGCCGAGATGGGCATTATGCGCCGTTACTTTGGGGCTTTGCGGTCGCGTGCCGGCGGCGGAGACGGCGGCCCTGGGTTTGGATTGCCGGCCCCTTCTTTGGATTGTCCAGGCGGATCAACGGGGCCCTGTCCTCGATCTTGGGGTTGGGTCTCCGGTTCATTACCAATGAGTCGGGAAAGCTCGGCGACCTTTCGCCCGTCGACGTGACCAATATTCTCCGCCAAGTAGTCAAGGAGTGCTCCGACTTCTGTTCTTGTGGTGTCGGCTTGGTTCGACCGGGTCGCTTTCACGCGCTGCGCGGCTGACGCGAGCGCTGCACTTGCGGCTTGGTTGCCGGGAGACGCGGCTGTCTCGTCGACAGCACCCGCGACCAGTGCAGCCGCGTGTTGGAGTCCGCCAACTACGTCGCCGTCAGCAACGATTTGTTCGACCTCTTCGAGACGTTCTGCGGCGCCGCCGTTTCCAATACCAACGGCTTCGAGGGCTCGATCGACCCCGTACAGGAGGTCCCCCGGTGAAGCACCGTCGGCGGCGGACGCTACCACGCTTCCGCTGCCGAACAGAAGAGCAACGGTAGCTGCGACGGTGGTAATCCGCCGTCGCAATGAGCGCACAGACGTCCCGACCCGATGGCCTCGACCCAAGGAGCCGAGGGCGGGGTCCTGGTGGGCTGGTTCGGACACGCGAACGATGGCGCCCCTGACGATCCGGTCGACCAGCGCCTCGTCGAGCTCTGCCGATTCGTCGTTGCGAAGTGCATCGATCACCATCGCAAGACGCTCCAGTCCATGGAGGACGGGCGCGGTTCCGGAGATCAGTGCCTCGGCCTGCTCGGACGTGAGGTTCGTGCGGTTCATGTCACTGTGGTAATCGTCGCTGGTGCTCATGAAGATACGCTCGCGTGTTCGAGTCGTTGTCGGAGTGCATCCAGTGCCCGACGTTGAAGGGCTTTGACGGCACCGATCCGTTTGTCGACTATGCGAGCTGTCTCCTCGAGGCTGAGGTCGGCGATGATACGAAGCGCGATGACAGTCCGTTGGTCGCCGGTGAGGTGCGACAGCAGGTCGGCGAGTTGTTCCGAAGAGATGACCTCGAGTGCCGTCGATTCTGCGCTGGCCGCCAACCGAGAGGCGAGACCATCAAAGCCGGTGGACGCCGACGGTTGTGGTCGCCGTCCTGCCTGTCGCCCCGCATCAATGGCCCGCCGGTGCGCGATGACGAAAAGCCACGAACGGAAAGCCGGCTCGTCGCCATCGAATCGTCGGATGCTGGTCGCCGCGGCCATCCACACTTCGCTGAGCACGTCCTCGGGCTCAACGGCACCGCGCAGGCGCACATATCCCAGGAGTGGTGGCGAATAGGCCTCTACCAGCCTCCGCCAGGCCCAATCCGCTCCCGATTTGGCAGCTTCGAGCAAGCCGCCGAATTCCTCCGC
>DATEVB010000249.1:0-2534 GCA_035282865.1 Acidimicrobiia bacterium | reverse complement strand
CTTCAAGATCGTCGACGACCTGGTCGTCGCGCAGTGGGCAATGCAGGACCGCGCCAAGTGTCCGGGGGGCTGACATGGGCGGTTGCACTTGGCAACCGGTGGCGGAACTTGAGAGCGCCTTCCTCGTGCCAGGCGCGCCGGGTGTCGGATCGAAACTCGAACTTCTGGAGGCGACCACCTGAGACAGAGGCCATCGCCTTGTCGAGAAGTCTGATCGCATCTGGACTCCGATAGTGGGCAGCTTCCGCCGGCGTCATCGCCACGGCTGGATGGATGATCAAGCCGCCGTCACTCGTGGAATCGGCAACGACTCGCATCGATCGACACCCGTCCTTCCGATCCTTTGGGACCGGTCCGACCGACCTTCGAAGCGGGGCGTCCGGTCGGCCTTTGGTAGTCCTCATGACCAGAAAGGGCTGAAAGACCTGGGTCTAGGACTTCGTTTCGATGCTCGGCGTGCCGATAGGGCGGTCATGCCGAACCGCGGTCGGACGCGTCAAGTGCCTCATCCGTTTGCGGTCGTAGGCAGGGCGTGGCGCGAGGGTTGGGCGGCACTCTCCGCACCTCTCGTGAGAGCATCCTTGGTCATCGTGTTGGGTGTGGCCGCGGTCGGTTCACTGGTGCTTGGTGCGCAGCTCGGGAGTACGGACGCGTTGTCTCTCCTGTCGGATGTGGTGATACCCCTGGTGTCGGTCGGAGCCGCGGCATTGCTCGTCGTGGCAGCAAGCCATCGGCGGGGGCGTGAGATGGCGGCGTGGGTTCTGTTCGGAATTGGTGTTGGTTGTTGGGGGACTGGCGAGTTGATCTGGAGCTGGTACGCCCTCTTCAACTCGGGTGCGGTGCCTTATCCCGGATTGGCGGACATCTTCTACGTCGCCGGTTATCCAACGATCTTCGCCGGGGTTCTCCTGCTGCCGCATCTGCAGTCCGCTCGGTGGGAGCGGGTTCGGATCACGCTTGACGCTCTTGCAGGAACCGTGGCGTTGACCGCAATCACGTGGACGTTCTACCTGCGAGGTGCCATCTCGATCAACGCCAACGCCACGCTCTTGGAAAACGCCGTCAACTTGGCGTACCCGGTCGGCGATCTCATCTTGCTCGTTGGCCTAATGATGATCTTCACCCGGCGGAGCGAGCTGCAGTTCGATGGACGCCTGCTGGTGATCGGTGCAGGCATGGCACTCACAGTCGCCGCCGACATGACATACGTGTTGCTTCTCAACAATGGCTCGTATGTCGATGGAGCGGCAATGGACGCAATCTGGCTTGGCGGTTACGGCCTGTTTGCCCTAAGCGCGGTGTTGTTGGCGGCGCCGCCGCGAATCAGGGACCAGGTGGACAGATCCAACCGGCTCGCGGCGATCGTGGCCCCCTACAGCGTCGTTGTTGCATTGTTTGCCGTCACGCTGGCGGCATCGGGCGGCAGGGCCACGATGCTGCAGGCTTCCACCGCTGTCGTTGGTCTGATGATCATCGCCCGCCAGGGCGTAGGCATCCGCGAAACCCGCCAAGTCGTCGAAAAACATCGTAACGATCTGGTCGCGTCCATCTCCCACGAACTTCGTACCCCGCTCACTGCGATGAGCGGCTTCGTCGACATCCTCGACGCCAGTCCTGACCTCGATCCGGTAGAAAGAGCCGAAATCGTCGGCATCGTTGCTTCCCAGACCAAACACCTCACCAGGATTGTTGGGGACCTCGTCGACGTCGCCCGAGATAGCCTGTGGACCGTCGCGCTCAACCATGATGAGATCGATGTGGCCGGTCTCGTGGGCACGGCCACCGAGATTCTCGGCGCTGAGGCCGCATCCGCTCGGATCACCACCCATATCGAGCCTGGCCTCACCATCACCGGTGACCGGGGCCGGCTGTGCCAGGCATTGGTCAACTACCTCACCAATGCTCTCCGTTACGGCAACGGCGTCGTCGAAGTGTGTGGTCGAAGCACGGGTCACGAGGTCATAGTGGAAGTCCACGACAACGGACCGGGCATTACCAAGAAATTCGACTTGGTCATTTGGGAGCGCTTCGAACGCGGTGCCCATACCTATCTCAGCGACACGCCCGGTTCCGGTCTCGGATTGGCGATCGTTCGCCAGCTGGTGTCCGCGCACGGCGGCCGTAGCGGTCATCACCCGTCCGAGCGTCTCGGCGGCGCGTGCTTCTGGATCTCGCTACCAATGACGAACGATCACCCGATCCAGCTTTACGACTCCCTCGAGTGGAGCCACTCGGCCGCATGACCTCGAGGGGACGCTCAGCGATTTCTGTCCTGCCGCCTCACGTTCTACGGGGATAGGAAAACGATAGGCCTTGACCCTGCCCCGCCCGATGTCGACGAGGTTCAGGCCATCATCCGGGCACTCCTTGCCCCAGGAAGCTGAAAGAGGGCGGGGATGCCAGCTCAACCACGTAGGCGGGGAGTTCTGATCGCTGTTCAGTGACCCAGCATGTTGTTGGTCGGGTCAACGCTTGCCCGACGAGTAGTCCGTCCCCTCGGCCAGTGTGCGGGAATGTCACCTGATCCGTTTCTC
>DATEVB010000248.1:0-10625 GCA_035282865.1 Acidimicrobiia bacterium | reverse complement strand
AAGCACCTGCCATCCTGGGTATGGCGGAACCACGTCGAGGGCGACCCTGCGCACTCCCGCCTGCATCGGTTCGATGAGCCGGTCGTAGACCGCAGCGATACGCCGATAAGGATCTTCGGCCCTCATGGTGGAAGCGTAGGGAAATCTTCGCAGCCGTGCCCAAGGGCCGAGTCAACCTGAGGCCTTGATCGGTAGGGTTTGTTGGCGTGAAACAAGTCGCCATGGACACTCACGCAGCGGAAAGAAGTGATCGGATGGGAGTACAGTCCATTCATGGTCCGGCGCATCATTCAGGCCATCGTCAGGTTCCTTCGCGTTCCCGGTGGCATCGCACGGCGGGAGTCGCAGGCGGAAACTCACCGCCGCTCGGCCGACCGGATTGGGCCGGGTGAGGGCGGGACCTTCGGACCCGGTTAGCTTCCCGCAGGCAATCGTCCCTCCTACCAGGACGGGCATCTCGCCATCCTCGAGCGATGGCTCCGACTTTCCCCGGCGTCCGCCCCGATCACCTACAGGTTCAAGTTTTCGTCCTGGAACCCGGAACGTGCGACCGGGGACTTTCACAACCGTTAACCTCTGTGTCCATGGCTCGTGTTCGCCTCTTCGCCAACCTCAGGGAACTAGCCGGCGCCTCCGAGGTCGAGATCGAGGGAGACACGGTCGGAGCGGTGCTGGACGAGGCAGCCGACCGGTATGGGCAGGAATTCAAACGCAGCCTCGGGCACGCCAGAGTGTGGCTGAACGGGGAACCGGCCCAGGCTCAGGACCCGGTTGGCCGCCTCGATGAGGTTGCCTTGATTCCGCCCGTGTCCGGTGGCGCGGCCACCCTCACCGTCGGCGCCATTCAAGTGGCCCTCATCACCGTTGCGCTGCTGGTGGCCAATGCCTTCGCCGAGCCGGCGTGGTTCATTGCCGCCCTGGTCGGCGCCGGAGCGATCTGGGTATGGGACATCAGCGGCGACGACGAGTTGGGGCGGCCCTTTCGACTGCCGGTACTGCTGGCGGTGCTGGCCGGGAGTCTGGCTACCTACGGGTTTGAGGTTGTGGATCTCGTCCCGGCCGGGCGGGGTATCGGTCTGGGGGTGGCCGCCGGCCTAGCCGTCGTGATCACCCTGGTCTCCGCGGTGTTCTCCCCCCGCCACCGAAGCCTCGTCTCGCTGGTTTCGACCGCCGTGGTGGCGCTCGCGGCGACATTGGCCGTCGGGTCTCTCATTCTGGTTCGCATTCAGACGGTGCAGGGTCAGGATTTGATTTGGGTCTTCCTGGCCATGGTGATCGTCGGCAAGGCCGCGGCCGGGCTACTGGCCGCCGCCAAGACACCCACGCTCGATCCACTCACAGGAGCCGTTGTGGCGACGGTGCTGACCGCCGCCGCCACCTCATTCGTCTGGGATCTCAACCTCTTTGCTCTCTTCCTGATAGGGGTCTTCGTGGCGATCGGCCTGGTGGCCGGCATCTCGATGGGCAGCCTCCTCAGAGTCGGCGAGGTCTACTTGACAGATGCGGTCGAAGGGTCGTTGGTGGCTCTCGACGGTCCCGTGCTGGCCGCCCTGGTATACGCCCCGTTCATCACCCTGCTGCTGTAGATCACTGCCGGCAACCCGTCGAACGCTGGTGGTGACTTCTCACCGGACCAGGATCTCACTACCCTGATACCGTCATGAAACGGCTACGGGCGCGTCGCGTCCTCTTGGTTTTCCCTCTCGTCTTGTTGTTGGTGATCGGCTCGGCGCTACCGGCGGCCTCCGTCACCAAACAGCAGGTCGACGATGCATGTGCGACCTCCAAGGCCGCCCTCGACGAATGGGATGCTGCCGCGGCTCGCGCCGCCGAGGCTCTCGAGCGCTATAACGAGATCAACCAGGAGCTGGAGATCGTCAGCCTGCGGGTGCTGCAACTACGCGATCGCATCGAAGAGAAGCAGTTGGATGTGGCCGATATCCGGGAACGGGTGGTGGGTCGGGCCGTCGAGATGTACATGGACGGCGGCAGTCAGGTGACCGACTTCGTGCTGTCATCGTCATCGGTGGACGAGATGCTGACCGGCCAGGAATTCCTCGAGGTAGTGACGGAAGAAGACATCTCGTCCCTCGACCAGCTCGCCGCTCTCAAGAACGACATGGAGAAGTGGCAGCAGGAGCTGAAGGACGATCAGGCTCGCCTGGCGGTGCTCAACCAGGAAGCCCTCGACATCGCCGCTCTGATGGAAGAGGCCATGAACAAGAAAGAGGCGGCGTACCGCACGCTCAACGACGATTGCAGGAAGCTGAAGGCGGAATACGACGCCCAGCTGGCTGCTGCTGCCGCGGCGGCTGCCGCCCGGGCCAAAGGAGCGGGTGGCGGGGTGCCTGCCTCGGTGACCCCGGGCTTCATCTGTCCCATGAATCCGGGGGCCATCCACTTCATAAACGATTGGGGGTTCCCCCGTTCCGGCGGCCGCTCCCACCGGGGCACGGACGTGTTTGCCCCGATGGGACAACCTGTCTACGCCGTGGTGAGCGGATCCGTGCGGACATATACCAACTCGCTTGGTGGCAACTCGGTGTGGTTGACGGCCGACAACCGGACCGGCTACTACTACGCGCATCTCAGCAGCTGGGCGCCGGGCCTCACAACCGGCGACTATGTGTCGAAAGGCTCCGTGATCGGCTATAACGGGAACTCCGGCAACGCCTACGGAGGGGCGCCCCATGTGCATTTCCAGATCCATCCGGGAGGCGGATCACCCATGAACCCGTATTTCACCCTCAAAGCAGCTTGTGGATAACGCCATGACCGTGGAAAACCGCCGCCGCATAGACATCCTTCTCGATCCGGACCTCCTCGCCGATCTCGAATCGGCCTCACTGAGCGTGCTGCGCGATCGCCGCCGGATGGCCGACGAAGTAGAAACAGAACTGTCGTTCTATCGCCGTTTGCTGCACGGACGCATGGACTTGCTGGCGTTCGAACTCAACCGGCGCAGCGGCGAAGAGACCCGGTCTTTGATCGAAGCGCTCCCCGAGATTCTGGGAGCCGGCGAGCGGGCCGGAGGTCAACAGCAGCGGGTGCCGCAGCTGCTCGCCCCCGATCTTCCTGAGGAACGGCGCCGTCATATCGATCGGGTATTGGAAGACGACTTCCTGTCGCGTTTACCTGAATGCGAAACCGATGAGTTGTCCGACATCCAGGTGGTGCTGGCCGAAACCGAGCAGGAGATCTCCACCAGCCGCAAGGCAGTGCAGCACGTATTCGACTCGATCCAGACCGAGATCATGCGGCGGTACAAGGAGGGGCAGGTCGATCCCGACGAGCTCCCGGTCGGCTGAGCTGACCCGGTGCTGGCTCGTGTTGTTCGCAACGGGCTCGTTGAAGCGCTCCATGACGGGGTGGTGGCCGCGGTCGATGTCGACGGCCGACTGCTGGCATCGGCGGGAGATCTCGATCGCCCCTTCTTCCTGAGGTCTGCCTGCAAGCCGTTCCAGGCGACCGTCTCCCAGGAGTCGGGCGCCCAATTATCCATGCCGCAGATGGCGCTGGCCTGTGCAAGTCATGGCGGCCAACCGGTGCACATCGCCATCGTTCGGGACATGCTGGCCGAGGTCGGTCTCGACGAGTCGGCGCTCAAGTGTCCGCCGGCCTGGCCGTTCGGCGAGGGCGCAAAAGAGCAGTTGATCGCCGCCGGGCACCGGGAACCACGAGCCATCTGGCACAACTGTTCGGGGAAACATGCCGCCATGTTGCGGGCATGTCTGGCGGCCGGTTGGCCGATCGAGGATTACCTCGATGCGCAGCACCCGCTGCAACAGCGGATCGCCGAGACGATCCACCAAGTCTTGGGCATGAACCACGGACCGGTCGGCGTCGACGGTTGCGGGGTACCCGCCTTCCGGGGGACGGCCCGCTCGATGGCCGGCGCCTACGCCACGCTGGGGAGCGACACCCGCTTTGCCCCGGCCTGGGTCGCTATGCACCGCTGGCCGGCATTGACGAGCGACACGAGCCAACCGGCCGCTCACATCGCCACCTGGCTGGACGCGGCGGCCAAACATGGAGCTGAAGCCTGTTTGGGGGTAGCGGTGCGGAACCGATTGGGGGTGGCGGCCAAGGTGTGGGACGGGTCGCCGCGGGCAGTGGGAGTCGGCATGGTTGCCGCTCTCGACCAGCTTGGGTTGGTGTCCGGGCCTGCCCGGCGGGCCCTGCGGGAGATCTCGCATCCGCCCGTGCTGGGCCGGGGAGTGCCACAAGGAATGATCGAGCCGATGGTGCAACTGACATGGTGAAGCGTCACGCCGATTGGTCCACCCGGGCGTTCGACCTCCGCCCGGTAGCTCCAGACACGGGACCTTTCCCCGGGCGCGGGTTCCTGGAGGCACTCTGGAATCGTGCCCCGGCCGGGGATCTGTACCTGGCGGAAACAGAGGCGGCTCTGGTGCCGTTGGTGCTGGGTGCAACGGGTCTGCAATGGGTCGGGCATCCCGATCTGGTCGACTATCGGAGTCCCCTGGGCGATGGTGCCTCCGATCTCATTGCCGAGGTGGTGACGATGAGCGAGGCCGGCCTCCACTACCGATTCGATTCGTTGCCCGGCGAGGCGGCTGAGGTGGTTCGCCAGGGTCTGGCAAAGGCCGGGCTCGCCACCGAGCCGGAGCAACACGCGGTGACCGCCCGGTTGCAGCTTCCGGGCAGTTTCGAGGCGTACCTGGAACGTATCGGCAAGAAAGAGCGTCACGAGATGCGGAGAAAGCGGCGCCGCTTCCGCGAGGAGCACGGCGGTCCGATATTGACCACGACTCGGGGAGCCGGTGAAGGATTCAAACAGTTCGTGGAGATGCACCGCAGCTCGGGCGGCAAGAAAAGTAGGTTCATGACTTCCGAGATGGAGGCGTTGTTCGCCTCTCTTGCCGCCCAAGACGGCTGGCGGGTCGATCTCCTGTCCGGTGAGGACGGCCAACCGGTCGCCGCCACGTTTGCATGGGCCGACACCGATGGGTTCTACCTGTACAACTCGGCCTTCGATCGGAAAGCGGTGGGATCTCCCGGAATGGTGTTGTTGAGCATGCTGATCGAGCGAGCGATCCAGGCCGGCTGTGGCGTGTTCGATTTCCTCAAAGGTGACGAGCCGTACAAGTTCCGGCTCGGCGCCACCCCGCGACCCCTCTTCAGGCTGGAGGGTTCGACATGATCCGGCGAGCCGCCTTTCTGTCGCTCCATACCTCGCCTCTGGTGCAGCCGGGGTCCGGTGATGGTGGCGGCATGAACGTGTACATCGATGAGCTGGCCCGTACGATGGTGGACCGGGGCGTTGAGGTGGACGTCTTCACCAGGGCAACCGCTCACTCGCAGGCTGTCGACGTAGAAGTCACACCCGGATATCGGGTCGTACAGGTTGCGGCCGGTCCTCGGCGGGTCCTTCCGATGGACGCTTTGCCGGTGACGGTGCAGCCTTTCGCGGATGGTGTGATCGATCGCATGCGAGGTGAGCGGTACGAGGTGGTCCACAGCCACTACTGGTTGTCGGGTTGGGCGGGCTTGGTCGTCAAACGGGCCATGGGGATTCCGCTGGCCAACTCGTTTCACACCTTGGGCCGCGTCAAGGACGCCACCCGGCGGGTTGGGGAGCCTGCCGAGAGTCTGGTTCGCATCGCCGCCGAACATGAGGTGATCGCCGGGTCGGATTGTGTCATTGCCTCGACTCCCCACGAAGCCGATGACCTCACCCGTCGATATGGCGCCGATCCGGCCCGACTGTGTGTCACCCATCCGGGGGTGAACCACGACTTGTTCACCCCCGGTTCCCAACAGACGGCCCGGAAGCTGCTCGGGTGGGAGAACGGTCCCGTGCTGCTCTTCGTCGGGAGGATCCAACCGCTCAAGGGCCTGGACGTTGCCGTGGAGACGTTCGGGCGGGTTCGCCGGGAGATCCCTGCTGCCCGGTTGGCAGTCGTCGGGGGTCCCAGCGGCCCCCGGGGTGAGGCGGAACTGCAGCGTGTCCGGGGGCGGGTCGAGGAATTGCGGCTCGAAGGGTGCGTTGAGTTCATCCCGGCCCGGCCGCACCAGGAGATCGCCGCCTACTACCGGGCAGCCGATGTGCTGTTGGTGCCGTCGCGCAGCGAGTCGTTCGGGTTGGTGGCCGCCGAGGCACAGGCGTGCGGATTGCCGGTGGTTGCGGCCCGGGTCGGGGGATTGGCGTACACGGTGGAGGAGGCCACGTCCGGGTTCCTGGTGGACGGATGGGATCCCGAGGGCTTTGCCTCGGCCGCGGTCAAGATCCTACTCAACGATGACCTCGCCGCTCGCTTGTCGAAAGGTGCCGTCGAGTTCTCAGAGAGGTTCTCCTGGGAAGTCGCCGCCGAGCGGTTGCTCGAACTCTATGCAGGGATCACGGCCGCCGTCTGAGGGTGATCCTCTCGCCTGGTTTCGAGCGCGAAAAGAACCGCTGAAATACTTGTCTACAGCGGTTGTGCACAACTACCTGTGGATTCCTGTGGATAAGTGGAAAAGGGCTGGTATAAGCCCCCAGTTATGGCCTAACTACATCGAGATAGCCGCGGTTATATCCAGGTGCGGTAGCCCTGTGGGGCCCCGACGAGGTCCTTGACTCGTTCTTGACGCCTCCGTATTGTCGACCATGCAAGGCCCAAGGTGCTGAAGCGGAACCGCCGCCTGTTCGGGGAAGTGCGGGAGGCAGTTCGCAGAGGTTCCTTGGGCCTTAGCGCGTCGTATCGGGGCGCTCGTGGGCTTCCGCCGATTCCACCGATCAGACCAGGCTGAACGGGAAATGATCGCCCGCCAGAAGGCGGTCGATGAGACGGCCGGTACGCTCCGGTGCGGGTGCCGGTTCGATCGGCTCAGGCGTGGGAGCCGGCGCGGCCGCGGCTACTGCGGTCGGTACAGGACCGGGCGCCGGAGCCACCGCCGCCACCGCCGCCACCCCCGCCACCCCCTGGACGGGCTCGGGGGCCGGGACCGGGACGGGGGCGGGCTTCGCTTGCGCCGTCTTCATGAACACCACGGTGACGAACATGTACCCTTGGGCGCTGTTGGTCACACCCACGCCCACGGTGTCCCAGTCGCCGAGGATGTTGTCTCGATGACCTGCCGAGTTCATGAACGCCTCGTGGAGAATGCCGACCGCAGGGCCGACACCGACGTTCTCGCCGAGCGCCGACCACCCCGTCGTCACGCCGGCCAGGTTCGAAGAGTGGAAGATGCGGTCGGCATCGCTCATGAGGTCGGAGTGGGTTCGGGCATCGTCGACCAAATCCCAGTAGACCTCGAGTGTGGTCAGGCCGCGGTCGGCGCGTTCCTGGTTGATGAGGCTGACGAAGCTCGCCTCTTCACCGGGTGAGGCGAGGACCGGTGTCGCCTGGGTGGCCACCGCCAGCAGGATCGCGGTTATCAGCGCGGCGGCCTTGCGAATCATGTCCCCTCTACCTCACTCAACGTGGTTGATATACCACTGTGAGTATCGGCAGGAAGATGATCGGTTCTTGAGGCCGAGTTCTACAAATCGAGCCCGAACATGATCTCGCGAAGATTGGCGCTGGTGGTCTCGAAGGTGCCGAGCTCGATCTTGAGCGAACCGAGCCGCAGCCCTTTCATGACCTCGCCGACGTTGGTGAGGACTCGCAAGCCATCGTCCTCATGCTCGAGGACGCCGAGGCCCAGACAACGGCCGGTCCCGTCGTGGACTCCAACCAGCATGCCGTCGAGCCGGGAGAGATCGAGACCGGTTGGCAGTGCCGGAGCAAACACGGTTGGCCGTACTCGCCACCGATTGAGCGGTGGGGTCAGGGCTTCGGCAAACCGTTTGGCCCGATGAGACCGGCGTTCTTCCGGTGACACCGGAATGACATCGGGGTGCACGCTGGTGAGCTCGACCTCCGCCGAGAAGAAGCGACGGAGGAGACCAACCATCGGCTCCATCTCACTGCCACGCTGGAGGGCAACCACGACATCGGGTCGGCACAATTCCATCTTGTGGTACTTGAGGGTTTGTCCCGTGACGCCCGAAACGGCGCCGGTGGTATCGATGATGATCAAATCCGCCTGCTGGCGCGCCACATCGACCAGCGTCGCCGTCGCCAGCACCTCTTGAAGCACCAGCCGCTCCGGTGAGATGGATCCGACGAACCGCAGCTCGTCGGCCTCGCTGATGTGCTCCATGTCCTCTTGGGACCGCACCCACTTCAAGCCAACGCAGGCCGGGGGTCCGACCATGGTCTGGCCGACGTCGCCGTCGACGTAAGCCGCGGTACGGCCGTCCTCGATGCTGGCCGCCAACAGCTGCCGGGCGAGGGTTGTCTTCCCGGTATCGGGCGCCCCGATCAGCATGATGACGCCACGCGTTTCGATGAGCCGTTCCACCAGAAGGTCGTGTGGATTGTCGTTCACCGGCGGAATGGTACCGAGTGCTGCAGAACTATCGGATCACCCGGGAACAAACCGGGTCCAGGTTCTGTTCGGCCCGGCCGGTCCTTCCCGGCGACGCCCGATAGGCGGCGCAGTTTGGGGGAGGTGATCCGGCTCTGGAGCCGAACCGGAGGAGGTCCGCTATCACTCGTGACTCGAGACTCGATTCTCCGATAACCTCTTCGGTCATGAGCCTTCCGATCTCGTTTCTTTCCGACTTCGGCTACCAGGACGAATTCGTCGGGGTGGTGCACGGAGTGCTGGCCCGTATCGCACCGGACAGCCGGGTGATCGACATCACGCACGGTGTAACGCCGGGTGATGTGCGAGCCGGAGCCCTCACCCTCATGCGGGCGATTCAATACCTGCCGCAGGGAGTTGCCCTGGCTGTGGTCGATCCAGGAGTAGGAACCTCCCGGACTCCGATTGCTGCGGAGACACCGTGGGGGTTCTTCGTCGGTCCTGACAACGGCCTGCTTTCTCCGGCCGTCGCCATGGTGGGAGGCGCCACTCGCATCGTTGCGATCGAGAACCCGGATCTGGTCATCCCCAGCGAAGGGGCTACCTTCGATGGCCGGGACCGCTTCGGTCCGGCGGCGGCGGTGCTGGCCACCGGCGAGGCGAAGCTCTCCGACCTCGGTAGCGAGGTTGATCCGGCCGAAGTGATGCCCTTGATACTCCCCCTCTCCGACCTCGAAGGAGGAGTGCTCTCCGGTCAGGCATGGTGGATCGATCGCTTCGGAAACGCCCAGACCAATGTCAGTCCCGAGGAGTTGTCTGGGCTCGGCGTCCAGCCTGGATCGGACCTGACCGTCAAGGTGGGGAACCGCCACCATGTCGTGCCGTGGGTCGTGGCCTACGGGGAGGTGGAGCCGGGGAAGCCGCTCGCCCACGTGGATTCTTACGGTCTCATGGCCCTGGCTGTTCGGGAGGGAAGGGCCGACGAATGGTTCGGGCTGTCGGAAGGAACGGCGGTTTCGTTCAGTTCGCCGGCCTGAGCTCGATCGGACCCGAGGAGACCGGACATCCTCGATGGCATCTGCCGGGTCATCCGGGACAGACCGGACCGCCTCAGGGGAAGAGCAGCTGCACGACCAAGATGATGCCGGCTACGGCAATGAGCAGCAGGAGCATGAGGATGACGACGGTGGTGGCCGGGCGCACGATGCCTTTGGTTGGGCGGTGCGTGAGGATACCAACGTAGTGAGGCCCCCGGGTATCGGGGGCCTCACTGAAAGGTGGGGGACCGTCGGTCTTCGTCGTTGGGGCGGGCTGGGAGGCTTACCTTGAAACCTTAGGTCATTGAACGTGCCTAAGGTCGGTTACGACGAATGACCAACCGCGCCCCCCGCGTCGCGGAAGGGTGGGAGCCCTTCGGCTGGACGCTTTCGCATCCAACGGTGGTATCGGAGGGTCTGGAGGGACCTTGAGCGATTTTTCTCTGGTTTTTCTCACCCGATCGGGATGCCATCTGTGCGAAGAGGCCGAACCCCTGGTCCGGCGGCTGGCGGCGCAGGTTGGGGCGGGCGTGGAAATCCGAAATATCGACTTCCATCCGGCCCTGCTGGCCGAGTACTCCGATCGGATCCCGGTAGTCCTCGGTCCTTCGGGTCTGGTTCTGGCTGAGGGGATCATCGACGGCCGCAGCTTGAAGAAGGCCCTGGCTGCCGGGCCAAGGCGAAGGGCCCGTTAGCGACCGGCGGTCCGGTGGACGGTCATCCAGGCGGCGCCGAAGTCGACCAGGTCCCGGATTCCCATGAGGCGCGCTGTTCCGTTCCCCACCCGACCTTCCCGTTCGGCTCCGGATGCAGAGAAAGCAGTCCCGATCTCCGCGAAGTCCGAGTCGTCTCCTTCGAGATCTCCGAACGTGACCCAGCGCCGCTTCCCATCGATGGTGACCGGTGCCCCTTGGGCCGTCCATTCCTTACCGGGATAATCGGCCCGATACTCGGCGAGGTGCAGGGCTGTGTTGTTGGTGTGACCGACGCCCAGCAGCAGGACCCGGCCGCCCAGGTCGTAGAGGCGGGCCAGGGGTGAGCCTTCGCCGAGCGGATTTTCCAGCGAATGGCCGGCGGTGACTGGGCCGGTGTTCGGGCCGATGGCAGCGAACGAGACCTGGGGATGGTTGCTTCTCTGCATTCCCGGATAGTGGCGAAAGCACTCAACGATGGCGCCCATGAGCCGGGCGGGAGTCAGCCGGGCGTCAAATGGGGGTATCTCGTCCCGGATGA
>DATEVB010000247.1:0-4794 GCA_035282865.1 Acidimicrobiia bacterium | reverse complement strand
GTCCTCGGTACTCGAGGAGATCCACAGCTTGGCGGCCGCCGGCCCCGTGAATTCGGTTGTTTCGGTGAGCGGCTCCGACGTGAACCGCAGCCCGTCGCCCAACGCCTCGAACTGAAGCTCGGCCGCCTCGAGCGTCGGCTGACGGTGGAGAGTGAGGTCGGGATACAGGTAAAACTTGGTCCAGCGCGTGCGGGGGACCGGCCAGTCCTCTTCGCAGCGCAGTTCGAAATGCTCGTCCGGGTGGCGGACTTGCAACTGCACCCGGGGATGCTGGTCCCAGCCGTTAGCTTCACCTTTGAGAAAGTGATCGAAGAACCGTTGCTGCAGTTCCCGGCCGTAATCGGTGTAGAAGTGTGTCCAGTGTTCGATCCCGTGCGCCTCGAGCCACTTCTGATTGGTGGCCGATCGGGTGAAGCCCTCGAAATTGCCGCGGGCGTGCAGACCGTGACCGCCCCAGTTGGCGGCGGTCAAGAGCGGGACCGTGATCCGGTCCCATTGAGGAGAGCGGTCCCGATGGTATTCGTCGTCGAGTGGATGGGAGAGGATTTCGGCGCCGAAGTCCTGGCGATTGGCGGCCAGTTGCTCGTCCGACAAGTTCTCGTCGCCGCAGGCATTGGCGCCGGTGACCGGGCTCTTTGGCCCGCGGTCACCAAGGCCGTACTGGACGGTCTTGACCTGCATGTCGTACCAATTGGCCCAGAAGGTGGACAGGATCCCCCCATGATGGGTCATGTCCCGGTACCAGTCGGCGGCGCCTTCCCAAACGCACAGGGCCGACAGGTGAGGAGGTTGGAGACTGGCCACATGCCACTGGTTGATGCCGTAGTAAGAGATTCCGTTGAGTCCCACCTTCCCGGACGACCAGGGTTGAACGGCCGCCCATTCGATGCAGTCATAGAAATCCTGGGTTTCCCGCGGCGAGAAATGATCCACGTAGCCGGGTGACCGACCTGTACCGCGGGAGTCGACCCGCACACAGGCGTATCCGGCCGGGACCCACTTCTCCGGGTCGACCACCTCCCAGCTTTGATATCGGTTGGAGCTACCTTCCGCAACGTCCGGGTGCTGGGAGACCATCCGTTTCCACTGGTCGGGATACCCCTCCTGGAAGGAAAGGCCTTTGGCGTAGGGGCCGTAGCTCAAGATGACCGGATAGCGACCGTCTTCGATGGGGCGAAACACGTCGGCTCGCACGACCAGACCGTCGTTCATCTCGATCGGCACGTCCCAGTCGATTCTCATCCCGTCCATGGTCTCGGTGGTAAACGTCATCGCTCCTCCACTGCTTCTTTCGGGTCGCGCCATGCTAGAAATCCAATGCGATCTCTGTCGTGCTCAGGTTCCGGGGCGAGAAAAACCCTGGCCGGGAAGTACGGAATCGGCGATACTGCCTTCTCCCTGGCGGCCGTTGTTCGTATAGGATGCTGGCAGTCTCGAGCCGAGGAGAATCATGGACGGCATTGGGTTGGCCATCATTGGCTGCGGTACCATCGGCCGGATTCGAGCACAGCTGGCGCGAGAGCATCCTGCAGTCGCGTGGCTCGGCCTGTGCGATATCGACGAAGAGGTTGGCGGAAGGCTGGCCAAGGACACCAACGCCGATTTTGTGACGAGCGACTTCAAAGAACTGCTCGCCCGCCCCGAAGTCACCGCGGTCATCGTCGCAACCGACGAGAACGAGCACGTCGAACCGATCCTGGCGGCGGTTGAGTACCGGCACCCGCTGTTTATCGAGAAACCTCTTGCGACGGATCCATTCGAATCGGAGAAGGTGCTGCGCGCCATTCAAGAAAACGGAGTCGACGCAGTCATTGGATACACACAGAGGTTCCGGCGCCGTTTCCTGACCGCCAAGCAGCGGCTACGCGACGGTCAGATTGGCGAGGTCACCAGTGTCGTCACCCGGGCCTTCATGAACAGGATGGTACCGATCGCTACCTTGGCCAGGACACCGGAGAAGCGGTTCTTGACTCCGATGGTGGTGTCGGGGACCCATAGCCTCGACATGTGTATGTGGCTCATGGAGGGTAAGGAACCGGTGGAGGTCTATGCCCGTTCCGGGGACCAGAGCCTGGGGGAGATCGGGACGAAAGACTTCACTTTTGGCATCATCACGATGCACGACGGCACGGTCTTTAGCATGAACATCAATTGGGCGCTTCCCATCATCTGGCCGGGGGCCGTCTACGGGCTCGAGATCGGGATCGTTGGCACCAAAGGCATCATCGATATCGAAGACACGCATCGGGACGTCATTCTCGCTTCGGAGATTCCCCAGGGGGCCGGGTATCAGCCGAAGGGGTTTGCCGCCGGTGCTCCCCGCCACATCGATTTCATCGGGAGTTATCCGCCCGGAGACCTCTCCGACGGCATGCTGTGGGGTCCGATGCGAGAAGAGACGATGACCTGGTACAACCGGTTGCTCAAGGGGGCCAATACTCCTCACGCAACGGCCTTCGACGGACACCGCAACTTGATGCTGACCATGGCCATGGACCTTTCTGCCCGGAGGGGACGGGCGGTGACGCTTCCGGTCGGCCCGGCAGAGCTATTCGAAGACTGAAGAGTGGAAAGCACCCGAAAGGAAACAACATGCGACAGATCGATGTAGGTGTGATCGGAACCGGATGGTGCGGTGGGATCAGGGCCGTGACTGCCGCCAACAGTCCCTTGGTGCGGAACCTTTCCATCGCCGAATCCGACCCAGACCGCCTCAGAGAAGTGGCCGCCCAAACCAATCCTTTGCTTGCCACCAGCGATTATCAGGAGATCTTGGCCAATCCGGATGTCGAGGCGGTGATGATCTCTGCCACCCCGGAGACGACTCACCATCCGATGACCAAAGCTGCCCTCGAGGCAGGCAAGCACGTGCTGCTCGAGAAGCCGATGGCGCTGACTCTGGACGAAGCAGATGAGTTGATTGAGATCGCCGAGCGGATGGGACTCAAATTCACGATCGGGTACTCGCAGCGTTTCAACGTCAAGCAAGCGCTGGTGAAAAGGAGCCTGGGCGACGGCACGCTAGGGGAGCCGGTCAGCGTTCTGATCAGCCGGCACATTACTCGCAAGCTGGCTGACAAGATCGGCGGTCGTATCAAGCTGTCGCCGGCCGCGATGGAAGCAACCCACGACATCGATTTCGCGCTCTGGGCCCTCGAGCCGAGAAAACCCATCCGGGTCTACGCCCAGGCGGTTGAGAAGGTACAAAAACCTAAGTACGACGTGGCCGACTTCATGTCCATCGTGATAACCATGGACGATGGGGTCGTGGTAACGATCGGTGCCGGCTGGATTCTACCGCCGGGGTATCCAAACTTCTCGTCCACCTGGATGGAGTTCATCGGGAGCGAAGGTGCGCTGCTCTTGGATGACAGCCACAAGGATATCGTCATGAACACGATGTCCGATGGTGTGGTGTTCCCGCTTTCGACCATGCCGGGTGAATTCGTTGAGCATGTCTATGCAGGGCCGATGGAACGGGAGACGGTCCACTTCCTCGAGGCGGTCGCCTTCGATCGTGCGGTTATGGTCACCCCGGCTCAGGCCCGGCTGGCGATGGAAGTATATGTTGCCGCCGACCTTTCGGCCGAGCGAAACCAGGTCGTCGATCTGCCTCTCGATCGGGAAGCGGCCCAACTGGCGCTGGCCGCCTCCGTCCGCATGTGATGCCGACCCAGTGAGCACCAGATTCTCCGTGGCGCGGCTGGAAGAGTTTACCGCTCAGGTTCTGGTGGCGCTTGGTGTGCTCGACGAGCATGCCGGGGTGACTGCCCGCCGACTGGTGGAAGCCGATCTGCGGGACAGGACGGGTCACGGGATCATCCGCCTTCCCCTCTACGCCGAGCGGATCGAAGCGGGCGGCATCAATCTCAGGCCGAATATTCGGATCCTGCATGAGACGCCGGTCAGCGCCCTGGTCGACGGGGACAACGGGCTCGGCCAGGTGGTCATGACCCTGGCCGTCGAAACGGCGATCGTGAAGGCGAAGACCTCCGGCTTGGCATGGGTGGGAACGTGGCGGTCCAATCACGCCGGCGCAGCCGGGGTGTACACGGCCCTGGCGATGCGAGAAGACCTGATCGGCATCTACTGCGCGGTAGCCAGCGCCAACGTCATGCCGCCCTGGGGGGGACGGGAACGGCTGCTGGGTACCAATCCGGTCGCAGTGGCCATCCCCGCCGGGAACGAAGTTCCTTTTCAGCTCGATATCGCCACTACCGTCGCCTCCCACGGCACGATCAAGGTGAAAGCGCTGGCAGGAGAACCAATGCCGGAGGGCTGGGTTATCGACATGAATGGCGAGCCGGTCACCGATCCGGAGCGGGCGGATGAGGGTTTTCTCATGCCGATCGGTGGCTACAAGGGCTCGGGTCTGAATTTCGCGATAGGGGTGCTGGCGGGGATCATCAACGGAGCGGCTTTCGGCCGGGAAACACTCGACCACCGGGCGGTGTACGACGTCCCGGCCAACACCGGTCAGGCCATAGTGGTGATCCGGCCCGACCTTTTCTTGAGCCTCGAGGAATTCAAAGGAGAGATGGACCGTCAGTTGAGAGTGTTTCGGGGGTCGGAATCGATGACCGACGACCCGGTTCGGTTGGCAGGGGAGCGGGCGGCCGCCATCGAGGCTGAACGCAGACAGGACGGTGTGCCGGTGCCCGACCCGCTGGTGGCCAAGCTGCGCTCTCTGGCCGAGCGGCTCGGACTCGACGACCGGTTGGACGAAAAGGAGTGACATGCTGTTGAGGTGTGGATGCAGGGCAGCCGGGATCGGCGGCGGCAGTAGCGGCGGTG
>DATEVB010000246.1:0-15238 GCA_035282865.1 Acidimicrobiia bacterium | reverse complement strand
GTGCGAATGGGCACACCGATCCTCCTGGCCAGCTGGGTGGCCAATTCGGTTTCCACAGCTTGATGGTATGACCTCGCTACTGCCCGGCCGGCCTTCCCTCCGCTGCGCCGCACGAGCGCACCCACGCCGATCGAGAGCAAGACCACCACCACCGCCACGATCACCGGCCACGGCCAGGTGCCCCGCTCGAGCGTACCGGGACGCGCCCAGATCCATACGCCGCATCCGATCACCGTCAGGAAGAACAACAACTGGATGAACCCGGCCATCGACCACCACCGGGCCGGAGGCGGCACCCCCGGCTCTGGCACATTGGCCATGGTCCCTTCGATGGCGCTGCGCACTCGACGCTGGACATCCTGATCGCCGAATTCCTGCCGAAGCCGCCCCCCGAAGGCGCCGCCGGCTTGGAAGGAAAGGTCGGTCACCAGCTCGCCGAGCGTAGCGAGAGCCCGTTCCAGTCCGGCTCTCCCCTCCCACCTCCGGATTTCTTCCACGACGGCATCTCCTTCGCGCCCGGCACCAAGAGCTCGACCGACCGGACTCCGGCCAATCCCGGCGGCCATTCGCCCGAGGGGTCCCCCGGCCAATCGTCGGGCCACCTTCACTCCCGCCCTTTCGGCGGCGGCCGCCACCTGCGGTCCGGCCATCATGTCGGCCAGGACACTGGTCGTACGGCCCGATGCCTCCTCCCACCTCCGGTCGTACTCCAATCCGACTCCGGGGGTCACACCCGTCATCTCAGCCAGGCCATGACCGGCCCGGCGCAGATCCTCCATGAGCTTCCTGGTCGCCACCCGTTTGGCGTCGAGCTTCTCGGCGAGAAAGAGAATGAGGGGCTCGAGACCGGATGGCGGGGAGTGGGGCGGAGCGGCCGACAGCGGAAAGACAACGGGTTGGGGAATACCGTCATACCACAACGTTTGCTCGAAGTCCGCCAGCAGGGTGTCGAGTTCCCGGTCGTCTGCCAAACGATCGATCTGGTTGAACACAAACACGAACTGGCCTTGATAGCCGGCCAGGGGCTGCAGATAACCGGCGTGGATGGTTCGGTCGTTGTATTTCTCAGGGTCGACGACCCACATGACCGCATCGACCCTCGGCAGCAGCCGTTCGACGGTGGCTCGGTGCTCGCCCACGACGCTGTCGAAGTCCGGCAGATCCAAAACGGCCAGGTGCGGTTGACTCGACTGACCGATCCGGTCGGCGATGCCGAGATCGTCGAGCAGCCGAACCAGGCCGGGTTCGGGATCCGCCGGGATCCAGGCCAGTGGCTCATTGGTGGTAGGTCGCAATGCTCCGGTGCGAGCGACGGTCGTCCCGGCCAGGGCGTTGAGGAGGCTGGATTTTCCCACGCCGGTTCCTCCTCCCAGGGCAATCACCACCGTATGGCCGAGGAATCCGGTGCGCCGCCGTGCGTTGAGAGAAACCGCTGCATAGGGCAGGACGGCTTCGTCGCCGACCACTCCAGCGGCCCTGGCTACGGCCAGGTCGAGCGCCTCGAGAGCTTCCGTGAGGTCAACGGCCATAGAACTCCCCCGCCCTGGTGCGTACCTCGTCAGCGGCCAATCGCATGGCATGGGCCGCACCCTCGTCGGCGGCATAGGCGTCGGTGATGTCGGCGAACCGGCGCTCGTCCTGAGCCAGCACCTGCCCGAGGGCGGCAACCAACCGCCCCCGAGCCTCTTCGATGAGCGAGCGCGCCGCCGCGCTTCCAAAAACATGCTCGAGGATCTTCTGCTGGGCTGCGGCAGCGCCGGCTGCCACACCAAACTCTGCACCGGTGATCCCCCCGGTCTGGGCAAAGACGGCCAGCAGCACGACGAGAGCCGTGGCGTTGACCCCGAAAGAAGCTACCTGCGCCCAGCGACGTTTCCCCGCACCTTGTTCGGTGATCAGTTCGCCCAGCTCGGCAAGCCAGTCCTCGATCGCCGTCCTGGCTCGCTCGGGAGTCGCCCGATCGTGATGCCACAGCTCTCGACCCGCTGAGGTGAGCAGCATCTTGCCGGCCTCGTCGAGCTCCCATGCGGCTGCGGTGGAACCGGCAGCCAGATCAGCCCGGCGGACCACTGCGGCGACGATCTCCTCGCCCGCCTCGTCACTTATCTCCTCGACTCGTCGAGTTCCCCCGAACACCCTGGTTGCCCACTGCCTAACCCGACCGGCGCCCTCGGTGAGCACTTTGAGGAGCTCGCCCGTCCCGAGGAACTCTTGCCAGCGGCGCAGCACCTCCCCCCGTATGAGCGTTCCGCCCCGGAGCGACTCGGCAATCTCCGCTGCCTGAGTCTGATAGGCCCGCCGGGCGGCGCGACGAAGGGAGCCGACCTGTCGGACCTCGTCCTCGATCTCGGCGGAAAGGTCCGTGGCCCGCTCGACCGCGTCTCGGACCGAACCCTGCGTGGCGGCAATCACCACCCGCCGTCGGCGCCCGCGATCGGACATGGATTCCAGGGTGTCTCGGAGGGAAGCGACGGATGCCGCGGGCAACCCGCCGTGCGCTGCCACGATGGGCTGTTCCGGGATCCGCAGGATGGTAGGAGCTTCGGCCCGGGACATGATCCTTCGTTTGGTGAGACGGTCGAGGTAATCGTCAACCACTTCATCGGCGTCCTCCGCCGGAAGCCGGTTCAGTACGAAGAGGATCGGAAGCCTCCGCCGCCGGGCGCGCTCGAGGAATTCCCAGGGAACCGCGTCTGCATATCGCTGGGCCGAGGTGACGAACACCGTCAGGTCGGCCACCGCCAGAAGATCCTCGACCATCTCCCTATGACCCTCGACGACGGAATCGAAATCGGGCGCGTCCAGCACGGTCACCCCCTCCAGCAGGCCATGGTCGGAAACGACCACCCGCATTCGGTGGGCAGCGTCGACCGCCGTGCCATACCCCGTCAGGAAACCCTCCTGATAACGGTGCGCATGATCGGAATGGGTCCATACGACCGGCACCCGGGTGGTGGGCCGAAGTAGGCCCGGATCACTGATGCGCTGCTGGGCGAGCGAGTTCACCACGGTAGATTTGCCGCTCCCCGTCGAGCCGATGACAACGGCCAGGAGGGGGGCGTCGAGATCGCTCAGCCGGGGAAGGAGGTACTGGCGGATTGTCCAGGCCAGATCGATTCGCAGCGCCTCACGCTTGGCATGCTCGTTGGCGGGCAGGTTGAACGATGTCGACTCGACACGCTCGGCCAGAGCGTCGAGCGACGCCCTCAGCGCCGCCGATGGTGCTACTTGCGTGGACATGGGTGTGGATTGTCCCACACGGCAAATACCCAAACCTGTCATACCCTCCCGATACATTGACCTCATGGCGCAGATAAGTATCGACGGAACCGCGGTCACGATCGACGGACTAGAGGTCGACGACGGCGTCCTGGCCGAGCTGTTGAGCGTCCAACCGGACGAACGACGGGTCGACATGGTGCGCCGGGTGCTCGAAGTCGGTGCACGGGGTCTGCTGACGATGGGCCTGGGCATCGATCTCGCCGAGGTCGACGCACGTGTGCGCCGTTCCGTCGACGAGGTTACCGGCGAAGCCCGGCTCCAAGTCGAACAAGTGCTGGCCGCCGCCCGGCAGGCATTCGGCGCGCACTTCGACCCCGACGTACGGTCTTCGATGGTCGCCCGCGCTCTCGACGAGTTCACCCAATGGCGGGACGGATTCCTGCGCAGTTTCAACCCCGACTTCACAGACAGTCACACCGCCCGATTCTTGGACCAGGTCAACGATCTCCTCGGTCCAGATGGAATGCTCGAGGCTCGCTTGCGAGGTGTGCTGGATCCCGATGCAGACGGGTCTGCGCTGAGCCGCCTCTCCAAATCGATCGACGAGCGGTTCGGGGAGCTACGCGACCTCCTCATGCATGAGCGCGGCAAGCAAACCGAAGCCGACCGGGGCACTCGCAAGGGTTTCGACTACGAGGACGCCATCGAGGACGCCCTCCGTGAAACGGTGCGGAGCTCCGGATGCGTCGTGGAGCGGACCGGACGGGTCAAAGGCGACATTGGAGCCGAGACATTGGTGGGCGACTTCGTCATCACCCTCCGCTCCGGCCGCAGCATCGTCATCGAGGCCAAGAACACGGCCCGGATCAACTTGACGGGTAAGGACGGGATCCTCGAGGAACTGGATCGAGCACTGGCCAACCGCTCTGCCGACTTCGCAATCTGCGTTTCGGCCCGCGACGCCTTCCCCAAAGAGGTGGGACCGCTCGGCGTCTTCGGTGAACGGATCCTGATCGTCGATGAGGGCGACGGCACCATGCTGGCCGTGGCGCTACGGCTTGCCGAGATGATGCTCGGGCAGAGCACGGACCGTCGAACTTCCGACATCGACCGGGGTTTCCTCCAGGACCGAATGCAGCGGCTCCGCCAGCTCGCTCAGTTGTTCACGAACAACCGCCGGTCTCTGACCGACATCAAGACCTCGGTCGAGAACGTGCACGGTTCCCTCGAACAGATCCGCTCGGAACTGCTCTTCCTGGTCGATGAGATCAGCCACGAGATCGACCGCTCCGGCGCCAAGGAACCGTCATCCGCGGCGGTGGTTCACCTCCGCTCCGAGGCCGGTTGAGCGATCAAAGGTCGGTATACCCGAATCGAACAATCACCCGGGCTCCCCCACCGGCGGTCTGACCGATATCTAGACCTCCACCGCTTGCTTCGGCGGTTGTGCGCACGATGTCGAGGCCAAGACCGGTCGATCCGGAGGAACTGGCCCCCCGCTCGATCACTGCCGGATCCGGAAAGCCGGGCCCCTGATCCTCGATCGTCAGGACGATGAAGCGCCCGTCCCGGTGAAGGTCGACCGAATAGGGTGCTCCGTCCGGCGTGTGCGCCAGCACATTCCCCAAAAGGGCATCGAGAGCTGCGGCAATATCGCCGGCGTGGGCGGCCGTTCGGAGCGGCCCCGCATCGATGTGGCTCGACCATTGCCTTCCCTGGTCCTCGGCGAGAGCTCCCCAGAATTCGAGCCGGTCGCGGACGATCTCTGCCACATCGGCGACAACACCGGGGCCTTCCCTCACGTTTCGACGCGCTTCGTGAATGACATGATCGACGGTCCGTTCCAGGTCGTCGAGGTCTTCGGTCAGCCGATTGGCCAACTCCGGATCGGTGATCGCCCCCACATCGAGCCGCAGGGCCGTCAGTGGGGTCCTCAGGCGATGGGACAGATCTGCGACGGATTCCCTCTCCTGGGAAATCAGGTGGCGGATTCGCGAACCGAGCCGATTGAAGGCGTGCCCGACCTCAACCACTTCGGGTGGTCCGGCCGGTTCGACCGTGACGTTCAGGTCGCCCTCCCCCATGCGATGCGCCGCCGTCGAGAGGACCTGAACCGGTTTCACAATCGAGCGAGCTAAACGGTCGGCGACGAAAGCGGCCAGCCCGACCAGGGCGATCCCCAGGGCAGCCAGCACGGCCCACGACGCTCCAACGTTCCTGGTCAGCTCCTCCTGGGTCACGAACACCCGCACAACCGCAGCCGACGGTTCACCGGCCAGGAACACGGGAACGAAGATGGCCTCGCCTCCGGCAACCGCCTGGCGAAAAGCTTCACCTTGTGCGGCTCTGGCAAAATGGTCGTCCAGCCCAACCTGGGCGCCCAGCATGGTCCCGTCCGGCAAAGCCACCGTCAGTTGCTCATCGTTCGGCAATGATCCCGAACCGACCAGCACCCGGGCTCCCTCGATACCCGCCTCGGGCAGGACGACGCTCAGCGCCTGCGCCTGCGTTTGCGCCTCCCGCTCGGCAGTGACCAGGACCCGGTCTCTGGCCAATGACCGCACCAATCCCGCCAGTGGGATCACGAAAGCCAGCACCACCATGGCGGTAACGGCCGCCGAAACGAGTGCGAGCCGCTGCCTCACGACCCGGGGAGGGTCAGCTTGACGCCGACCCCCCGCACTGTGTGCAGATAGGCAGGTTCAGCCGCCGACTCGCCCAGCTTCCGCCGTAACCAGGACAGGTGAACGTCGACCGTCTTGTCTGCCCCGCCGTAGGGTTGACGCCACACCTCGGCCAGCAGCTCTCGCTTACCGATCACGGTCCCGGCCCGTTCGGCCAGGTAGAGGAGAAGATCGAATTCCTTGCGCGTGAGTTCGAGGTCACGTCCGGACAGCCGCGCTTCCCGAGCCTGACGATCGACGGACAGTTCTCCAACCTCGATCGTCGCACCGATGTCTTCACCGGCTACCCGTCGCAGCACCGCCCGGATCCGCGCCTCGAGTTGTTCTGCCGAGAAGGGCTTGACCACGTAATCGTCGGCTCCGGCGTCGAGCACCCTCACAATCTCGGATTCGTCGTCGCGGGCGGTGGCAACGATGACCGGGACGGCACTCACCGCCCTGATCATCTTGAGGACCTCTCGTCCATCGACATCCGGCAACCCCAAGTCGAGGACCACCACATCGGGAGCCCGCTCCACGATCGACTGGAGACCGGCCAGCCCGGCGCCGGCCGAGTCGACGTCGTAGCCTCGCTCCGCCAACCGGCGAGACAGCGTCTCGCGAATCCTCTGCTCATCCTCAATGATCAACACCGCGGCCATGACGTCACGATACTGCGAGAACCCTGATCCACCTGCCCAATCAAAGGGTTTAGCACGCCCTTAACCGTCGCTTAGGCTCACTGAGTATTCTCCTCGTCCATACTTGAGGCATGAACAGAAGAAGAGTCGGCCTGGTGACCGCTTGGGTCGTCGCCACGTCGATGGCAACGCTGCTGGCGTCACAGGCAGTAGCACTGGTCCGCGATCAGGTGACCGATCGCCCGTCGAGGGTCGCGACCACGCTCGCCCTGGAGACAACCACCCCAACGACGACGCCCAGGACGGCGGTCACGACGACGACCACTTCCCAAACCGCGGCCACTTCCACAACCATCACGCAAGCGGAGACCACTACCACCGCCCCACCACAAATGACCACCACCTCGGTGCCCCTCACTTCGTCAACGACGACCACAACCATCGGCCACCAGGAGGAGACCTTCTATCTCACCGGGGGTTGGGCAACGGTGTGGTGCGCCGATGACGCAGTGACCCTCGCCACCCACGCTCCCAACCCCGGCTATCAGGTTGATATCGAATCGGCCGGACCCGACGAACTCGAGATCAAGTTCGAAGAAGCAGGTGGCGACCACGAATCCAGACTGCAGGTTGACTGCGACGACGGCGTGCTCAAACCCGACATCAAAGAGCACGACGACGACTGAGTCACCGGCATCTGCCACTAACCGATTTCCAAGAGGGCGGCCCGATAGGCCCACCGACTGAAGACTCCTTCTCAAACGCCGAGGCGGGTGGCCGCCCTACCCTCCGAACACGAGTCGAGCAACGCGCAGTATTTGCACCACGGTCCGCCCCGCCGCTCGATGCCCGCACCCTCGTTCCAGGCGGAACGGAGTTGCCCAACCATCTCCGCCACCTGCCCGGCCGTCCTCGTCACCACACCGGAGTCGGGCATCTCCGAAACCCGCTCGCCGGTCTGCACGGACACGGCCTCAACGGCTTGTGGCAACTCATTTTTCTGGAGAGCCCACAACAACGCATAGAAACGAAGCTGATCGACGACCTCACCCAGCTCGCCGGTCTTCCAATCGATCAACCGGACCCCGTCATCCCCCATGAACACCGCGTCGACGGATCCAACCAGAGTGACCCCTTGTGCCGGCTCGACCATGATGGATACCTCAGCACCCACGAAACCTTCCGCCGGAATCCTCTTGAACCGGTCGTAGATGGCGCCAACCTCATCGATCACCCTGCCAAGCTCACTTGGTTTGAGACCGAGTGCCCCCAGCTTGTAGTTGAGGTTGGATCCTCCGATTTCGCTCCGGCATACCCGGCCGAAGTCTCGAGCGTCGATCGGACCCCCGCTGAGGTGACGGGCGAACAGGCGGTGGGCCAGGACCCCCGAGAACGCCGCCCTGCTCTCCGGACCCCATTCACCTTGAAGCCAGGCCAGCGCCTGATCCGGACACTGGCGGAACGCAACGAAGATCGAGGCGGAGATTCGGATCGGATCGCCGGGCGCCACCGTCGGAAAATCGAACACCTACAGATGGTATCGGCCCGGGTGGTCGTCTGGTCGGTAGCGGCTAGACTGGCCGTCTGCCGGGGCCACAGATCATCATGTCACGCAACCTTCGTCTCCTCGTAATCGCGCTCGCGGCCCTGTCGGCCGTCGTTCTGCTCGTCCTGGGAGGATTTGGAATCGACCGGGCGGTACACGCCGGCGACGTGCTCCGCCATGTGAACGTCGGCGAGGTTGATCTGTCGGGAAAAGACCCGGACGAAGCGCGCACCGTTCTGCAGGCCTTCGAGGACGAGCTGGTTACGACTTCGGCCATGTTTCGACTCAACGGCGCCATCCTCACCCTTGATCCGGCAACGGTCGGCTTCTTCGTCGACGAAGCCGCCGCCACCGAGGCAGCCTTGGAGGCAGGCCGGCAGGGCTCGATCTTCACACAATTCGGCTGGTGGTGGACGCATCTCTTCACGGACGAGGTTCTGGAGCTGCCGGCCGGTCTCGACGACGAAGCTCTGGCGATGGTGGCGGCAGAGTGGTCGAGAGACTACATCTCGGATCCGCCCTTCGATGGAGCCATCGTGGTCGACGGAGTGACTCCGGTAGCCGAGTATCCGAGGGCAGGACGCCGGGTGGCACTCGACACGGCGGCCGCCACGGTGATCGAGGTGCTGGCCACCCGAGACCGTGAAATAGCCGTCCTCGACATCGCCCCGGGCTCACCGGCCCTCACCGACGAGGACATCGACCAAGCGTTGCAGACAGCGAGAAAGATGCTCGCCGGGCCGGTGGTCCTCTCCCGCCTCGACCCCCCCATCTCGATCACGTTCACGGTCCAAGACCTGGCCCGGGCGCTCACCAACGATCTGAGGGTCAACTCCGACCCCAGCCTGGAGATCGGGTTCGATCCCGCCCTGGTTGAAGAACTGATCGCTCCCCTCCGCCCCGACCTGGAATTAGCGCCGATCGATGCCTCCTTCGCCGTCCATGACGACTACACGGTTTCGGTGGTGCCGGGACGGCCCGGCACGCTCATCGACCCCGTCGTGGCGACCGCCGCCCTCGAAGGCGCCGCCCTGGCCGGATCGCGGCAGGGGAAGCTCCCCTTCCAGGACGGAGCGGAGCCGGAGTTCACGACGGAAGACGCCGAGGCGCTTGGCATCAAGCATCTGGTGTCGCGCTTCACGACCTATCACGCTTGCTGTGAGAACCGGGTCGACAACATCCATCTGTTCGCCGACATCATCGACGGGACCATCGTCAAACCCAACGAGACCGCATCGCTCAACGAGCTGGTGGGCGAACGGACCGAAGCAGGCGGCTTCAAACCGGCCGGAACCATCATCCGGGGCAAGATGGAAGACACGATTGGTGGCGGCGTCAGTCAGTTTGCCACCACGTTCTACAACGCAGTGTTCTGGGGAGGCTACCAGGACATCACCCACACCCCCCACAGCTACCACTTCTCGCGATACCCGGAAGGCATCGAGGCGACGATCTCCTGGCCGGCGCCCAACCTGGAGTTTGCCAACAACCGCGACTCGGCCATTCTGATCCGCACGTCACATACCGACACATCGATCACAGTCAGCTTCTACGGGGCCAACGGTGGCCGCATCGTTATCGGCGAGCAAAGCGGGGGAATCACCCACCTGACGGTGCCCTCTGAGGGTGACGGCACTGCCTACGTGGTCGAAGCGAAGGTGTCGGGTCGATACGCCCCCACCGAACCGCCCATCGAATACTACGCCAACGAGACGCTCAAACCCGACACAGAGAAGGTCCTCGAAAGTGGCAGAGGCGGTTGGACGGTGACCGTCACCCGCACCATCACCTATCCCGACCGCACGGTGGATGAGGAGTCATGGCCGGTGCGGTATAGGGCTCAACCTCGCGAAGTCGAGGTACATCCGTGCATGCTCCCGGCCGATCACCCGGACCACGTAGCAGAGTGCCCCGTCGAGGAAACTACCACGACCACCGAAAGCCCACCGACGTCGACGGATACGACGGCGACGACCGGCGGTTAGTCCTCGGCCGGTGGCGCCGGGACTCCACGGTTCTCCTCGTAAAAGACGAAGAAGTCAGCAATGACCACTGCCGCCTTGCCGGTGCTCTCATCGCTCCACCCGCCGGTTCGCCGGACCGTTACTTGGTTCGACAATACATACACATGGTCGATGGCCGCATCGCTACCGAACAATGCCGCGCTGAGATGGGCGGCGAGGGCGGTGCCACTCCGGGCTGCCGTGATGGACTCGAACCCCTGACCGTCTTGACCCGTCAGGCTCCGGTCGGTATCGAAGAGGGCTACCTCCCCCAATACGACGCTCTTGACCTCGATCGTCTGACCCATGCCGTGAAGCTCCCCGGTGTCTTGTCCGAAGGACTTTAGTGACCCTGAGGGGTCGAAACGGTGGCTTCGCCGATGGTGTGCAGCTTCATGAGGTTGGTGGACGCCTGCTGGTTGGGCGGAATACCGGCCACCATCACAACCCCATCACCAACGGCGCACGTTTCCATCCGGATCAAGGTCTCCTCAGCCGTGGAGATCATGACGTCGGTGTGATCGAGACGGACGAAACTGTTCGGTATCACTCCCCAGTAGAGAGCCATGCGACGCAGCGTCGATGGTTCGGGCGTGAACGCCATGATCTGGGCGGTCGGGCGGTATTTGGAGAGCAACAGAGCGGTGTTGCCCGTCTCGGTGAAGGCGACGATGGTGTTCAAACCAAGGTCTGTGGCTGCTTCGACCGCAGCCTTGGCGGTCGCAGAAGCAAAGGTCGAATGCCTGGCCATGAATGCGGCGCTGGCCTCTTCCTTCGATGCCGGCCACCTCTCTGCTTCCCGGCAGATGGTGTTCATCGCCGCCACTGTTTGAACCGGGTACTTCCCGACGGCCGTTTCACCGCTCAGCATCACTGCGTCCGTCCCGTTCAGGACCGCGTAGGTCACATCAGTGACTTCGGCCCGCGTCGGGCGTATGGAGGTGGTCATTGATTCCAGCATCTCGGTAGCAGTGATCGAAACGAGGCCTGCCCGGTTGGTGCGGGCGAGGATGTCGCGCTGCACCGCCGGGATCTGTTCGAGGGGCAACTGAACGCCCAGATCGCCGCGGGCCACCATGGCTCCCTGAGCGACGTCCAATATCGCGTCGAGGTTTTCGTAGGCGGCCGCCATTTCGATCTTGGCAATAATGGGCGTCGAGCCTCCTGCCAATTCGGCCACTTCCTGGATCTCGGCGGCCGACTGAACGAACGAGGCGGCGACGAAGTCGACACCGAGGTGCCTACCGAACTCCAGATCGCGGCGGTCCTTGTCGGTGACGGCGCCCACCCGCAGCTTCGAGTTGGGAAAAGCAACCCCTTTGTGGTCGGTCAGCACGCCGGATTGGACGGCCTCGGCAACCAGGCCTTGCTGGGCTTTGGCCTTGACCTCGAGGCGCAGTAAACCGTCGGCGAGAACAATCACATCGCCCACATCCACATCGTCGAGGAGATGGTCGTAGGCGACCAGGATTTGGCCGGCTTCCGCCATCCCTTTACCCGGACGAACCAGGACTTGATCCCCGGGGTTCAGCGCCAACGCCCCACCGGGAAACGTGCCCGTCCTGATCTTCGGCCCCTGGATGTCCTGGAGCAGGGCGATGGGACGCTCGGCGGCGGCCGACGCCTCCCGGGCCCACGCGGCGTACCGACGGTGGTCGTCGTGGGTGCCGTGGGAGAAGTTGAGGCGGGCGACGTCCATGCCGGCGGCCACCAGGGCGTGAACCATTTCGGTCGAGGAGACCGCCGGTCCCATCGTGGCGATGATCTTGGTGTGGCGGGTCATGGCGACCAGGGTAGGCAGTTCAAGAGGGGAGAACCAGGAACTCGAATCGAACCTATGGTCATGGCTTCCGTATCCTGGAGTCATGGCGACCGACGAGACGACCGTTGCAGCCGCAGGCAGAACCATCCGTATCACCAGCCCGGGCAAGGTCATGTTCCCGGATCAGGGTTGGACGAAACTCGACGTGGTCGAGCACTATCTCATGTGTGCCACCGGAGCGCTGCGGGGCGTGTTAAACCGACCGAGCCTTCTCAAACGCTGGAACAGTGGCGTCACCGATCGGCCGCTGTTTGTCAAGCGGCCCAAGGGCGCCCGCAACCTGGTGGACGTCACCTTTCCTTCGGCGCGGCCCGGACAGATGTTCGCTCCGCTGGACGAGAGCGACGTCATCTGGATGGCACAGATGAACTGCCTCGATCTGAATCCCTGGAACGCTCGCGCCGATGACCTCACCCATCCGGACGAACTGCGCGTCGACCTCGATCCCACCGAAGGTCATGATTTCGAGGCCGCCCGGGAGGTGGCTTTCGCCGTCAAGGAACTCCTGCATGAACAGGGCCTGGTCGGCTGGCCGAAGACATCGGGCAACCGCGGGATCCATATCTACGTCCGGTTGCAGCGCGAGTGGGACTTCTACCAGGTGCGCAGAGCAGCCCTGGCCCTGGCCCGGGAGGTCGAGCGCCGCCATGCCTTGGCCACGACGGCCTGGTGGAAGGAGGAGCGCAACGGAGTCTTCATCGATTTCAACCAGAACGCCTGGGATAAGACCATTGCCAGCGCCTACAGTATCCGGCACACGGGACTGGTATCGACCCCGTTCAACTGGGATGAGCTCGGCGACATCGACCACCAGGCCATGGATCTGATGAGCTTCCGGGATCGCTGGTCCGACGTCGGAGACCTCACCGCAGGGATCGACGAGTCGGCCGGCCGGTTGGAGGGGTTACTGGACATGGTGGCCGCCGACGAAGCGGAGGGCATCGGCGACGCGCCGTGGCCACCGCATTACCCGAAGATGCCGGGTGAACCACCCCGCGTACAACCCTCCAAGATGCGGAAAGAGAACTGGGAGGTCGGAACTCGGGACACCGAACTCAACCCACCACTTCGCTGAACCCCGCTCCTTCCGGGCGTTCCAGCTGATCCATCGTGCACTCTTCGGCTGATTTGTCGGATCGCCACCGCTCGAATCGGGTGGCGTGACGGAAACGGCCGTTTTCGAGCTGGTCGTAGCTCACCTGCACCACGACGCCCGGCTCGACCGGGATCCACGAGAGGTCTTTACCGGCCGACCAGCGGCTCTCCTGACCGGGTACCCGCGCGTAGTCCCCACCCCCGAAGCTGTCCTCGGAGCGGATCTGTTCGAGCTGCCCCAGGATCGCCACCCGATCCTGATCGCTGAACCCCGAGCAGTGCCCGATGAAATGCAGCACGCCGTGGTCGTCGTAGAGGCCGAGAAGGATCGACCCGATCTTGTCGCCGTCAATGTGGACCCGGTAGCCGCCAACCACGCAATCCGCGTCGCGCCGATGCTTCCACTTGATCCACTCTCGCTTGTCTTCTTGGTAGACACCGTCCGATTGTTTGCAGATGATCCCGTCGCACCCGGCTGCCTCATATTCGGAGAACCACCGGGTTGCTTCATCGAGGTCGCCGGTCACCGGGGTGAGGTGCCACGGAAGTTGAAGGTCGCCGAAAAGCGACTCCAACCGCCGGCGCCGCTCCCCATAGGAAACCTCGCGCAGATCCTCTCCCCGGTCCGCCAGCAGATCGAATGCCACCAATTCGGCCGGAGTCTCCTCTGCCAACATGGCAACCCTCGAAGCGGCCGGATGAATCCTCAATTGCAGCGTATCGAAGTCCGTTACATCGTCGATGACCACCACGACTTCACCGTCCACGACGGTTCCCGAAGGGAGCTGTTGGAGGGCCGGTTGCAGCTCGGGGAAATACCGCAGCAGCGGCTTGCCATTACGACTGTCGAGGCGGGAATCAGAACCGCCCCAGGCGACGGCTCGAAAACCGTCCCACTTGGGTTCGTAGACCCACCCGGGCGGTTCCGGAGGGGTCTCCCGGACCCGGGCCTTCATAGGCTTGATGGGAGGCGAAAAGGGCGGCGGTGTCAATCTTGTCTCCTAGGCCAGGGCCGGTGCGACCTCACGAGCGAAGCGCTCCAGACCCGAGGTGTCGTAGGCGGCCTCGGCAAAGTAAACGATCCCGTAGGTCATGCCGGCTTCGGCCCACGGCCGCAGCTTGGCGACGAGCTGTTCGGGAGTACCGGCGAACTCCCGCCACATGCCCTCCAGATGTTCCAGCCGTTCGGCCGTAACGAAAGGCCGGTAGTGATCCTTGATCCAGGAGATGCGATCCTCGACGTCTTGCTCGCTTTCCTCGCAGATCGTGTTGAAGTTGGCTGAGCGAACGATGGCACCGAAGTCGGTGCCGACGTCCTCACAATGCCCTCTCAAGATCTCAGATTTGCCAACGAATTCCTCAACCGACTGGCCGAAGTTCGTGTACGAGGCGTACCGGGCCGCCACGTTGAGGGTGAGCTTCTCGCCCCCGCCGGCGATCCAAAACGGGATGTGAGGTTGCTGGTCGGGTTTGGGCTGACAAATGGCTCCTTTGAGCGTGTAGTACTCGCCCTCGAACGAAACTTGGTCCTCTGTCCACATCCGTTGCATGATCTCCACGCCTTCGCGCAGCATGCCGATACGAACCGACGGCTTGGGGAAGGCAAAGCCGTAGCCGCCGTATTCGTGTTCGTACCACCCGGCCCCGATGCCCATCTCGAGGCGACCGCCGGAGATGACATCGATCGAAGCAGCGACTTTGGCGAGATAAGCAGGAGGCCGGTACGAGTTGCAGGTACACATCTGGCCAAGGCGGACTCGCTGTGTGGTGGCGGCCAGGGCGGCCATCAAGGTCCACGCCTCGTAGGTGACTTCCTGGGTCGGGATGGGAACGGTATGAAAATGGTCGTACACCCATAGAGACTCGTATCCGGCGCCTTCGATGGCCTTGGCCACCCCCAGCATCGTCGTCCAGTGGTCGGCCGTTGGGATACCGACCAGATCAAGACGCCAGCCTTGCGGCATGAACGCACCAAAACGCATTCGCTTCCCTTTCTCTCAGCACCCACAGACTAGGAGCCAGCACCGGTGACGTCAGCCCTCGGCACGCACCCCGCCCCGGCATGCTCCATACGCCTCGACAATGACCCCCTTCAACCATCACTGTGACGTCTCTCGGCGATCGTTGCCCGTTCCTGCTGCTCTGGCCGATTCCCAACCTCTCGAGCTCGGCGACCACAACACGACAGAGAGCCGGATTATGCCGATACCATTCGCAGCCATGCCGTCCAGTGCGGTGTTGATCGC
>DATEVB010000245.1:0-2875 GCA_035282865.1 Acidimicrobiia bacterium | reverse complement strand
CGACCCGGCCCCCCCCGCCCGTGATGAGATGGGGAGCGGCAGCCTGCATGGTGATGAGCATCGCCCGGGCGTTGGTCACCATCATCTGATCCCATTCCCGCATCTCGATTTCGAGAAGTGGTGTCTTGGCAAAGATGCCGGCATTGTTCACGAGCAACCAAAGCCCACCTAGGTGATCGATGGCGTCTCCGACGGCCTGCCTGGTCGCCTCCACATTTCCGAGATCGACCGAGATAGCGGTGCATCCCTCGCCAAGCTCGGATGCCGAGGTTTCGAGACCGGGGTCACGGTCCAGCACTGCGACGCGCGCACCTTCTGCCAGCAGTCGAGCGGCGATGGCCCGTCCGATGCCGCGCGCTCCACCAGTGACGATGGCTGGACGATCGACGAATCGCCCGGCCAACTCTGATGCAGCCGTCGCCTTCTCGCTCACGAGTTCTCCGCTAGAGACTCGTGCCAGGAACCGACGGCGGCCTTCATCAGCCAGGTGAAGACCGAGAAAATGGTCACACCGAGAACCGAAGAGATGATGATGGTGGTGTACAGACTGCCAACGTCGAGGATGCCCCGGTATTTGTCGATCAAGTTGCCGAGGCCCTTTGCGCCCCTCCCGAAGAAGAACTCACCCACAATGGCTCCAATCACCGAGAGACCGGCCGAAATCCGAAAGCCGGTGAGGATGGCCGGAAGCGCAGCCGGGAACTGAAGTCGAAACAACCGGGTTATCGAACTCGCCTTGTGGAGACGAAAGAGGTCGTGCTGAGCCGGGTCGGCGGAATGAAGCCCGAAGAGGGTATTCGTGATGATCGGGAAGAGGGCAATGAGCACGGCCACCAGAACGCGGCTGAAAAACCCGAATCCGAACCACACTCCGATGAGCGGCACCAACGCAAGCGTCGGAATGGTCTGGAGTACCACTGCCCACGGGAAGAGCGCCCGTTCTACAAAATGGCGCTGGCTCATCACCGTAGCAATAAGCACGCCGAGCCCGATGGCGATCACCAACGCCATCAGAGAGACTTTGGTAGTGTTGATCAGGCCTTTCCACAGCTCATCGCGGATCTCTTGGCGAGCGAGTGCCTCGGTCCAGAGCTCGTGAGGCTTCGGGAGGAGTACTCGTTTACTTTCCGGCAGGATCTCCGCCACCAAGTACCACGCGACGATTACGCCACCAGCAAACAACAACGGAGGGCCGGCTCTGCCGGCAGTTCGGCCAGCGAACTGCACTTTGGCACTGGCCACCTCCTCGGCGTCGGGCTCTCCAATCATTGTCACTGTTCAGGCCCCGGGCGATCGATCGCCGATCGCCCGGGAGGGAGTCTCAGAATCCCAAGGCAATGGATGGGTCGAGGAACTCGTTGGTCGAGATGTCAGCTGCCCTGACGCCTTCCTTGAACGACTCGATGCCTAGATCCGCAAGTACGGGAACCCAAACGTCGATGAGGCTGTTGATGCGGTCGGGGTCCATCGCACCGATGAAACCATCGAGTCCATCGCTGACCAGGCCGCGGTCGATCATCACCTCGGTGGCGGCATTGTGGAGACCGATCGATGATGTCCAAAAGCTGTCCAACTCCTTGACGATCTCATCGAGTCGGCCGTTCATCGGTTCGGGGTTGTTCATGTACTCCACGGCTGACTGTTGGACCAGGGGCACCAACGCTTCTAGGCACTCGCGGCGGTCGGTCAACGATTGCGGTTTCACCGACAAAGTCCCCTCGTAGATCTCGAATCCGGCATCGTGGATCAACAGCGAATCAACCGGCTTCTTCCACTCGGCAATGTCGTTTTCGTAGCGGTACACCTCGTTGGTTGCAAACCCCTGCTGGACGACCGACTCAGTGACGAAGCGCGACGGGCCTCCGTCATAAGAGGCGTCGACTTGGTCCGCCGACAGCAGGCCCCGCCCGATCAGAAAGTCCATGAAGGCACTGCCTTCGAAGTAGAGGACGGGCGCACCGGAGGCTCCGATATCGTCGAAGCTGTCAAAGCTGTATGCCGCCGGGTCCCACATCAGGATCTGGGGGCTCTTCTCCCAGAATGCGAACACCGCCACGACGGGCAAGCTCTGCGAGTCACGGATGGCGGTTCCGGTATCGACGTAGGCCATGAAGATCTCATTGTCGGCGTAGAACTGGGACGTCGGCGGAGAGAAACCTATATAGGGTCCGCCCGCCCGAACCTGCATGGTGATTCCGGTATCACCTAGGGGCCCCGTGTACGTGCCGTTTTCGGCATCGACGACACCTTCGGTGCCTATCAGGTTGTAGGTGTAAGCATGCTCGGGCTGGGGGAACCAGTCCGTCTGGACGATGAGTGGGTCGGGACAGATCCCCACCAGCGACGTGCCCTCGGGTGCCGCCGTCGTCGCGGGTGCCGCGGTGGTGGCGGCCGTTGCCGGTGCGGCGGTCGTGACGGTGGTGGCGGGCGTGGTTTCCGTAGTGTCGGTGGTACAAGCGCCAGCAAGAAGCGCGATTGCCAACAACAGCGCGGCGGTCCTCAGAGAACGCATGTGCATCCTTCCTGCTCGGGCCAGGGGGTGGGCCTCGAGGTCTGGATGACTTTAGATCGGTGAGTTCGCCGAGGTCGGAGAACCCGATCCGAATCACCCATTCATTTGACCGGGCCGGGGCGGACGCCAGGAAGCCAGCACCCGATTGGAAAGAGCGCTGAATCCGACGAAAAGGGCCACCCCGAGCAGGGACGAGAAGAAGATCCCAGCCACGAGAAGCTCGATCTGGAGTCGGGCCTGGTAGGTAGCCAGGAGGCGGCCGATACCTCTTTCCTTGCCACCTCGGAAAAAGAACTCCCCGACGATGGCTCCTACTACTCCGAGGCCAGCCGAAATTCGGAAGCCGGTGAAGATGGCAGGTAG
>DATEVB010000244.1:0-3587 GCA_035282865.1 Acidimicrobiia bacterium | reverse complement strand
GTGGTCGGCGTTCGGGCCGGTCGCTTCCCGGGAGATCTCCCCCAAGGGCGGTTGTCCACGTCTCAACCCGGCGTCGATGAGCACCACAACCGCCACCAGGAACGTCGTTCACCTCTCTACCATCTCCGGCTCTCCACCTCTCAACCCGGAGCGAATCGGTGGATCCGAGCGCAGCTGCTATAAAGGTCCAGCGCTTGTGTCTGCAAGCTCAGGGAGGTTTCTGATGAGCGACAACGGCGACCAGCCGGTCGATGATGAGGCTGGTTCTTCCCCTGGAGCTGGTGACGATACTCAGGCGGAAGAGAAGGGAATCTCGAGGCGAAAACTGCTGGCCCGATCCGTAGGCGTCATGTCCGGCGCGATGGCCGCCGCAATTGGTGTCCCGGCCGTGTTGTACGTCACCGGTCCTACCCGGGAGCAGGCTGCCATCGAAAAGTGGATTCGCCTTGGTTCAGCGTCGTCCGTGGAAACGGGGACCCAGACCTTGATGAAGGCGACCGTGGAGAAGCGGTCGGGGTACCTGACCGAGACCCAGGAACTGGCCGTGTTCGTCTCGACCGAGAATGGGTCCGACTTCGTTGCCCTGTCGAATGTATGTACTCATCTAGGATGCAGGGTTCGATGGGTCGACAACCAGAACGAGTTCTTCTGTCCCTGTCACAACGGCGTGTTCGCCGCGGACGGCACGGTCCTCGCCGGACCTCCGCCGCGGCCCCTCGACCGTTTCGAAACCAAGGTTGAGGACGGTCAGATCTTCATCAAGGAAGTGTGAGATGGGCACGAAGATCGGAGACTGGATCCACGAACGGAGCGGCTGGCGCGAACAGTACAGGGCCCTGTTCCTCAGGAAGATCCCGAAAATCAACTGGTTGTACACCTTGGGTTCGGCCACGCTGGTCACGATGGTGATCCAGATCGTCACAGGGATCCTGCTGACGCTCTATTACGTCCCCGATCCGCAGGAGGCGTACGCCAGCGTGAGCTACATCACCAATGATCTGCCCTTCGGGTGGCTGATTCGCGGGCTCCACCACTGGGGAGCGAGCGCCATGGTTCTCCTGGTGATCCTGCACATGGTCAGGGTGATCATGTACGGCGCCTACAAATACCCGCGCGAATTCACCTGGTTCACCGGGGTAGCGCTGCTCCTCCTCACTTTCAGTTTCGGCTTCACCGGATACCTGTTGCCCTGGGACCAGCGCGCCTACTGGGCGACCGTGGTGGGTACCCGGATCGGCGAGGTCACCCCGGTCGTCGGCGACTCCCTTCGTCAGATCATGTTGGGCGGTGACGAGATCTCCGGGCTCACCTTGACCCGGTTCTTCGGCGCTCACGTGTGGGTGCTTCCCTCACTCTTGTTGTTGCTGGTCGGGATCCACCTCTACCTCGTGATCCGGAACGGCATCACCGCCGTTCCGAAGCGGGGTGAGTGACATGAAGAGCAAAGAAGAACGCCAGGCGTACCTCCGCAAGTACGAAGAGGAAAAGAAGAAGGGGGTTCCCTTCTGGCCGGACATTATCTTCAAGGATGTCGTCGTCGCCTTCGTCGTCTTCCTTGCATTGGTGGCTCTGGCCTACTTTGTGGGGGCAAGCCTCGAAGAGATCGCCAATCCCAGCGACACCAACTACACGCCCCGTCCCGAGTGGTACTTCCTGTTCCTATTCCAATTGCTGAAGTTCTTTCCCGGCAACCTCGAGGTGGTCGGAGTAATCGTGCTGCCGGTCATCGCTCTGGTGTTCCTGATCCTCTTGCCTTGGACAGACCGGTCCACCCGGCGTCATTTCTCCGGAAGACCGGTGGTGACCGGGATCACGGTTGCGCTTCTCGTGGGAGCGACCTTTCTCACCGTGCAGGCGCTCCTCGAGGCTCCACCCCCGGCCGGCGCCACCGCCGAGGGCGACCGGGTGGCCGCCCTCTTTGTTGAGAACTGTGCCGGCTGCCACGGCCCGACCGTGATGGTCGCTCCGGGTACGGACCTCTTCGCCGTTATCTCGGCCGGCACCCACGAGGGGATGCCCGCTTGGAACTCCGATCTATCCGCAGACGAGATCGACGCCCTGGTCGGGTTCATACTGGCTCCCAACGGAAACGAGGTCTTTGTCGCCGCGTGCTCCGAATGCCATACGGTCAACCAGTTGATCGAGGCCGACGCCCTCGATCTCCGGAGCGCTCTCGAGCTGGGGACGGGCTTCGAACCGCACGCCGGAGCCGACATCCCCAACTGGAACGAGTTGCTGAGCAGCGGCGAGCAAGCCCAGTTGCTCAATTTCCTCACGGCTCCCGACGGCCAGCGGTTGTGGACCCAGCTGTGCGCTGCCTGCCACGGGCGCTCGGTGGCTTTCTCCGGTGATGACAAGGCGTTGCGCGACCTCATCGCCGAGGGAGGTGGGCACCTGGACATGCCCGCTTTTGGTGGCACCCTGGCGGAAACGGACATCCAGGCGCTGGCCACATACGTCATAGACCCGACGACCTACCCGGCCGGTGAAGGTCTCTTTGCGCAGCACTGTTCCGCGTGTCACGCCCAACGTGTCCCGGCGGCCGCTTCGCTGGAGGTGGCCGTCGCCGCCATCTCGCAGGGCGGCGCCCATGAAACGATGCCGGTCTGGGGTGAGATCCTCACCGGTGAGCAGATGGATGCCCTGGTGACCTATGTCTCCGAGGCATCCAGCTTGCCGAACCTCGCCGCCGGCCAGGAACTGTTTGCGCAGAACTGTGTCTCCTGTCACGGGGAGTTGGGCGAGGGTGGTTCGAACCCGACACGGACTGGTGACATCATCGCCCCGATCAGCACTGCCGAGTACCTCAAGACTCGCGACGACCAGACGCTGCGGGCCATTATCTCGCAGGGTCAACCCAACTTCGGGATGTCGCCTTTCGGGTCGGCATTTGGTGGTCCGTTGAGCGATGAACAGCTCGATGTGCTCGTCGCCTACCTGCGATCGTGGGAAGCGAATCCGCCCGTTGATCTCCCTCCCGAGGTGCCCGACGTTCCGTCCGCAACCGCCAGCGGAAGCGAGATCTACGTTCAGCTCTGTGCGCAGTGTCACGGACCGGACGGCGAAGGCGGTATCGGGCCTTCGCTCAGCGATCCCGTCTGGCAGGCTTCCCAAACCGACCGGCAGATCATCGAGACCATCAACCTCGGCCATCCGGCCACAGCCATGATTGCCTGGGGGGATATTCTCTCCACCCAGCAGATCGCCGAACTGGTCAAACACATCCGCACCCTCACGGGAGAAGGCCCTCCTCCCTCGTCCGGATCCTCAACCTTTGAGGCCGATGTGCTTCCCATCTTCCAGGCGAAATGCGCTGGCTGTCACGGGACGTTGGGAGGCTGGACCGGGACCAGCTACGAAGAGGCGCTCAACACCGGTGAGGGCGGCCCAACGATCATCCCGGGTGATCCCGACAACAGTGTGCTGGTACAGACGTTGACCGGGACCCACCCGGAAGGCATCGTCATGCCGCCGGGTGGGACGTTGCCCCAGGGGGACATCCAGACCATCATCGATTGGATTGCGGCGGGAGCTCCGGAGCGATAACGCCCGCCGCCGGGATGGTGAGCTCATGGTCGGGCTTTCCT
>DATEVB010000243.1:0-5792 GCA_035282865.1 Acidimicrobiia bacterium | reverse complement strand
GCTCCACCCGACGATGGTCCATGCGCTCAGCACCAGGTAACTCAGTCCGACATCGGTGACGAGACCGCTGCTGAGCGCGTCCCTGATCACCTGTGCCATGTGATAGAAGGGCAGGACCCGGTGAACCGAAGCCAGCCAGTCAGGGAATTGGGCGATGGGCACAACGATCGGCGAGAACAGCAGTACGAAGAAGACGATCATGTTGGTCAGGAAGTTGACGGTGACCGGGTTCTTGACCGCGTGAGCCATGCCGAATCCGACCGAGGTGGTCATCAGCGAGGTGAGCAGGACTGCCGGGACGATCATGGGCGAGACACTGAGCTGCACGCCATAGTTCCAGGCTCCCACTCCGAGGGCGATCGCCATACCGGGCACGGCCATGAGGGTGAAGACCGTGAACGTCGAGGCTGCCGCGGCCAGTCTGGGGACCGGCAGCGACCACAGAAACTCGTAGGTTTGGGTGATGCGTTGCTGGGCCACCATGTTGGGGACCATCACCAATCCGATGGGGATGAGGGCGATGGCCGGCACCCCGCTTGCCATGAAGGCACCAACCTCCGGGGGTACGTCGCCCAGATAGAACCCGTACATGACGGCCATCCCGGCGCCCATCAGGACCTGGATCACGAGTCCAAACGCCAGCCATTGCCCGAGGCCGCGCAGATCGAACCGCAACATCATCGCGTAGCTGCGCAACCAGCGACGCAGCCCGGTGGTCACCGTCAGGGAGCCGACCACGAGGGCACTCGTCAAGGTCACAGGAAGATCGCGGCCGGCCATCAGTGCCTCCTTCCGATCACCCAGGCGGAGACCATCACCGATATGGCCGCATAGATGCAGAGGATCAGGTAGGAACCCCCGACGTTGTCAACGAGACCGTCGGTGAGCGCGGCACGGACCACCGCCGCCATATGCTGGAACGGCAACCATTCGTTGACCGCTACCAGCCAGTCCGGGAGGTTTTCGGGCGGGAAATTGATGGGTGAGAAACCGAGGATGGTGAAGATCAGCAATTGCGTGATCATCTGGGTGATCATGGGTTTGGGAATGGCATGGGCGAATGCGTACCCGATCAGGGTGGCCGTGCCGATGGTGAGCAGCACCGCCGGCACGATGATTGGTGAGACCTGCAACGACAGGTCATACCGCCAGTCGGCGATGACGAGGGCCGCCACCATGCCCGGTATGGCGATGATGGAGTTGACGGTCAGCCAGGCGGCTGCCTGGGTGGTGCGAGGCACCGGAAGCGACCAGAGGAAGTCGTAGGTTCCGGCCACCTTTTGATTGCCGACGAGTTGCGGGCCCAGGACCATCCCGACGGTGATCAAGGTCACGACTGCCACTCCGGTCGCCAGGAAGAGTGCGTTGCGGGCCGGCATCTGATCGAAGAACAGTCCGATTCCGAGGGCGAAACCGCCCCCGATCACGATCTGCAGGGCGATGATCAGTGGGAGCAAGAGTCGGAGGCTGCCCAGCTCCCACCTGGTCATCATCACGTAGCTCCGCAACCAGTGGGCCGTTCCCGACCGCACCGGTTCGGACGCCGACCTGGTAGAAACCGCCGGCGACGTCATGGCGACTCGTCGCCGTCGGCAGACCTGTGTCCGGTGAGGCGGATGTACACATCCTCGAGGGTGGTGGCCGCCAGGGCGTACTCTTCAGCAACTCCCTGGGCCATCAACTGTTGTGCCCAGCGGATTCCCCCGGTGGCATCGGCTTCGCTGATGATGTTCATGACGTTGTTGCCCACCCGGGTGTGGTGCTCTACGAGCTCGGGCATCTCCGGGGTGGGGCGGCCCGGAACCATCATCAGCTGCAGTCGCAAACGCCCCCGGTCCCCGGCTTTGAGCGAGGATGGGGTGCCTTCGGCGATCAACCGCCCTTCGTTGATGATGGCCAGCCGGTCGACCGACTTCTCGGCTTCGAGCACGTTGTGGGTCACCAGCAACACCGCCGACCCTTCATCGCCGAGGCGTCTGACTTGTTCCCACAGCAACCGGCGGCGACGCGGATCGATGTCGTTGGTGGGTTCGTCGAGGATCACCACCCGACCGGGCCAGACACTCACCATCGTGAAGCCGACCAGGCGTTTGACACCACCGGAGAGTTTCATCCCGATCGTGTCGGCCCACTCGCCGATATCGAGCGCCTCAATCATCTCGTCGGTGCGGGCGGCCACTGCGGCCGGGTCACCACCCCGGATCATCCCGGTCAACCTGATCACATCCCGGGCCTTGAAGGAGTCAATGGGCATCTGGGCCTGGGGCAGGTAGGAGCAGAGCTGGCGAGCGGCGTCCGGGTCCTCAACGAGGTCATAGGGGCCGAGCGTCAACTCCCCGGAAGTAGGTTTCAGCAATCCGATGATCTGCTTGACGAGCGTGGTCTTGCCGGCCCCGTTGGGCCCGAGCAGCCCGTACACCTCGCCCGGGCGGATCTGCAGCGTGATCCCGTCGTTGGCCCGCAGGTCCCCGAAGACCTTGGTAACGTCGCGGGCGTGAAACCTCCAGTCCGATTCGGCCGGTCCCTGATAGGTCACGCCCCCCCTTTCCACCGTGGCACTCATGGTCCCCTTCTCCGGTCTGACATCATGATGCTGTCATAATGATGTCAAACTGTCAACTTTCGATTTCTTGGTAGGTTCCGGGCATGGCGAGTTGCGACACGATCATCTACTTCACGACCCGCATGACCGAGCTGGCGGACTTCTACCGGCGAGGCCTCGACCTGGGCAAACCCCAGTCACACGGCGGCAACCACCTCGGCTTCCGGCTCGCCGGGGGTGTCTACCTCGGATTCGATCAAGTGGACGAGGCTCGCCCTGGTTTCGGCGGTCCAACCGTTTGGTTCGCCGTTGATGATCTTCAGGCGACCTTCGACCGGTTCGTCGTCCTCGGCGCGGCGGTTCGCTACCCGCCCGTGTTGAAGCCAATGGGTGATGTGTTGGCGTCGCTGCACGACCTCGACGGCAACGTCTTCGGTCTGGTCGAGCGGTGATCAAGGGGTCTGCTGGCTGATCACGTTGCATTGATTGGGTGGCCGGGCATCGCACGGCGAGGCTGCCTGGATGCGCGGTGAAGCCCCCGTTGTGACGAGGGCTTCAGGGTTCGGGCGGGTTGTCTCAGCCGTGCAGGACGAAGTCCCCGGCCGCCACCATCAGCATGGCGAACAGACCGAAGTACGCGGCGAACAGCACGACTCTCATGAGCTTCCGGGCAAACGCCATGGTTCAGTTCCTCCTTGATGCACACGCCGCGCGACAGCCGATAAACGATGTGCGTGCCCCTACCTGGGCCATATCCGAATGCGGGTTATCGAGATCCGTTGGCTGTGCTGTGTGTTGTTTGTTACTTATTCGGCAGAATTGTCCCCCAGGTTGAATCTTGCGCGTAGGGCCTTTGGCCCCTTTTGCAGGGGACCCGCGCTTCAGCTCATCGCCGACTCCGATCCTCCCGGCCCGACCGGGTAGGGCTCGCCGGCCCCGTGGCGATTTCCGCGTTCGGGGCCGCACTTCGACGTGGACAAAAACGGGAGGGGCCCGCGGACCGCTCCCTTCGGGCTCCCCGCGGTTCAGCCCAGCTCGATCGCCTTCTCGGGAGTCAGCATCTCGTAGAACTCGATCCAGGAGTCCTCGGTCAGCTCTCGCAGCCGGGCACCGAGCTCGACCGTCTCGGGGATGGAGGGCTCGTTGCGACCGTACGGCGACCGGATGGCGTCGTCGGTCCACTCCATGTAGACGACGTCGGTCTCGCCGGGCAGAGTGGTGCCGTTGAAGTAAACCGTCACCTCCGAACGTCGCCCCGCCTCGTGATACAACTCACCGATGCGGGCGGCGATGGAAGCCGCCTCACGAGCGGTCCGGGGTTTCACCCTGTAAACACGTCTAATGACGTACACCGTGCTCTCCATGGTTGGGGAAGCCGACGCTACTCGCATCTGTGCTGGTTTGTGACGGACCCCCACACCGGCCTGAAAGTGTACAAGACTCCCGACGTCGCCCCCACGAAGCCGCCAGTGATTCCTGGGTCAAGCCTTCTGGGAACGATCGAGGGCACGACGGAGTTCGTACCGCCCGATCTCGGCCGGGTCACCATGGTGTGGATCGTGGCCCGGTTGCCTCGACCCGGATCTGCTCGAGCAGGCTCGCTTCTCCGAACCCGGTCAGCCGGGTGATACGAGACCTCCAGTCACCGTCACGTTCGACACCACCCAGGGCCGCCAACGGCCGCTGGGTCACCCACCACGCCGAAGCCACCGTTCTCGTGTCGGGCGGCTCGCCGTCGGTGCGCCAACCGGCTTCGCTGAGGATGGCAGTCGCCTGTGCCTCCAGTTCCTGGTCCCGTTGCTCGCCATCCAGCAGAAGCAGAGTAAAGACCTCGGCTACCGCCCGGGGCCACTCACCGTCGCTCAAACCCGCCGCCGCCATCCGCCACGCCAGCTCGGGGTCTTCTCGCATACGCCCACCCAGCCGGGAAAGGCGCAGGTCCCTGCCCCGTCGCCGCACCGCGCCCAGCCTCCGTAACAGCATGTGGAGCTCGTAGAGCCGACCTACCTCGGTCTCACTGCGAGGAGGCCGGTCGGTCCACCCCAGGTCCCAGCCGAACCGCTCCCAACCCTCCCGCACCATGGCGGTCGGCAGATACCCGGCCTGGGTGAGTTGGGCGCGCTGGCCGACCCGATCGAGGAACCAGGTGATCGGCTCCATCCGCTCGGCGACGTCCGCAGGCACCGGGATCGGGTGCAAGAGCCGGTTGACGTGACGGGAGCGAAGGGCATGGAGAGCCGGGCTGCGCTCCTGCGCCCTGCGCAGCCAGTCGTCGAGCCGTTCGGTGAGGATGGCGGTGCGGTGGGTCTGACCGGGAAGGGTGGGATGAGGGGAATCCAGCACGCCGGCGGTCACCCGTATCGCCACCGACTTCCAACCGCTCGCTCCCGGGGTCAGCCTCCCCTGGGTCATCGCTTCCTCCAAGGCCCGCTCGGTGATGGCTCGGGCCGCCACCTCCTCCAAGCCCATCACCTCGCCCCACACGAAGTCGTCGAGGTGGGGCGGGTCGACGCCGGACCGTTGGTACGCCGCATGGAACGCCTCGAACCCCTCCCGACGTGACCGGGCGTAGGCCCGCTGGATCGTCGCCGTTTCGGTGCTGCGGCACACCGCCGCGTAGCGGGTCAGATCGAGTCGGTCGAACAACTCAGCGGCGACGGCCAGCACCCGGCCGGGCAGATCGGGAGGCCCGGACCACTTCACCGGCAGCTCATACCAGGCGAAGCGGAGCACCCCGGCCAGGTCGATCACCTCGACACCCTCACCGGCGGTGAGCCACTCCACCACCGATTCCGCCGTGCGGGCAAGATCGGGATCGACCGCCTCCATCTCGGCCAGCGCCCGCTGGAGGGGATCGTGTTGCATGGTCTCGACAAGCCTACCGGAGCCCTTCACAAGCCTTCCATCCGGTCGGAACACCTCACGAGGCATCAGCAATGGTGAGCCCGTCGGTGGGGAAACTCTGGCGGCCCCAACCGGGCAGGTTCACCGATGACACCACAACCCATGTATCGTCGACCTATCGACGAGCTACTTCAACCTGGTTGCGGCTGAGTTTGGAGATGTCACTCGGACGGAAGAGAGGACAGACGTGGCCCAAATCGATGACGTTGACCGATACCGTGCGAACCTCCAGGACGAAATCGACGGAGCGGCGATGTATCGCGCCCTGGCCGAGCTGGAACCCGACCCGCACCTGTCCGAGCTCTACCACCGGCTCGCTGAGACCGAGGAACGCCACGGCAGACTG
>DATEVB010000242.1:0-3014 GCA_035282865.1 Acidimicrobiia bacterium | reverse complement strand
ATCGGTGTGCGACTGAACACAGAGGTGGCCCGTGTCGCCGGCGAAGAACACCTCCAGGAGATCACGCTGCGCAGCCGTACCGACGGCACCGAGGAAATTCACGATGCGGCCGGCCTGTTCATCTTCATCGGTGCCCGCCCGCACTCCGACTTCGTTCAAGGTGTCGTTGAACGCGATCAGCGCGGATTCATCCTGACCGGATCGGATCTGTTGGTTGACGGTGCTCGGCGCCCCTCCTGGCCGCTCGAGCGGGATCCGTATCTTCTGGAGACGAGCGTGCCGGGGATCTTCGCCGCCGGTGATGTGAGGGCCAACGTCATCCGCCGGGTCGCCTCGGCGGTCGGACAGGGCGCCGTGGCCGTCAGCTTCATCCACAGGTACCTCGAAACGGCGTGAACATCGTCCAACGGCTCCGGACCGTCCCCCTCTTCTCAGAGCTGCCAACAGAAGACCTTGAGAGGCTCTCAGTAGGCACTGAGGAGGTCCATCTTCCGGCCGGGACGCTGCTGTTTTCCGAAGGCGACCGGGGGGATCGGGCCTTTGTGGTGCTCGAAGGCCAGATTGAGATTGTGAAAGCGACCGTCGGTGGCGAAGTATTGCTGGCCGTTCAGGCCGAGGGTGTGGTGGGAGAGATGGCGTTGTTGGAAGACGCGCCGCGTAATGCGTCGGTTCGGGCGAGGTCTGATGTGACGCTCGTCGCCATTCCCAAAGCACGTCTCGACGAACTGCTCGATTCGAGCGCCTCGGCTTCTCGGGCGTTCTTCGAGGTCATGCTCGGCCGGTGGCGCGCCACACAAGCCAGCCTTCAGCAGTCCGAACGGATGGCCCAACTGGGCACGCTTACCGCCGGGCTTGCCCACGAATTGAACAACCCGGCGGCGGCCGTCAACCGGAGCGCCGGACAGCTGGCCGACGCGATGGAGCGTTACGGGAACGCCCGCGCGGCAGTGGCACTCGATCTGGGTGAAGCCGGTTTGCCGTTCCTCGAGGATCTACTCGAGTCGATACGCCGGCGAAGTGGAGGAGCTGTATCGCTCTCGGCCCTCGAACGGGCCGATTTCGAAGTCGACGTCGAGGGTTGGCTGGCCGATCACGACGTCGATCGAAGCTGGGAACTGGCGCCGGGACTGGTGGACGCCGGGGTTACCCTGGATCGGCTCTCCGACCTCGCCGACCATGTGGAGGGTTCTCAGCTGGCGGGGGTCATCGGTCTGATCGGCGCGGCCCAGGAGCAATTCGCGCTTCTGTACCAGATCGAAGAGGGAACCCGCCGTATGTCGGCGATCGTGAAGGCTCTCAAATCGTATGCCTACCTCGATCAGGCGCCCGTACAGAACGTCGATGTGGCCGCCGGCCTCAACGACACGCTGATGCTGTTCGAACACAAAACGAAGGACATCGAGGTTCACCGGGCATATGCAGACGATCTACCGCGTATCGAGGCGTTCGGCGGCGAACTCAATCAGGTATGGACCAACCTGATCGACAACGCCCTTTATGCCGTGAGCGGACCGGACAAGACCGGCGGGCGGCTGATTGTGCGGGCAACTCCCACCGAGTCGGGTGTAGTCGTCGAAATCGAAGACAACGGTCCGGGCATCCCTGAGGAGATCCGGTCGCGAATCTTCGATTCGTTCTTCACGACGAAACCACCCGGATCGGGGACGGGACTCGGGCTGGATATCAGCCGCAACATAGTGATTCATCACCACGGAGGGAACCTCACGGTGGATTCACAACCGGGCCGGACGGTGTTCCGGGTCGAGTTGCCACTACGTCTCCCGGGGCGGCCGTCGACACCGGATGGACAGGCGTCGTCATAGTCTGGCCCATCGGAAGCTTGGGACGTCGCCCCTCTCAGGTCCTCGCAGGGCAACTTCTGGGAGCCATTCGCCCGATCAGACCGCGTCGATTCGGGAGATCACCCTGGCACCTGACACGCACGGAATGTTCTTGTAGCGACGGCCCGGGAGGAGGTCATGAGATAATCTGGGGACCTCAATGGAGGAGATGAGGACCACTTTGAACGAAAAACCAGCTGAGATGGTGGCTCTCAACGCGGACGTCTTGGGGTACAGCAGGCTTCTCGCCGATGACCTAGAGGCCACCACAGCGACGATGGAGGAGTACAAGGAACTCGTTGAGCGGAAGGTCGGCGAGAACGGTGGGACGCTTGTCAACTTCGTCGGTGACAATTTCATGGCGGTCTTCGGCGATGCCAAGGATGCCCTGCGGACTTCTATCGCTATTGCCACCGAGATCGAATCCAAGAACGCGACCCGCGCCCCTTCGCGTCAGACGCGCTTTCGCATGGGCCTTGACCAGGGTCCCGTTGCCGTCTCTGACAACCGGTATTTTGGTGATGCCTTGAACATAGCTGCACGGATTCAGGCCATAGCCCCTCCCGGGGGCGTCAGCGTATCCGGGCGGGTCTACCAAGCCCTGGATGAGCCGGCTTTGCGGTTCAAACCGATCGGCCGGCGATGGCTGAAAAATATTCCAGAAGAAGTGGAGGTCTACGAGTTCGCCGACCTACCGGGCGACGGTGCCTCCACATCAGTTCAGAGGCCACTTGCGCTCGAGTCGCCGACCGTGGCCGTCCTTCCCATCCATGCCGAGATGGTGGACGAATCCGTGCACGCGACGGCGGGAATACTGCGGACAGATCTGATTCACCGGCTCACAAGAGTCCCCCAGTTGAGAGTGATCGACGCCAAGACCGAACCTGGCAGCGGAGGCGCCCTAGGAATCGCCCGCTACGTCATCGAAACCGGGATCCATCAGGTCGACGCCAATGTCCGGATCTACGCAAACCTCATTGACGTGACATCTATGAATGTCGTCAAGTCGCACAAGTGGACTGCGAAGGTTGCTGATCTATTCGCGCTATCAGATGAACTTGCCGACGAGGTTGCTCGCGCTATCGAAGTCGAATTGATCGTCGGGGAGCCCGCCGGCCTTTACGCGGACCTGGACGACCCGGAAGCGATAGAGCAGATATACCTCGGTTGGTA
>DATEVB010000241.1:0-11420 GCA_035282865.1 Acidimicrobiia bacterium | reverse complement strand
TGTCGGGTTGGCCGGTTTCACTGCAAGCCGCCAGCCCGAGCACCGCCAGGGCGAGCGTCCCCCGGCCCAGGTCGTACAGGAAGCCTCGTCGGTTGATGCCTGGCTGCATGGTCACTCCCGGGTGATCGGTTCTGCCAACTTACCGGGCCTTCGGACCTACGGTTCACAACGGGTTCGCGGTGAGCAGCCGGTCTCCTGAGTCCAGCTGAAGCTGCTCCGGTTCGATGAGTAGACCCCGGGATCCTCGGCCATCGAGGGGAGCGGGTCGGGAATAGCGGGGCGCCATCGATCTCGATCTCGATGACCCGCCGCATCTGTCGGCTCTTGTGGCCCGCTCACACTCAACCCGATGGTCACATCCTCTCGGCGAAATTCGGCCGGCCATTCCAGGACGGTTCGGTCACCCGGCACGTCCAACGGTGCGGATTGAAATCTCCGATACAGCTGGAAGGTACGGGCATTTCATCGTGGCGCGACAGAGCGCCGGGAGGCCGGGAAGCCGCTTTGGTCATGGCCTTTGTTCCGAAGCGCGTTGGGTGCGCTGGTCAGCAGCGCCGGGATCCGCCATTATGGGACCGCTCATTGAGCTTCCTATGACCTCCACTCCGTCTGATCTCCGCACCCGCCTGGACGGGCTCACACCCACCGACCGGCAACGGTTCCGGCGTCGATTGGGCGGTGTGGATCGGATCCCCGACCCCGAACGACGGCAGAAGGTGCTCGCCGCGATCGTCCAAGAGATCGACGCCGCCCGGCAGAGAATCGAGCGGCGCCGAGCGGCGGTGCCAGGGAAGCTCGCCTACCCGGCCGAGTTGCCGATCACCGATCGGCGACAAGAACTCCTAGACACCATTGCCCGCCATCAGGTGGTCATCGTGGCGGGCGAGACCGGCTCGGGGAAGAGCACCCAGCTACCCAAGCTCTGTCTCGAACTGGGTCGCGGCGTCGAAGGGATGATCGGCCACACCCAACCCCGGCGGATCGCGGCCAGATCGATTGCCGAGCGAGTGGCCGAGGAGATCGGCACCAGCGTCGGCGGGCTGGTGGGCTACACGGTTCGGTTCTCAGACCAGGTCGGCGATACCACCCTGGTCAAAGTCATGACCGACGGCATCCTCCTGGCGGAAATCCACCGGGATCGGCGCCTGTCCCGGTACGACACGATCATCATCGACGAAGCGCACGAGCGCAGTCTCAACATCGACTTCCTGCTGGGACACCTCAAGACGCTCCTGTCCCGGCGTCGAGATCTCAAGGTCATCATCACATCGGCCACGATCGACACGGAGCGGTTCTCCCAGCACTTCGACAGCGCTCCGGTCGTTGAGGTCTCGGGCCGCACCTACCCGGTCGAAGTCCGGTACCGGCCGCTCGACGATCCCACCGGGCCCGAACCGCGCGACCAGCCCCAGGGCATCTGCGATGCGGTGGTTGAACTCTTAGCCGAGGGGTCGGGCGACATCCTGGTGTTCTGTTCGGGTGAGCGGGAGATCCGGGACGCCGCCGACGCCCTGGTCGAACTCAATCTGCCACATACCGAAGTCCGGCCTCTGTACGGGCGCCTCTCATCTGCGGAACAGCACCGCGTGTTCCAGCCGCACCGGGGCCGGAGGATCGTGCTCGCCACCAACGTGGCCGAGACCTCCCTGACCGTACCGGGCATTCGCTATGTCGTCGATACGGGAACCGCTCGTATCTCCCGCTACAGCAGGCGAACCAAGGTGCAGCGGTTGCCGATAGAGCCGGTGTCCCGAGCCTCAGCCAACCAGAGGGCGGGTCGGTGCGGGCGTCTCGGCCCCGGCGTGTGCATTCGCCTCTACAGCGAGGACGATTTCAACGCCCGCCCCGAGTTCACCGAACCAGAGATCCGGCGTACCAACCTGGCTTCCGTCATTTTGCAAATGGCCGCCCGGGATCTGGGCGATATCGAGACGTTCCCGTTCCTGGATCCGCCCGACGCACGCACGATTCGGGACGGGATCGCCCTGCTGGTGGAGTTGGGAGCGATACAACCGCAGCAACCGGGATCCGGGAGATGGTTGACCAAGCTGGGCCGCCAACTCGCCGAGTTTCCACTCGATCTCCGGCTGGCTCGCATGATCATCGAAGCCGATCGCAATGATTGCCTCAGGGAGGTGCTGGTCATCGCCGCCGCGCTGGCCATCCAGGACCCTCGCGAACGTCCCTCCGACCAACGACAGCACGCCCACCAACTCCACGCCCGTTTTCGTGACGAAACGTCCGACCTCCTGAGCTGGCTGCATCTGTGGGAGTACCTCGGCGATGAGCGGCGATCCCGAACCTCGAACCAGTTCCGGCGAATGTGCCGGGACGAGTTCCTCAACTACCGGCGGGTGCGGGAATGGCAAGACATCCATGCGCAGCTGCGCGACGTGGCCGGTGAGCAGGGTTTCACGATCAATCGCCGGCCGGCCGCCCCGGATGCCATTCATCGTTCCCTCCTGGCCGGCTTGCTGTCCCACCTGGGTCACAAGGATCCGGACGGTTTCGAATACCGGGGGGCGCGGGGGGCTCGCTTCTCCATCAACCCCGGCTCAACGCTGTTCAAGCGGTCCCCCGAATGGGTCATGGCTGCCGAGCTGGTGGAGACCGGCCGGTTATGGGCCAGAGGAGTGGCGTCCGTAGATCCGGATTGGGTGGAGGAGGCCGGTGCCCACCTCGTCAAACGGTCGTACTCGGATCCCTGGTGGGACCCGGCCCGTGGTACGTCGATGGCCCGAGAAACGGTGACCTTGTACGGCCTGCCTCTGCAGACCGACCGTGCCGTCCAGTACGGGCGGGTTGACCCGGCCGGGGCTCGGGAGCTCTTCATTCTCAACGCGCTGGTGGCAGGTGAATGGGAAACCGATCACCCGTTCCTGCAGCACAACCGGGCCTTGATCGGCGAGGTCCATGCTCTCGAAGCGCGCCAGCGGCGAGGCGATCTGCTGGCCGGAGACGAGATCATCTTCGGCTTCTTCGACGAGCGAGTCCCCGAGGACATCACATCGGTGCGCCATTTCGATCGGTGGTGGAAAGAGGCACGCCGCCAGGATCCGCACCTACTCGACCTCAATCTCGACGTGCTCATCGATCCGGCCGCCGGCCCGGTCGACGAGGAGGCATTCCCGAAGGTGTGGGCCCATGGGGATTTGGCGTTCTCGCTCCGGTACGAGTTCGATCCCGGCAGCCCCGCCGATGGGGTTACGGTCGACGTGCCCATCGAGGGTCTCGACCGGGTCGATCCGGCCATGTTCGAATGGCATGTGCCGGGTCTACGCGAAGAGCTGATCACTGCGCTGATCCGGTCGCTCCCCAAACAGCTGCGAAAGCATTTCTCACCCGTTCCCAATACGGTACGAACGCTGCTGAACAGTCTCAATCCGGACGACGGGGGACTCATCATGAACTTACGCCGAGAACTCGCTCGCATCGGCGGTGTTCCCATCCCCGTCGACGCATTCGATATGACACGCTTTCCTCCCCATCTTCGGCCGACCTTTCGCGTGGTGGACGGCGAGGGCAACGTTCTCGCAGAGGGCAGTGATCTCTCCTCGCTCAAGACCGATTTGCAGAAGGAAACCAGGGCGACGATGGCGGCATCGAGTCACGACCTCGAGCAGACCGGCTTGACCGCCTGGAGCATTGGTGAGCTTCCCCGGGTAATGGAGATCAAAGGTCCGGCCCATGCCGTCAAGACGTATCCAGCCCTGATCGATGAGGGGGACTCGGTGGGTGTTCGGCTGCTGGCTTCGCCCGCCGAGCAGGCAACCGCCATGTGGGACGGCACCCGCCGGCTCCTGTTCCTCAATCTGCCGTCGGCCGGACGCCTGCTCCGTCCGCGGCTGACCGCCGAAGCTGTGACCGCGGTCAAGGCCGGCCCCTACTCTGCGCCGTCCGAATGGGCGCAGGATTGTCTCACCTGTGCCGTCGATCAGATCATGGGGCAGGTCGGCGGGCTCGTCTGGGACGGCGTGGCGTTCGAGATTCTGCTCGCTAACACCCGCGATCAACTCGACGAGGGTCTCGCCTCAGTAGCCGGAGTCTCGCTGCGGATCCTGAGCACCTTGCTGTCGGTGCGGATGGCCCTGGCCAGGGTTGCCCGGACCTTTGAGAGCACCGTCACAGACATCGAAGGACAGCTCGATCGGCTGATCTATCCGGGATTCGTGTCCGGGGTTGGAGCCGGGCGTCTTTCCGACGTGCATCGGTATCTGCAAGCCATCGAGCGTCGTCTCGAACAATTGCCGGAGTATCCGGAGCGTGACCGCCGGCGGATGGCGACGGTGCGGAAACTGGAGGAAGAGCACGATCGGCTGCGAGAAGCACTGCCCGATTCGCCGTCCGTGTTGGAGATCGCCTGGATGCTCCAGGAACTTCGGGTCAGTTTGTTCGCTCAGGCGCTCGGCACCCGCGGCAAAGTCAGTGACAAACGTATCGCCCAAGCGCTGAAGGACGCAATGGCTGAGTGAGGGCAGGGCGACAACCGGCCGGCCCCCAAGACTTCCGTAGGCCGGTGACGTTGGGCCGGTCATCGCTGTGTTCATGGCCGTGACGGGTCTCGCCATGGCCGGGATCTGGACCTTCGTCCTCTAGACATGTTCAGACGTAGACACCTATCCGGCCGGGCGAGACCGTCATAGCCGGGTCAACCGGGGCGCAGCCCACACGCAGTTTGTGCGAGCGCAGGGAAGGCCGGCGGGGTTATCGTGTGTGGTCATGAGACCGAGCTGGGACGAATACTTTCTCGAGTTAGTCGATCAGATTGGAGCACGAGCGACCTGTGATCGCGGCAAGAGCGGCTGCGTGGTGGTCCGCGAGAAGCGGATCATCTGTACCGGATACGTCGGGTCGCCGTCCGGAATGCCGCACTGCGACGAGGCGGGCCACGAGTTCAAGCAGATGATCGATGAGGACGGGACCACCCGCCGGCACTGCGTTCGCACCGTCCATGGCGAGCAGAATGCCATCTGCCAGGCGGCCCGCTACGGGCTGTCGTTGGAAGGGACCACCCTGTATTGCTCAATGGAGCCGTGCCGGGTGTGCGCCATGCTGATTGCCAGCAGCGGCATCTTCCGGGTGGTTGCCCGACGGCGCTATCACGCCGGCCAGGACACCCGCCACATCCTTTCTCAGGCAGGCGTCACCCTCGATGTGGTCGAGGACGTGGTCGAGACGTACGAAGGGCAATAGTCACATGGGAGGCCGGTGTCCGTTGCATCGGGTTCAAGCCGCCCGGACTACCCGTATATGGGAGACGCCGTGATCCTGGACGAAGCCAGGTTTCTCGAGGTGATCGATCGGGCGCCGTTGGTGTCCATCGACCTGGTGGTTGTGGACCCGGATCAGCGCGTTCTGTGCGGATGGCGGGTCAACCAACCCGCCCGGGGATTCTGGTTCGTTCCCGGCGGGAGGATCCTCAAGGGCGAAGCCCTCGACGTGGCGTTCGGAAGGATCGCCCGGTCGGAGCTTGGTGAGGGCCAGTGGCTCCGCTCCGACAGCCGGCTGCTCGGGGTATTCGAGCATCTGTACGACACCAACTTCGCCGGTGTACCGGGTCTCACTACGCACTACGTGGTGCTGGCCTACCGGCTCGACGTGAAGAGCCACCCGACCCCGCCCGATGTCCAACACTCTCAGTACGCCTGGTTGTCGAAATCCGACGCAGACACGGACCCCGTCCGGTCGTCCATCCACTCCAACACGGCGGCCTACTTCCATTACCTCTGACCTTGGCTCGACGGGTCAGGGGTTCACGATCTCCGGGTGGCTGCTCATGATCCACGCGCCCCCGGCGCCGCACAACTCGTTCTCCGTCACGTGCTCGACGAAGCCGCCCCCCATTTGGATGACATCGCCCTCTTCTGCCACCAGTTCGCCATCCTGATCGTAGATACGGAGCGGATTCGATTCGGCGGTGTACCCGAACGGCCACACGGGGACGACCCGGCCGCGGCCGTCGGGGCTGCTTTCATCGCCCGGGAAGAACACGCAGTCGAGATCCTGGTCGAAGGCGACTTCGAAGGTGCCCAAGGCCTGCATGCCTCCACCGGCGCGGTTGGATTGTGTGAGGAGCTTCACATCTCCGGGATGGGCTGGTTCCTGGGCCGGAAGATCGGCGATGGTGCCTTCGAGCACCTCGACAAATGCTTCGAACACAACTGCATCGCCGAACTCGCCCTCGACGAGCGCCCGGGTTGCGCCGTCGAGGTATTCCACCATCACTTCGACCCGGTTGGTTAAGGCCCCGACCGACGAAGCCCACATGGCCGTTGCCTCCCTGTCGATGAGGTCGAAGACTCTTCTCTGGATGTCGATCAACGCCGTTTCGGAATAGTCGGCCCCACCGGAAACGCACACGGCCATGTCCTCACCGGCCGCATCCTCTAGTGCCCGGCGGTGGTTCTCGATGTCGTCACCGGTCAACCGGACGGTCATGACCGCGCTGGCGCGGTCCCACCACATCCCGGCGAAGCGGTCGGGGATCGTGGCGGTGTATGCCACGATCGAGCCAACCGACTCGTCGGGTGGATTCACCGATGCGGGGCCCCGCAGCCCTTCACACGGCGTCGAGAAGTCGGGGTCCGTGAACGTGGACGGGTCGGGTGTTTCAGAGGCGATCACCAGGAGTTCCGACCCGTCGTACCAGCCGGTGACCCGGAGGACGGGTGGCTCCGGGTCGGGAACGGCAACGGTCCCGGTCAGGACGATACCGGCACACGAATCCCCCTGGCCGGGACAGATCTTCAAAACCCCGTCCGCTCTCGGCTCGATGACCCCGGTGATCACCACGAGTACGGCCCCCTCCGGCCGGTCGATCGGCGGCGCGCCGGTCGACGTCGAAGAAGGGAGGGCGGCGGTCGCCCCCGCTTGGTCGGGGACGACCTCGGCCGAGCAGGCGGAACTCAGCAGCACCCCGATGATGACCATGACCATGGTTCGTGTTGGCATTCTCTGATTCTCCGCCGACCTGACGACCATGTGACGTTCGCGCCGTACCGGGAGGTTCCTGAATCGGCGGTCTCCCGGGTCGGCAACAGGTCCGGAGCATGAGTTCGATCGGCCTTCACGAAGCCCCACCCGGCGGGAACCTTTGCGGCGTTGAGGATCGTCATAGGGTTGTTTGATGCCGAACGTGCTCACCAAGGAGACAAGCGATGCGTAAGTTACTGATACCCCTCGCGGCGATCAGCTTGATATTGGCCGGCTGCGCCGGGACAAGCAACGCCGCCGCGCAGATTGCGCCGACGGGAGGAAACCAAACGCTCATGAACAACACGATTGCAGTGTCCGGGACCGGCCAGGTGACCGGGACTCCCGACACGCTGATCATCGATCTCGGAGTGCAGGTGCTGCGACCGACCGTCGGGGAGGCCACCGGTGAGGCAGCTCGCCTCGCTCAGACCGTCATCGACGCTCTCGAGGCGAACGGGGTTGCCGAGAAGGACATCCAGACCACCAATTACTCGATTTGGCCCGAGTACGACTACCGGAACGACACCGAGACGCTGCGCGGGTACAGGGTCAGCAACACCGTCAGTGCCAAGATTCGGGATCTCGACAAGGCAGGGGAGGTCATCGATGCTGCCACCGCGGCCGGTGGCAACGATGCGGTCGTCAACGGCATCCGATTCGATCTCGAAGCCGACGGCGCTTTGATCACCGCTGCCCGTGAGGCAGCCTGGAACGATGCCAAAGCCAAGGCCGAGCAACTGGCGGCTCTGGCCGAAGTGCGGCTCGGCAAGGCCGTCTCGATCAGCGAGACGGCCAGCCCAACGCCACCTCCCATCGTCTATGCCGAGGCGGCAGGGGGGGCGGCCTTCGACGCGGCAACGCCCATCCAGCCTGGTGAAGCGTCGGTATCGGTTGTAGTCACCGCTCAGTTCGCAATCGAGGGATAAGCGGTGTCTGCCGAGTAGCTGCCGGGTTGAACCCGGCAGCTACTGCTGTGGGCGTGAGGGCAACAACGACCGGTAACCTCCAGGGTCATGGGCTATCTGCTCTTGACTAACGACGACGGGGTCGACTCGCCGGCCCTGCTCCCTTTTGCGAGGGCTCTCTATGAGATCGCCCCCGTGAAGGTCGTTGTACCGGCCCAGGAACGTAGTTGGGTCGGCAAAGCCATCACCCGTTTCGACGAAGTGAGGGTCGAGCGGATCGTTCGGGAAGAGATCGAGATGTTCGTTGCCGACGGGTACCCGGCCGATTGCACCCAACTGGGGGTCCACTCACTCTTCGGCGCAAAACCGGACATGGTCCTGTCGGGAATCAACGTCGGGCTGAACCAAGGACTCGGTTTCCTGCTCTCGAGTGGCACCGTGGGAGCGGCCGCCGAGGGTTGGATTGCCGGTCTCCCGGCAGTTGCCTTCTCGACGGGATCGCCCTTTGACCACAGGGGCTGGGCCAAGCGGGCCTGGTCGGGTGAGGCCGGTGCCTTCTGGGAGGCTGCCGCAGCGTTGGCAGTTGACGTATTGGCCGACATCCTGCGGGCCGGCTTCCCGGCAGGAATCGACGTGCTTTCGGTCAACTTCCCCGACGACGCCGGCCTCGTTTCCCCCCGGCGGATCACCAGTTTGGCCAAGGTAGGGTACGACAACATCTTTCGCGAACACGAGCCGGGTCGGTTCATCCACGACTTCAATACCGGTTTACGGATGATCGGAGATCTGAAGGGATCCGACGTGGAGACACTGCGGTCGGGTGGCGTAGCGATCACTCCCATTCAGCTGGCGCACACGGGTAACGTTTCCGAGGCGTTCCGGTCGGCCGTCGAGCGCGAGTAGGTACGGAAGCCTCTCCCGCCGGCGGGAGGGGAGACGGTTGCCTACTCGAAGTCCTGATACGCGCGGCTCGGTGTCGGTCCTCGCTGACCCTGGTACTTGCTGCTCGCCTCTTCGCTTCCGTACGGGTGGTCCGCCGGTGTAGTGAGCTGGTAGAACGAGATCTGACCGATCTTCATCCCGGGATAGATGGCAATGGGTAGGTTGGCCACGTTCGACAGCTCCAGGGTCAGGTACCCGTCGAACCCGGGATCGACGAAACCGGCGGTCGAATGGATCAGGAGGCCGATGCGACCCAGGCTGGACTTGCCCTCCAGCCGGGCGACGAGGTCATCGCCGAGCTGCACTCTCTCGAGCGTGGATCCCAGAACGAACTCACCTGGATGCAGCATGAACGGCTCATCGTCGCCGACCTCGACCAGCGTCGTCAAGGCGTCCTGCGGTGCTTTGGGATCGATGTACGGATAGAGGTGGTTCTCGAATACCCGGAAGAAACGATCCACCCGCAGATCGATGCTGGATGGCTGGACAAACGATTCGTCGTACGGATCGATAACGATACGTCCCGTCGCCATCGACTCCTTGATGGTGCGGTCCGACAGGATCATGATGGCCCCCGTTCGTGGCGCTGATGGTAGGTCGCCGCGAGCACGGCCGCCCGACCGGCTCTCTGCGCGCTTACGGCAAACCGCCGTAGGTTGCCGTGAGAGCGGGTGAGGGGAATTGAACCCCCGTTCCAAGCTTGGGAAGCTCGTGTTCTACCACTGAACTACACCCGCAGGATTGGCATTCTACCTGGTAAAGGCCTATTTCGGTTGTCTCGCCTCGTCTCCTGCTATCTCAGAAATTCCTGGCTATTTCCTGGCATTCCTGGCATCCTGTAGTCGGTACCGATCCACACCAACTGCATCCATTCTTGGCAACGAATCACCTGAGAAAGCGTCCGAGGAGGGCCCCGTGGCGAGACCCAGAGACCCGGCGAACTCCCTTTATGAAGCTGGACCAGTTCGGGTTGTCAATCGCAAGCCGAGAGGATACCGGATCCTATGGACGGAGGGAAAGCGCCAGCGGGAACGGGGCGCCAACACCTTGGAAGTGGCGAAGCAGATTGCCCATGACGAGGCGGCGCGGCTATGGACGGAGGGCGGGCAACTCGCTACCGCCGACACAACTTTCGCAGCGCTCGTTTCGGCAGCGATAGATCCCCGTCACCGAGACTGGACCGAGAACTGGGCCAACCGAGTGGAGCGGATCGCTCGTATCCACATCATTCCTCGGCTTGGCGACCTCCCTGCCCGGCAGATTACCCGCCAACACCTCTCTGCGGTTCTCCAGGATATGGCCCTGGAGGGCTACTCCCACGACTTCATGAAACACACCCGCAATGTCATCAAGCTTGCCGTCGACGAAGGCATCCAGCGGGAGGTTTGGGATGGATCCCGTCACCCACTTGTCGGGGTCACTGTGCCCCGCTCACGGACGAGGGTTGAGGATGGTCGACCCGATCTGACGATGGTTCCTACGGACAACCAGGTCGAAGAATTGGTCGCCCGAATGGCCTCTGACCGACCCGTATATGGAGTCATGGCGACGGTAGCTGCCTACACGGGAGTTCGGTGGGGTGAACTCTCGGCTCTGACGGTCGGCTCGGTCGACCTCGGAAAACAGCGGCTGCATGTCACTCGCACGTGTGTCGAGTCGGATGAAGGACGGTTTCAATTCCGGGCACCTGGTAAGCGAAACGCCCGAGCACGGGAGGTGGTTTTGGAATCGCCCGTCTCGGACGTGTTTCGTGCATGGATCGCCGACCTCGACGACGACTGGGAAATCGGTCCCCATGTCGATGAAGGCTTGCCTGAGCGACTCTTGCTGTCCACGCGAAACGGTAACCCATTCCGTCGCTCAGCCAGAGGCAAAGTGTTCTGGCGTCACGCCAGCCTGATAGCTGGGTGGCCCACGGACGCCACGTGGCACTATCTGCGCCACTATTGCGCAACCCGCTGGATTCGTCTCGGGGTTGAGGTACCCACTGTCTCCATGATGCTGGGTCACAGGCAAGTATCGACCACCTACAACTGGTACGTCAACGTCGATTCACAGGCGCTGGAGCGGGCAGCAAAGACCCTGGAGGGAGATTTCTGACCCGAGTGACAAAGAGGCGCTCTTGGCCCGAGGAGCCGCAAACGTAACGAGCCCATTCGTGAGGATCCCGAGCACTCCTCGAAATGCGTGTTATTGCGCCTGATCTGGCGATCGGTGCGGTTGTTCTCACTTTGCCTACACCGGACGCCCTCTTTGTTGCGGTCTGGAAGAGGCTGTGGATCTGGCACAGCATCCTCTACCGCCGCAGGCGCTTTCCCGGAACGCCAACGCATCGCTCGTGGTGGGGTAGCACCCCCACATTGACCTACCATCAGCTGGGATGGAAAACCAGGGACGCGTTCGCCTCTTCGTGAAGACCCAAACCGATGATGGTCAGCCGCTGCTGCTTGGGGTCTGCGGTGAGAACGGCGACTGGTCTGCCGAGGAGTTCGCCGTGGTCGAGAAGGATCTGGCGCTCGTGCTGAACTTCGGATCGAACGAGCCCTTCAGCGTGCTCCAGGCGGCCTTCAAAGGTTTTCTCGGGCGCACTGAGAAGCT
>DATEVB010000240.1:0-6281 GCA_035282865.1 Acidimicrobiia bacterium | reverse complement strand
CCGAGAGCAGCCCCCACCGAGAGCATGGCTCCGGCGGTTCCCGCCGGAGTCCCTATCGCCACGGCCGATTCGACATAGAACGCACCGAGGGAAGCCGAAGCGCTGACTCCGAAAAAGGCGGCCAGCGACAAAACCCTGAGTGGAGCGACGGCCACGTCATCGCGGGTTCCGGCGGCCACCCGGCCGGCCGGTTGTCGAATTCCGCCGCCGAGGAGGATTGGCACGGCCGCCACTCCGGCCAGCCTGAAGGCCCATCGCCACCCCACCGTGAGGCCGATCAAGGGAACGGCCGCGCCCGCCAGGAGAGCGGCATATGGCCCGGCGCTCTGTTTGATGCCGAAGGCCACACCGTGGCGCCGACGGGGGACTCCGCGTGCCAGGGCCAGGTTGGAGGATGGAAAGGCGAGACCGTTGGCGATGCCCGCCAGGACGAGGAGGCCGGCCAGAGACGCCCAGTTGACGGCAAACTGAGCAATTCCGAAGGCGGCCAACATGCTGAGGGCGGCTGCCACCGACATGGCTTTCGGGCCGCCCAGCCTTTCCGCCAGTCTCCCGCCGGGTACCGTGCTCAGCGCCGAGCTCAAGTAGTAGAGCGTGGCCAGCGCCCCGAGAGCCAGTTCGCCAAAGCCCAGCTCCGGGCGGATGAAGACGGCGAGCGCTCCGACCAGAAAAATGGGAAGAGCCCCCAAGGTGATCGAGAGGGTCGCCGCCACGATGGTCGGGATCGGGCGATGAGCGAAACCGGTGCTCTCGGCGAGACTCACTCAGGCACCGGCCACACCTTCACGACGCCTTCTCGGGCCAGCTCATCGACCACCTCGGGTCGGTATCCGAGCCGATCGACCAGTATCGCAACGGTGTGTTGGCCGAGCATGGGTGCTGGTTCGGTGGGAAGGTCCCAGTCGGAGAACTTTACGGGACTCGGGGGATAGCGGACTTCCCCCAGGGTTGGATGCTGGTACGAGCGCACCATCCCCCGCGCCTCGATTTGGGGATCGGCGAAGACCTCGGCGAGATCGTTCACCGACGCTGAAGGAATGTCGTATTCCTCGAGGATCCTCAGCCACTCGGCATTGGTGCGGGCGAGGAACGCTTTCGCCAGGATGGCGACGACGAATGCCCGGTTCTCCACCCTGGCCTCGTTGTCGACGGTTCGCGGATCAACTTTCAGATCCGGCCGTTCGATCGCGTCGCAGAGGTTTCTCCAGAACTTCTCATCCCGGGCCGCCACGACCACGTACCCGTCCGCAGTCTCGAAGGCCTGCCACGGAACCATGTGGGCGTGGGCGGTGCCGAGGCGGCTCAGCTTCGCTCCCGAATTCAGATGATCGAGTGCGTCGTAGGAGAGCATCGAGACCAGCGCGTCGAGCATCGCTACATCAGCGTGTCGGCCGCTCCCGTGGAGCTCCCTACCGACCAGCGCGGCGAGGACCGAGATGCAGGCAAAGATCCCACCGCTGATGTCGGCGAGCGGAATGCCCACCCGGGCCGGCGGACCCTCAGGGTCTCCGGTGATGTCCATGTGACCGCTGTACGCCTGGACGACCAGATCGAAGGCAGCCTTGTCACGGGCCGGACCATACTCACCGAAACCGGTAACCGAAACGGTGATTATGTCCGGGTTGCGCTGTTTGAGCTGCTCGTGATCGATCCCGAGCCGGGTCATGACTCCGGGACGGAAATTGTCGATCACTGCGTCTGCCTGATCGACCAGGCGATTGAAGATCTCAAGACCCCTGGGGTCTTTGAGATTGATGCCGACGCTCTTCTTGCCGCGGTTCATGAAGAGGTGGATGGCGCTCTCCCCCTGCAGCGGAGCAATCTTCGGGTTGCGGGCGGTGTCCCCGGTGAAGGGCTCGATCTTGATTACCTCGGCGCCCAGCTCGGCGAGCATCGCACCACCGTAGGTGCCTGCGATCACCTGACCGAGTTCGAGAATCGTGACTCCGGTCAGCAAGGGTCCCCCCGGCGACGGCGGCAGGCTCTCACGTCCATCTGAGAGGAACTACCCGACCGGTCTTTGCCGACTCGTCGACAGCCCGCGAGATCACGAGCACGTCGATGCCTTCCTCGCCGGTGGCCAGGATCGGATCTTGGCGGTTCTGTCCGACTGAGTTTATGAAAGCGTGCGTCTCCTCCTGCATCGCTCCGAAGTGCTCCCCCAGCGCCCAATCGCCAGGCATGTAGGAGCCCAGCATGGCCACGTTCATTGTGGAGTCTGGTGTGTATGGCGACGGAATGGGTTTGTTCGATGCCATCAGAACGTCGCGATGGTCGTCCTTGACGCTCACCGTCCCTTCCCGTCCGAACAGCTCGAAGTCCATCGTGGCGACATATGCGGGCCAGAAATCGGGAAGTTCCCAACTCACTCCCAGGTTGGCCACCATGCCGTCCTCGTATGTGAGGACACACCAGGTGGAATCGGGTGCCCCATATTTTTCGTGGATATGCCCTTTGGTCGACCCGGCGGCGTACACCGCGACAGGGAGCGGACCATCGAGGTACCAATTCAGCAGGTCGAACAGGTAGGTCATTGTGTTGATTGACGGGGTGGTGGAACTGGCCCGCGAAATGACGGAGCGGGCCACCGATTGGGCGAGATAGATGGTCGCCTTGGCGCTGGTCACGTCGCCGATGTAACCCTTGTTGATGTGCTCCTTGATCGCCAGGTAGCGACGACGGAACCGCTGTGTAAAGCCTGTGTACACCCGAACTCCGTACTCGTCGGCAGCGGCCAGCAGTTTGTGGCCCTCTTCCGGGAGGATGGTGAACGGCTTCTCGATGAGTACCGTCTTTCCGGCCTGGATCGCCGCCATCGCCGGCCCGTAATGAGCGTCCTCGGTGGACGCCACCACCACCGCGTCGACCTCGTCACGAGCCACAATCTCGAGAGCATCCGTCGACCAGGCATCCGCATGGGATGAGTCGGCCAGTCGACTCGCTTTGTCGGCATCGATGTCGCACACCGCCAAGAAATCAACCGACGGATGACGATGCGAGATCTCGGCCCGCAAGGTCCCGATCGATCCGGCACCGATAACGGCGATTCCCACTCCACCTTCGATATAACGGCTCCTGGTCATGAGCTCTCCTTTGCCTGCCGGGCAGTTGCCCGCTCCGCCGCTTCCGCCCGGGCGATCACTGTGCGCGCCACCCGTGCCACCGCGTAATCGACCATCTTTCCGTCCACACTTATCGAGGCGGAGCCTGAGGCCTCTGCCTCTTCAAATGCCTTGAGGACCTTCCGCTGGTATGCCACCACGTCGGGGGCCGGGGTGAAGACGTCGTTTATCACCGGTACCTGGGCCGGATGAATCGCCACTTTGCCCACATACCCGAGGCGTCTAGCCAGCTCACTTTCAACCCGTAATGCATCCTGGTTGCGGAAGTCCATGAACACGGCTTCAAATGGGTGCTGGATTCCTGCCGCCCTCGACGACATCAGCACCTGAGATCTGGCCTGCATGAGACCGGTACCCTCCGGCGTCCACTCACATCCGAGATCGGCCACTAGGTCGCCCTGTTCGCCACCTCCGAACATCACACACTCAACCCTGGGGCTGGCCATGGCCATGTCATAGGTGTTGCGTACCCCCAGGGCACTTTCGATGAGCGGGATGATGCCGATGCTCCCGGGCTGATGGCCCGAGGTCATTTCGAGGGCGGTCAGTCCCCCGTCGATTGCCACCATCAGCTTTGCGTGCTCTGCTTTGGGGATCACGACCCCGGCCACACCTGCCCGACCGGCGGCGACGATATCATCCCAGATCATCCCTGTTTCGGGACCGTTGGTGCGTACGAATAGGGGGACGCTTGATGGTGGGAGATCGGCCAGGAGGGCGCGGGCTTCCGGCTTCGCCTCCAATGCCACCGCGTCCTCGAGGTCGACGATCACCGCGTCTGCCCCGGACCGGATGGCCTTCTCGATGAGGTCAGGTCGGTGTCCGGGCGTGAAGATCATCGATCGCAATGCGTCCATCCGTCCTCCTCCCTTACTTGATCGCCATTGGATTCAGTGGTGAACCGACCGCCCTGGTGAAGGGCAACGGCGGGCCGGCGAAAAAGAACTCATACCGGCCGTCCGTAGCACAGTCTTCGGCGAGTGGATCGAGATCGAAGATCTCTCCCAGCCACAGACCCATGTGGTTGATCAGCACGATATGGAGCGGCTGGAACGTGTCCGGTGTTTCGTTGGGTCGAACCTCGAGGCCCCAAGTGTCGGCGGCCAGGGTGGCGATGTCACGTTCGGCGATCCAGTCCACACTCCCTATACCCATTCCCGGCGCGGCCCCGCCTGCGTAGTCGCCCCAGGTTCCGTTGGCCCTGGCCATGGTCATAGCCCCGGTGCGAACGAACACAAAGTCACCTTCGCCGACATCCACCCCTGCCATATCTGCGGCTTGCTGCAATTGGTCACCGTCGATCGCATGGCCTGGCTCGAGCCAGTCGACGCCGAGAGCTCGCGGCATGTCCAGGAGCACCCCGCGCCCCACCATCCCGTCCGCTGCCTGCTTGACCGAATTCTTGATGGCGCCTTTGCTACTCACCCACTCAGCTCCATAGCCGTTGTAGATCTTGTCCTCGAAAACGACGTGTCCCAGCGCATCCCACTGGGTTCCGCTCTGCAGCGGCATGATGATGAGATCGTCGGTTCCCCGGAAGTGGCGGTCGATGCCGCCGTAGAAATCCCGGACTGAGGAACCGGCAATGACGTCGGCGCCGTCGCGGATCATCAGATGGATCGGGTTGAACCGTCCGAACGCCCCCGTCTGGGGTCCGGCCTCATCGTAGGGCAAAGCCATCGAGATGGTTGCGCCCCGTTGGATGAGGGCGGCGGCACGAACAACGTGCTCGGGTTTGACGAGATTCAGGGTGCCCCGCTCATCGTCCTCACCCCATCGTCCCCAGTTGCTGTGACGTTCACACAGACCTCGTACTGTTTCGATCGTAGGCGTCTCGGCCATGAGCGGTAACTCCCTTGTGGCGATCTGGATCGACCTCGTTGTCTCGGCTAATGAGACGGCGAGATCTCCGGTCGGAACCCTATCCGTCGAACTCATAAACTGTCAACTGTCATGGTCGCTCTGAGCGGATCAAACAAAGTTGACATCGAGCCTCGCCCAACCTTACCCTCGAGGGAGGCGTCGTCTCGCGATATGAGACAGGCCAAGATGGTCGAGCGGCAGACGATCGGGACCCCGTCCGATCCCGGGAGCAACTCGATTCGAGAAAGGCGCTGATGAGCATGGATGTCGTTTTTTCTCCGGAGCAGGAGCTCTTCCGATCCACCGTTCGCCAATTCTGCGAGAGGGAGATCACTCGCGAATACGTCCGCACCTGCGATCGAGAGAAGCAGGCGCCGGTGGAGCTCTACCAGAAGCTCGGCGCGCAGGGATGGTTGGGCATCAATATCCCCGAGGAGTACGGCGGCGGTGGTGGCGGTGCCGTCGAAGTCGCCATCCTCCTGGAAGAACTGGGCCGAGCGTTCCTCGATTTGTCCTTCTGGGTCTTCCGGGCCGTCACTTGGGGTGGAATCATGGTCGGACAATTCGGCACCGAAGCTCACAAGCGGGAACTGCTCCCCAAAGTGGCGTCCGGAGAGTTGTCGATTTGCTTCGCCCTGACCGAGCCCGAGGCAGGCTCCGATGCCGCGTCGATCACGCTTACGGCCACCGAGGACGGCGATGACTACATCCTCAAGGGTCAGAAGGTCTTCACCTCAGGGTTCAAGGTCAGTGACCTGGTGGTGGTTGCCACTCGCACCTCATCAGAGGGAAAGAAACACTACGGAATCACCAACTTCGTCGTCGACACCAAGAGCCCCGGACTCGAGTGGCAACCGATCGAAACCCTGGGCCACTGGCCGTTGGGGACCGCCACCCTCTATTTCGACGAGGTCCCGGTCCCGAAGTCCAATATGCTCGGAACCTTGCACGACGGCTGGAAGGACCTGGGCGTCTCCCTCCGCTATGAAAGGCTCTGTCTGTCTGCCGCGCGGATGGGCGCCGCCAAGGCTGCTATGGATGACTCACTGGCATACGCGCAAGAGCGAAAACAATTCGACCGGCCGATTGCTCAATTTCAGGCCGTCTCCCACCGGTTGGCCGACATGCAGGTATTGATCGAGATTTCCGAGATGCTGGTGTACCGGTATGCCGCCCGGCTCGATCGAGACGCGGCCACGCTGCGCGATGCGGCCATACTCAAGCTGTATGCCTGCGAGGCGTACAAGCAGGTCAGCGACATGGGGCTCCAGGTCCTCGGCGGCTACGGCTACACGA
>DATEVB010000239.1:0-11896 GCA_035282865.1 Acidimicrobiia bacterium | reverse complement strand
CCCCGCACCTCGCCACGAACAGATAGCGTTGGAAGCGGTATGGCAGATAACCCTCTTGAGCGCCTGCAGGACGTTGCCCGCGATGTGTGGGCCGATCCGGTGGCCTCGGCCCGCACCGCAGCCCAGGCCATCCTGCACATGCTGGACGGTGATTGGAGCGGTCGTGAGACAGACGCCGTCTCCGAACTCCGCCGGCGGCGGCCCGACAGCCCCTTCATCCTGGCGGTAACAGAAGTGGTGTTGGAGACCGAACCCGAGGTGAGGCGTCCCGCCCTTCTGCAGATTCTCGAGCAGCTGGCGGACCGCACCTGGGCGGACGACATCGGGTTGAGGATTGCACACCACGCCACGCTGGGAGTCGTCTCGATCGGCGAGACGACTCTTGCGGTGTTGGAGGCCGCCCGAGACCTGGGCGGAACGTCCGCCGTGTTGTTCACAGACCGGCGGGCCATTGCCAGAGGCCTGACCTATTTGGGAATGATGGTCGACGTCGCACCACCTGAAGAAGCCGAAGTCGTCCTCCTCCCGTCGGCCGCCCTCATGGGTACGCGACTGTGGACCACGGTCCGGGCGGCCGACGTGGCGCTGCGCACTGCGCTCCTCGAGGGAGAGGTGGTGGTCGTTTCCCACCCGCTCGCCTCGCTCTCACCTCGCAACCGGGCGGACTTCCGCCCGGCATCCACCTTGATCGACATGATGATCTAACAGTAAGCAGTGGAGGCATACCGTTTTCGCGAACTGCGACCTACGAACCGAGCCTGCCAACCACGTAATCGATCGAACGAGTGAGGGCTTCGACATCGCCCGCCTCGATGGCAGGCCACAATCCGATGCGCAGCTGGTTGCGGCCCAGTTTGCGATACGACTCCGTATCGACCATACCGTTGGCCCGTAGCACGGACGCCACCGCCGATGCCGGAACCGAAGGATCGAAGTCGATGGTGGCGGTGACGGGCGATCGCTCGATGGGCTCGCCGACAAACGGGAAGGCGAAGTCGGACCGGTCGGCCCACTCGTACAGCACCGAGGCGTTGCGGTCGCACCGGGACGCGGCCCATTCGAGTCCTCCGGCGGTGCGCATCCAGTCGATCTGGTGATGGAGCAGGAAAATAGTGGCCAGGGCCGGCGTGTTGTAGGTCTGGAATTGGCGGGAATTCTCCAGCGCCAGCCGGAGACTCAGGAAGGACGGGACATAGCGGTCGGTGGAGGCGAGACGCTCGATACGATCGATTGCGGCCGGAGAACACAACGCCACCCACAAACCCCCGTCGGACCCGAAAGCCTTCTGGGGGCTGAAGTAGTAGACATCGAACTGCCTGACGTCGACTCGCACAGCCCCTGCCGCCGAGGTGGCATCGACCACCACCAACCCGGCCGAATCGGGACGGCGGATCTCCATGCAGACGCCCGTGCTGGTCTCGTTGTGGGTCAAGGCGTAGGTGTCCACGTCGGCCGAAGCCACCGAAAGCGGATGCGTACCGTGTTCCGCGACGATGACTTCCGGCGCATCGAGGTGAGGCACGCCGGCTATGACCGCCGCGAATTTGGCCGAGAACACTCCGAACGAGAGGTGCTGGCTCTTTCGCTCAACGAGCCCCAGGGCGGCCGCATCCCAGAAGGCCGTTGCCCCGCCGTTGCCGAGCAGCACCTCGTAACCGGCGGGCAACCCGTACAGGTCAGCCAGACCCTCCTGCACGCCCCGCACGAGGTGTTTGACCGGCGGTTGCCGGTGGCTCGTGCCAAGCAAGGAGGCAGCTCCGGCGGCCAGGTCGGCCACCGCTTCATTGCGCACTTTGGCTGGACCGGACCCGAATCGGCCATCGGACGGAAGCAGGTTGGCCGGGATCCGGATGTCGGAAACGGAGATGGTCACGTCACTCGCTATCGTTCGCTTGCCGGACACGGTAACCAAAGTGCTCGACCCGAGGAAATCACATGACCAGAATCTCACGACGCACCCGTTCGATCGCTGAATCGGCGACCCTCGCCATCACCTCGAAGGCGAAGGCCATGCGCGCCGAAGGCATCGACGTGATCGGTTTCGGCGCCGGCGAGCCCGACTTCCCGACACCGCCACACATCGTCGAAGCGGCCGAAGCCGCTTGCCGCCTCCCCCGCAACCACAAGTACAGTCCTACCTTCGGGCTTCCTGAGCTTCGAGAAGCGGTGGCGGCCAAGACGGGGCGCGATTCCGGTTACGAAGTGACACCGTCACAGGTGCTGATCACCAACGGCGGCAAACATGCCGTCTTCAACACGATGGCAACCCTCCTCGATCCCGGTGACGAGGTGCTCTTGCCCGCTCCGTACTGGGTCACCTATCCGGAAGCCATCGCCCTGGCCGGGGGCGTGCCTGTCTACATCCCGACCGACGAGACGACCGGGTTCCGCGCCACCGTCGAACAACTGGAGGCGGCCAAGACGCCACGGACCAAGGCACTCCTCTTCGTATCACCGTCGAACCCGACCGGCGCCGTGTATCCGCCGGAAGAAGTCGCCGCCGTCGGTCAATGGGCAGCCGCCAACGACGTCTGGGTGATCACCGATGAGATATATGAGCACCTCGTCTACGGCGACAGTCAACTCACTTCGATGCCGGCGCTCGTTCCGGAGATAGCCGACCGGTGTGTCGTGGTGAACGGAGTGGCCAAGACCTACGCGATGACCGGCTGGCGTGTGGGATGGATGATCGGCCCGAACGACGTCATCAAGGCCGCCACCAATCTTCAGTCACATGCCACGTCCAACGTGTGCAATGTCGCCCAGGCCGCCGCCCTGGCGGCGGTATCGGGGAGCCTGGAGACTGCCCACCAGATGCGAGCGGCCTTCGATCGGCGAAGGCAAACGATGATACAACTGCTCGGTGACCTACCCGGCGTCACGCTCGTCGAGCCGCAAGGTGCCTTCTACGCCTTCCCCTCGTTCAAGGGTGCTCTCGGCCGGCCGCTGGCCGGACGGACTCCCGAGAGCACGATGGCCCTGGCCGAGTTGGTGCTCGATGAAGCGCGAGTTGCCTTCGTACCGGGAGAGGCGTTCGGTGCTCCTGGATACGGCCGCTTCTCTTATGCGCTGAGTGACGATGATCTCGTGAAAGGCATCAACCGCCTGGCCCATCTGTTGGGATCCGCGTAGCTCGACGAGCGGCCCTTCCCCGGGGTTTAACATCTCGGACGAGAAGGGGGAAGCATGACCGGTTCACGAGCGCGGGCGATGCTCCTGGTTGAGCCGCGCAGCATGACCCCGACCAGCTTCCCGCTCGTCGATCTCGACGCGGGCGGGTGGCTGGCCATCGAAGCGACCGGGTTGACCGGCATCGACGTTCAACTCTGGCAGGGCATCAGCCGCCTCACTAAATACCCGTTGATCCCCGGCCACGAGATCGTCGGCCGAATAGCCGACGTTGCCGACGACACCATCGAGTTCCCGATCGGAACGAGAGTCATAGTCGAATCATCGATCCGCTGTGGAGCATGCCGGCGCTGCATGAACCGCCTCCACAGCTGCAACTTCAGAAATCCCGTCAACGCGTACGGAAGACTCCCATCGACGGAGTTCCCGGCGCTGTGGGGTGGGCTCGCCGAATATGTGTACCTGGATCCGGGCGCCCGCCTCCACGCCGTGAGCGACGACATCCCGGCCGTGGTGGCAACGTTCGCTCATCCCCTGGCGGCCGGATTCACCTGGGCGGTAGAGCTTCCGGACCTCGAGCCCGGCGACAACGTGCTGGTCATGGGTCCCGGACCTCGTGGCCTGTCGTCATTGCTGGCCGCCAAATCGGCCGGCGCCGGATGGGTGGGAGTCACCGGGCTCAGTCACGACGCCGACCGCCTGGACCTCGCCAAACGCCTTGGCGCCGACATGGTTGCCAATGCTGAAGCCGAGGACGTAGCCAGTGCGGTAGCCAACAGCCTGGGGGCCCGCCCGGACATCGTGGTGGACGTGACCAGCAACGATCCCGAGGCTCTGCACATGTCGCTCGACCTGGTGCGAGCAGGCGGTACGGTGGTCCTGGCCTCGAACAAAGGCACCAACGCCGTGAACCAGCTGTTCTCCGACATCATCACTATCAAGGAACTCAAGATCCTGGGGGCGTTCGGGGCCGGCTCGGCCGGATATCACTGGGCGACCCGCCAGCTCGATATCGATCCCCGACTGGACCAGATGGTGTCCCACGAGTTTCCGCTGACAGAAGCCGATCGCGCCATCCAGGCCACCGCCGGCCTGTTGGGCCGCGACGACCTGATCTCGGTGGCCGTAACGTTCTAATCGGTCGGCAGTCCCGCAGTGCACAGTCCGCAACCGGCAACCTGCCTGGCGGCTGTTACTGGAAGCCGGGAGCCGACCGACTGAAGGGCGGCCGTCAGGCACAGACCGACTGAGAGTTTCTCAGTACAGTCCCCCTGTGAGCGAACCCAACACCTGGACCCCGGAGCGTCTGAGTGTCGTCTCGTGGGTCCTGTACGACCTGGCCAACACCATTTTCGTGCTGGGGGTGGTCAGCCGCTACTTCGGTGTGTGGGTCGTGGAAGACCAGGGCGGGAGGGACTGGCACGTGAGCCTGGCCGTCAACCTGGCCATGATCGTCGTCATTGTCGTCGCCCCCTGGATGGGAGCCCGATCAGACCATTTTGGCCGTCGCCGGCCCTATCTCGTTGCCAACACCATCATGACCGTCGCAGCCACCGCGACGCTCGCCTCGTTCGGGGTGGTTGCCTCGCTGGCGGCCTTCGTCGTCGGACAGATCGGCTTGAACCTCGGGAGCATCGCTTACGACGCCATGCTCCCGGACGTGAGCACCACCGAGACCAGGGGTCGCGTCTCGGGAATCGGAGTTGCCGTCGGCTATGTCGGTTCGTTCATCGCCGTCGGTACCGGCTTGCTGCTGCTGGAGCCGTACGGCTACGCCGTGTTGTTCCGGACCCAAGCAGCCCTATTCCTCCTGTTTGCGTTTCCGGCGTTTTTCTTCATCAGAGAACGACCGCGCAACGTGCTCGGCGGGGCCCCACCCGCACTGTCGCAGACGCTGCAGCGGTTGAGGGCGGCCTGGCGCAGGACCCGGCAGTACGAAGGCGTCACCCGCTTTCTGGTGGCACGCTTCTTCTACACCGACGCTATGAACACCGTCTTCATCTTCGTGGCGATCTTCGCCAGGACGGAAATGGATTTCACCGATCGCGAAACCGACCTCCTCACCATCATTGGCATCGTGATGGCCTTGATAGGGGCACTCACCGCCGGGAGGCTCACCGACCTGCTGGGACCGCGCAAGACGTTGCACGGAGCGCTGTATCTATGGATGATCGGCATCGCCCTGGCGGTGGTGATCGGAGTGACGGGAGCTACCGAGTTCGGCTGGTTGATCGGCGCCATCGGCGGTGCCGGTCTGGGCGCGACCGCCGCCACCGACCGGGTGTACATGACCCGGATCTCCCCGCCTCGCCACCTTGGAGAGTTCTACGGGCTGTATGCGGTGGTGGGCCGATTCGCCACCCTGTTCGGCCCGCTGGCGTGGGCGCTGATCGCCGATGGTCTGGGATTCGGCCGGGTGGCCGCCATCGGGAGTCTGCTTCTGTTCTTTGCGGCGGGACGGATCATCTTGAACAAGGTGAGCGATCACCCCCGACAATGGGCGACCGGCGACCTCGATTCATTCGCGTGAGCGTCGGGCGGTCTGGGGCGATTCACCGTCGGTCTGGTCGACGGGATGGGCTCATGGCCCGGCGAATGTGAGCACCTCTTCGACCGCATAGGCGTCCGGCAGGTCCTCGTATCGGCCGTCGTTGTTGGCAAGGCGGCGGCCCAACTCGGCGAACCAGAGATCATTCACAATCTGCCACGGCCAACGGTGAGGGCCAACCCGGGCACCCACGATCGCTCCCGCCATCACCGCAACCTCGCGAGGTTCACGGTCAACGGCAACAGCCTCCCGCACTCCGATCGAGGGGCGTTCCAGGATGGGAGCTCCCAGGACGATGGCGATGACGGCGCCGGACACCGCCGCTCCGTCGGGAGTCCAGGATCGAATCTGGTCGGCGACCTCGCGCGACGGCATTCCGACCAGCTGGGCGGCGTGCCGCAGGAGCAACGAAAGCGGAGGGCTGCCGGCCGGCGAGGCGACGGTTCCCGGGAGGCCGGCGATCCTCGTCTCCGCCCGCTTGGCCACCTCGGCAGCTCCGAACACCAGGTCCCGCCCGGACTGTCCGAAGGATGCGCCGGCAACGGCACCGGCCAGAGAGCAAGCCGCCACCACCGCACCCTCCTGATTGTGGGTGATCATCGCCCCACGAATGGCCTCGTCCACCAACGCCACCGGATCCTTGCGGAACCAGACGCCGATCGGAGCCATCCGTGCCGCGGCTCCGGCGTTCTCAAAGGGCATCGGAGACGGCGAGCCGTGGTGGTGTTCCTCCAACCATGCCCGGAACCAGGGAGCCGCAGCCCGGTACACATCGAATCCTCGCTCGGGGTAAGCAAGCGCGGCGAATTCATCACCTAGGCGCCCGGGGTCAACGGATCCCCCGCGCAGCAGGTGGTATGTCGTTATGACGTTCTGTTGGGTCAGAAATCCGTACACCCGCTCCTGGCCGGCCGCGAGTATCTCCCCGGCGGCCGCCCCAAGTACAGCACCGGATCCCCCGCCTTCGTAGGTGCGGGTATGGGAAAGCGTCCCCTGGACATCGGTCACCTAACTGCTATCGGCAGACAGAGTGGGCTTACTTGAGGGTGACGAATCCCGGGTGTCGCTCGAGCGCGGTCCACCAAGGGTGGTGACAGGTAGCCCTCCGCGGTCTCCTAACCTCTGGCTGTGCAGACACTCCTGTTGATCGCCAACCCGGCGGCCTCCGCGTTCACTGGAGGGCTCCACCGGACGGTAGTCGCCATCCTCCGCAAGACCTTCGATGTCGAGGCTGCCTGGCCGACCAATGCGAGCGAGGTCGAAGCGATGGCGAGGAAGGCAGCCCAACGAGGCACCCATGTCGTGGCGGCCATGGGGGGCGACGGCGTAGTGCATCACGTGGTGAACGGAATCGCCGGTAGCTCGACCGCGCTGGGCATCATTCCGGCGGGCACGACCAATGTCCTCGCCCGAATACTCGGACTGCCTTCCAAACCCGTAGCTGCGGCCCGATTCCTCGCCAAAGGCCAACCGGTGATTCAGATCCCCCTAGCCACCGTTGAGGTCGCCTCTGGTGCGGCGACGACCATCCGTTATGCAACGTTTGCCACCGGGGTCGGCCTCGACGCCGAAGCGGTCCGGGTTGCCAATCTCGAACCGTACCGAAAGTACAGGTTCGGCGGCATTCACTACGCCCGGACGGCGGTTTCGGTGGTGCTCGGCAACTTCATCGGCAGAAAACCCCACCTGCGGGTGACGAGCGGCTCACGGACGGCCGATGCTGTGTCGGTGCTGGTACAGATTCATGCTCCCTACACCTATTTCGGACGATTCCCGCTGGCCGTCACCCGGCGCCACCCCGAACACCTGGCCGCCCTGATCATCGAACGAATATCGCTCATCCGGGTTCCGTCGATCCTCATTCATGCGGCGCTCGGATGGGACCTCGGACGTGTACAGGGCGTACAGGTGTGGGACGATGTGCGCCGGCTCACGATCGCTGCAGACCCGCCCGGATTCCTTCAGGCCGATGGAGAGTCGCTCGGCGAAGTCACCAGCGTCGCCATCACCTCCGCTCCTAGAGCCGTCCGTGCCATTGCTCCCCTGATCCGGGAACGAGAGTCCGCTTCCGGCCCGTACTCGGTCCCCCTCCCGGCGCCGACCGCCGCTCAACCCGGAACCATCGTGGCCGGTTTTCAACAGCGGACCCGGGAATGGGCACACGAGACAGGATGGTTCGAGCCTCACGATGGGAGGTGGCGGGGAATGACCTGGGGACAGATCCGAACCAGGGTCGAGGAACTGGCCGCCGGACTCATCGAAATCGGAGTCGGCCGAGGCGACCGAATTGCGATCAGTGGCAACAACTCTGCCGACTGGGTGGCGTTTGACTATGCCATTCAACATGCGGGAGCCATCTCGGTTCCTCTCTACCAGACCTTCGCCGAGGAGCAGGTGGCCTACATCGTGGCTCACTCGGGAAGCCGGATGTACTTCGCCGGCGACGCGGAGCAGCTCCAGAAGGCTCAGCGGTCCGGATTGTCGGGGATCGAGCAGTTCGTCGCCGCATATCCGGGCGACCTCGAGGATGGCGCCGTCATCGGGCTCGAGAAGTTGGCGGCGTTGGGACGGAACCGGATTTCCGTGGACCGATCTGCGCTCGACGAGCGGATGGCCGCAGTTCGGCCGGACGATGTGTTTTCGATCGTCTACACATCGGGCACCACCGGACCTCCCAAGGGAATCAGACTCACGCACCACAATGCCGTGTGGACGGTGCAGCGAACGGCGGAGCGGCTCCGGATGCACGGGGAGGAGACCCTGGTGTCCTACCTCCCGCTCAGCCATGTATTCGAACGAATGGTAACGTCCACCCTCCTGGCCACGGATTATCCGGTCCGGCCGACGTACTACTTCGTTCCCGACATCAGCCGCCTCGCCGAGGCTCTGCTCGAGGCCCGGCCCACCGTGTTCATCGGTGTCCCCCGAACGTGGGAGAAGCTACGGTCGCGCGTCATCACCGCCATCCAGAATGATCCACGCCGCCAGCGGATCATTCACTGCCTCATCGACACCGCCATCACCGCTCTGCGGCGAAGGGACGCCGGCCGCACGATCTGGCTACATCAGCAAGCCGCCCAGTATCTGGCCCGACGGGTCATCGGAGAACGGGCGCGGCGTGAATTGGGCCTCGAACGATGCTGGTACGGGATATCGGGGACGGCGGCGCTCGGACCGCAGGTGCAGTACTTCTGGCAGGCGCTCGGACTCCCCCTCCATGAAGGTTGGGGTATGACCGAGACTTCGGCGGTATCGGCGGTACAAGCCCCCGATGACCTGCAGGTGGGGGTGGTTGGCAGCCTCATCGACGGCTTGGAATTTCGCTTGGCCGACGATGGCGAGATCCTGGTGCGCGGCGGCAGTGTGTTTGCCGGGTATCACGATGAGCCGGACCAGACCGCTGAAGTGCTCGACGAGCATGGCTGGCTACACACGGGCGACGTTGGTCGAGTAACCGCCGACGGTCGGCTCCAGATCGTCGATCGGAAGAAAGACATCATCGCCACTGCAGGCGGGAAGAATGTCGCACCCCAGGAGATCGAGAAGCGACTCAAGTCGCACGGAATCATCGAGGAAGCGCTGGTGGCCGGTGAAGGCCGGCCCTACCTGGTTGCGCTGCTGGCCCTGGGAGCCGACGAGACTGCCGCGTATCTTCGTCACCACGGTTTCACCGATGCCGACGACCGCCAAGCGGCCGCCGCCCTCGACAAACAACTCCAGAGGATCATCGATGGGGTCAACCGCCATTCCTCACGGGCGGAGCGGATCCGCAAGTGGGCGATCATGCCGAAAGGATTCCCCAAGGAGATCTTGACCCCGACGATCAAACTCCGGCGCATGGCAGCCTCCGAGAAGTTGGCCGCCGAGATAGATCGGCTCTACGAATAGCCGCCTCAGGTGAAGACCGCCGCCACCGTGGCCGGATCCTGCACCCACCCGCGACCTACAACAGCCGTTCCGCCACCGGTCGACCGGCCGCAAGTTCGACGACTTCCCGCGGCTTGAGAATCCCCATGTCCGAAACGACCGCTGTGAACCAATCGAGAGCGATCACCTCGGCGAGACTCTCCCGCATCAGCCTGCCAACGGCCCGTTCGAACAGCTGAGCGGGCAGCACCTTCTCGACGGCGGCGACCAGATAGAAGGGAACACCGATCGCTCTCGCCCGGCGAGCGAGTGCGGCAGTCCCGGTCTTGTTGATGGCAGACCCCGGACCAATCGCATCCGCTCCGGCCATCACCAGATCCATACCCGGTAGTAACTCGATGGCCACATCGTCATCGAGAACCTCCACATCGAACCCGATGGCGGTCAGGTCGGCTGCCATCTCGATACCCTCCCCGATCGGCATCGCCTCGGTGCAGCACACATTGAATGCGACCCGGCTTTTCGCCTGCTCGAGGACCGAACGCACCGAACTCGACGCGGAGTGGATCAGAACGGTCGAGCCTTCAGTGATGAGCTCTGCGCCCGTCTTGCCGATCAGGCGAGTTGATGCCTCCAAGCGTTCGGCCAGATCCGTCGCCGCAACCGCTACCTCATTCGGGCCGCCCGGTAGGGCCAGATACACAACATTGCGAAGATTGGCGATAGGAGCCATGACCGACTGATGGTCGAGCAGAAGCTCCACCGCGTCGCTGATCGGCTCGGGGAAGGCTTCGGGAGCGTGATCGGCAACGTTGCGAGCCAGCTCGGCAACCGCTCGGGCCGCGGCAGTGCCAACGGTCACCGCACTGCCCACCTCATCGAGGGCGGCAGCGCCGACCTGGCGCCAGGCGGACCATTCACGCCACTCGGTCATTTCCACCTCTCCAGGAATGTCACTGTAGACGCGGAATCACCTTCTCACGCCCACAGGGCTCAGGATAAGGTAGGAGTAGAAAATAGGTGACGCTTCCCCCTTCGAACGGACCGGTGGAGCTGGTCTCTAGCCGAGAGCCTCCGGGTTGGCAATGTGCACGGTCCGTTGTGGAAACGGAATCTCGATCGAGTCGGCGTCGAACCGGTTCTTGATCCTCCTGAACAGCTCACGGCGTACCAGCCAACGCCGATCCGGAGCCACTTTCAGGTAGCCGCGGATCGTCACCGAGGAGTCCCCGAGCTCCTCGACGCCCAACACCACAGGATCTTCTAGCACGAAGGCCGACCAGTCCGCGTCGGCGGCAAACCGGCGCAGCTCGTCGCCAAAGACGTCCAGGGCATGGTCAACGTTCTCGTGGTAAGCGACGCCGACGTCGATCACCACCTGGGCGTAACTCTGCGTGAAATTCGAGGCGACGGTGATCTCCCCGTTCGGAACGTAGTGGGCATTGCCGTCCAGATCGCGCAGCACCGTGATTCGCAAGCGCATATCGACCACCGAACCGGTGACACCGGCGATCCGCACGACGTCGCCGATTCCGAACTGGTCTTCGGCGAGGATGAAAAACCCGGCGATGACGTCCTTGACCATACTCTGGGCGCCAAAGCCGACCGCCACGCCAATCGCCGACCCGACCGCCACGAAAGCGGTGATGGGTATGGCCCAGATGTTCATGGCGGTGAGCAACACAATTACCACAACCACGACGGCCGCCGCCCTCCGCCCCGCTCTCCATAGAGTCTGGGCACGTTGCCGCCGCTCGGTAGCTTCGATGTCTCCGCCCTGACCGAGACCATCAACCTTCCTGCTCACCCCACGAACGAATAACCACCACAGAACAACCGTCCCGATGAGCACGACGGCGGTTTGCACCAGTTGGGATTGGCGAATCGGGTCGGTGAAGAAGCTTCGCATAGCTTGCAGCGTAGGTTGAACAGTCCTGATTTCGGTGGTTTATGGATCGTTTCTCGCTTCTCGTTCTTGGCTATTCGTTGCTGGATGTTCGCTTCTCGTTCTGGTTCTGCCGCGGTCGCCGGTCGCTAGCGAGACCCTCTGGCGAGGCTGTACCCCGTCCGCGGCGCCACCCGCGGCCTCACGCGCCTCCCGCGACGCAGAAGAGGCATGCCATTGCTCAGCCGATGATGCGCTCGGCGCGGGTCACTTGCACAGCGAGTTGGGCCAGGGCGCCTTCCAGCTCGGCCCGTTCTCTCACCACCGTGCGAATGGGCACACCGATCCTCCTGGCCAGCTGGGTGGCCAATTCGGTTTCCACAGCTTGATGGTATGACCTCGCTACTGCCCGGCCGGCCTTCCCTCCGCTGCGCCGCACGAGCGCACCCACGCCGATCGAGAGCAAG
>DATEVB010000238.1:0-40140 GCA_035282865.1 Acidimicrobiia bacterium | reverse complement strand
TTCGTCTACGACGAAAACGAATGGTACGAGATGAGGCTGCCCGGCCGGGTCAACCGTGGCCAGGCGTGCGGCTGCGCCGCCGGTCAGGCGCTTCCACGCCTCCTGCTCGTTCACGGTGAGAGCGAACCGGAGGTCGCCTGGCGGTGGGTTGCGAGCATCTCAACTCCCCTCTCCCTGCTCGACCATACCCCGGGCGGACCGCCGGTGGCCGGCAACGCCGCCGGTTCCAAACCAATTGCTCCTGGCGCTCGAGGCCGCCCCCCGACAGGCCGACCATACCCCGAGCCGCGCGTAATACGGGTGGGCATCAACATGGGCCCGGATCGCAGACGGCATGATCGCCGGCCCCCGGCCCGGTGGATCTGACGGAGACCTCAAGATTGATCCGGCGTCCGGCGGATCCAGTCGCGGTGGGAGCTGATATCCCGGTCGAAGAGCATGCGGCGCGCCACGACACGGCGTCGGTCGGGTCCCGGCGGTGGCAGAGGCCGGCGATTTGCTTCCACTCGTTTCGTCAGGGTGAGCAACAGCATCGCCCCGGTCGCGACGGGTACGATGGCCGGCCCGTCGACGATCCAGGAAAAGGCCGGAAGGGTGGCCAAGCCGGCCAGAGTCCACACTGTTGAGTCACCCAGTCGCCATCCAACGAACAGCAACCCGAGCAGCCACACCGTTCCCAGCGGAAAGATCACGGCCATCACGCCCAGGAACCCGCTGAGACCTCTTCCGCCGGTGAAGCCCAGGAAAAGTGGCCAGCTGTGCCCGGCCACTGCTGCCAACCCGGCCGCAGTGGCTACCCCCATACCGAGGTCCAGTTGCAGGGCCAGCCAGGTCGGGAGGGCGGCCTTGCCGACGTCGAACAGGCCAACCGGCACCACAGCCCATCGGGCGACGTGCTCATAGACCATCGACCCGGTCGGAGTGCCGCTCCCGTAACGGCGCAGGTCCACGCCTTTCAAGAGGCGGGCTGCCAGGTAGCCGGCCGGGATCGATCCAACCACACAGGCCCCGACGATCAGCAGCGCGGCCTGGAGGAACACCACTACTCCGCGTAGTACGCGAGGCCCAGTAGGCCCGGACCCGTATGGGTTCCCATCACCGGGGTCAACTCGGTCACGTGCAGTTCCAGGCAGTCGAACTGGTCTTTCACACGGCTGCCGAGGTCCCGAGCATCATCGAGCGAGTCGGCGTGGAGGACGGCGGCGTGCACCGGTCGATCGGCCACCTCAGTCGCCATGATGTCGAGCATGGCCTGGGTTGCTTTGCGGCGGGTGCGGGGTCGAGCGAGCGAGGCGATCTGTCCGTCGACGATGTGAACGATGGGCCTGAGCTGAATGGCGTTCCCCATCAGGGCGGCTGCATTACCGACCCGTCCGCCCCGTCGAAGGTACTCGAGCGTCTCCAGAAAGGCGAAGAAACGGACCTTGGACCGGACCTCCTCGGCCACGGTCACCACCGCGTCGAGATCCGCACCGGCCGCGGCGGCCCGGGCAGCTGCCAGGGCGACGAACCCCTCGGCCATGGTGGCGGACTGCGAATCGAGAACACAGATCCGTGCTCCGGTGATCGACCGGGCGGCCATCAGCGCGGTTCTGTAGACGGAGGTCAACTGTGCAGAGACATGGATGGCCACCACCGCCTCGGCGTTGGTCAGGGCTTCTTCAAACGCTTTGACGAATTCGCCCAAGGAAGGCGCGGCCGTCGTCGGAAGCTTCTCGCTGGTGCGCAACAGTCGGTAGAACTCCGAGGTACTCAGATCGATCCCATCTCGATAGGAGCGATCGCCCAGGTTCAGTACGATGGGCACAACGCCAATGTCCAGGCCTTCGGCAAGCTGCTCGGGAAGCATGGCGACCGAGTCGGTAACCACCGCTACTTTCTTCACCGATCCACTCTCCCATCGCGGTAGCGAGTGCACCGACCTGCATTCTGCTGAGGGCAACACTAGGTGCATCGCTGGCGAGGATGGTGGAGGCGCGACGGGTCGATGGGCTCTATGCCCCGACCGTCGGGCAGCGCGACAGTAAGAGCGGCACGCTTGGAGACTCCCTGGGTCCGTCGGCAGATAGGGCACTCTTCGCACATGAAACCGGACCATTCCCGTGGATCGGTGCGGTCGCCGGCCGTGGCCGGTTCCTTTTACCCGTCTGATCCCGAGGAGCTGCGCGGCTCAGTAGATGACATGCTGGCGGCGGGCGCCGTTCCCGAAACAGAGGTTGAGGTACGGTTCCTCATCGTGCCGCACGCCGGCTACGTGTACTCCGGACCGGTGGCAGCCACCGCCTACCGGCTCCTGCAGGGCGTGGCTCGATCGCCGGGGATGGTCGTGATCGGCCCTTCGCATTTCGTTGCTTTCCCCGGTATGGCGACGCCGGGTGTTGAAGGTCTGGCCACCCCACTGGGGATCGTCAGCGCGGATACCGAGCTGACGGCGACGGCTGAGGCCCACCCCGCCGTCGCTCCCAACCAGGCGGCTCATAGTCGGGAACACAGCGTTGAGGTGCAGCTTCCCTTCCTGCAGGTGGTGCGCGATCAGCTCACCGTGCTCTCCTTGTTGACCGGCATCGTCGAACCGGAAACCGTGGCAGCGGTGCTTGGAGACCTGATCGAGAACGAGGGCGGCGTTGCCGTGATCAGCTCAGACCTCTCTCATTACCTCGACTACGACTCGGCCCGGGTACGCGACACGCGAACGGCCCGGGCGATCGTGGCGCGGCGCCCCCGTGATCTCGCCCGGGGCGACGCCTGCGGTCTGGTCGGCGTTCAGGCCGCGCTGTTGGTGGCCCGGGAGCGGGGTTGGGAGTGTTCCCTGCTCGATCTGCGGTCATCCGGTGACACAGCGGGGGATCGCAACTCCGTGGTCGGCTACGGTTCCTTCGTCATCGGGCCGGCCCGCTGAAGCCTCCCAGCCGGACCGGAAGCCGTTGCCCACCCCACGATCCGGGCCCGTTCGGGTCGAAGACACCGGCACAGGGCGTCCCGCACGCGGTGCACCTGCCTTGGTCATCGAGCCCCCACCGACCGAGCCTGTGCCAGTCGCGACCAATAACGACCTTCCCGCACGTGTGGCATCGGGTTGCCTGGCCATCCGGATCGACCACATTGCCCGTATACACGTAGTGCAGGCCGTTGGCGATGCCGATCCGGCGGGCCCGGGTGAGCGTTGCCGGGGGAGTAGGCGGTCGGTCGAGCATCTTGAAATCGGGGTGAAAGGCGGTGAAATGCAGCGGAACGTCGGGGCCGAGATGGTCCATGATCCACGAGGTCATCCGGTCGATCTCGTGATCGGAGTCGTTGAGGTCGGGAATGAGCAGGGTGGTGATCTCCAGCCACACGTCGGTTTCGTCGTTGAGGTACTGCAGCGTCTCCAAGACCGGCTGCAAGTGGCCGGCGCACACCCGTCGGTAGAACTGCTCCGTGAAACCCTTCAGGTCAACGTTGGCTGCATCGATGTTGGCGTAGAACTCGGCCCGCGGCTCCGGACACACGTATCCGGCGGTTACCGCCACCGTCTGCACATCGACTGCGTGGCAGGTCCGGGCGACGTCGACGGCGTATTCGTGGAAGATGACGGGATCGTTGTAGGTGAAGGCGACGCTGCGGCAGCCGAGCTCGACGGCCGTCCGGGCGATCTGCGCGGGCGCGGCCTGATCAGTGAGCGCGTCGAAGTGGCGGGCCTTGGAGATGTCCCAGTTCTGGCAGAAGCGACAGGCGAGATTGCATCCGGCCGTGCCAAACGACAACACCGGAGTTCCGGGGAGGAAATGGTTGAGCGGCTTCTTCTCGATCGGATCGACACAGAATCCCGACGACCGACCGTACGTGGTGAGCACGATCCGGTCTTCGAGTCTGGCCCGCACGAAGCAGAGTCCCCGTTGGCCCTCACGAAGCTTGCAATACCTCGGGCACAAATCGCACTGCACCCTCCCATCGGCGAGCGAGTGCCAATGCCGGGTCGGGACGACGGCCCCGGGCGGTCCAATAGATCCCGGGTCTATGGTCATGACCGCCGGTCCAGTCGCCACAATCCGGCCCGCCGGGCAGCCGCCATGGCGGCATCGACCTCCTCCTGCCGCACACGGCGATCGATGTCCCCGTAGCGAGAGTTGCCGGGTACCCGATGGTCTGGCCGGTATTGGCCCATGATGTTCAGGTAAGTGTCCGGTGAGATCTCGTTCGCCAGCCAGCGGAAGATGGCGGCCGCTTCGGTCAGCTGGCCCGGCATCACCAAATGTCGTACGAGCAGGCCGCGTCGCGCTACGCCACTCGGCCCCAGTTGCAGATCTCCGACCTGGCGATGCATCTCGGCGATGGCTGTTCGGGCCACCTCCGGGTAGTCCGATGCCCGTGCCAGGCGGCGGGCGGTTTCCGGCCTCCAGAACTTGAAGTCGGGCATGTAGATGTCGATCAGACCATCCATCAAGTGGAGCGAGGGGAGCCCGTCATAGGCGCTGGTGTTGTAGACCAGGGGGATGCGCAATCCTCCCGGGATGGCTACCGCCAATGCCTCGACGATATGCGAGGCGACGTGCTCGGGTGTCACCAGGTTGATGTTGTGGCATCCGGCGTCTTGAAGGTCGAGCATTAGGTCGGCAAGTTCCGATGGGTCCACTTCCCGACCGGTTGGGGAAGAAGAGATGTCCCAATTCTGGCAAAACACGCACCGCAGATTGCAAGAGGAGAAGAAGATCGTCCCGGAACCCCTCGTCCCGCGCAGGCAATCCTCCTCTCCGAAATGGGGGAAAGCGGCCGCCACCCGGGCGAGCCGTCCAATCCGGCACAGGGGTAGATCAGCCCTCGATCGATCGACACCACAGTTCCGGGGACAGGCTCGGCAGTTCGCCAGCTCCGCCATCGCCCGGCTGATTCGGGCGTCGAAACCGCTGCCGCGTTGCACCGCCAGATAGGCGGGCTCGTATTGGGTGGACACCGGGCTCACCTCTCGGGTCGATCCCGACCTCATGGATCAAGCGTACCGGTGGCCGTGGCTGCCCGGGCTCACCAATCCGACCCGAAAGAGGTCGGCCAGCGCATGCTTGCCGGACCAGAGGGTGTCGCCCGGCCGGGGTCCCTGCAGGGAAGCGGATGCACCCGGGCCAGCATGAGGGCGACTTCAATCACCCCATTATCCGTTCACTCGGGGGACTAGTCCGTCTGCTCGCGCGCGTTTTGTGCCTTTGCGACCACCCGGAGTGGTCGTAAGGTGCGCCGTGGGAAAGCGGCGGCTGTGTTCATCGGGCACCACACCAGCCTCTTTTCGACCACCGGGCGTTTTGGGGGGCGCGGTACGACCCGGGGCCGGTCCGCTCAACGCCTCTGTCAATTGTTCGTACTGTTCGACCCGGTTGTAGATCTGGGCGGAGACGTGACGCAAGAACGGGATCACGTCACGAGATTGAGTGGGAGATCCGCCCCGGAACCGTTACCGAAGGCGGCCGGTCAGGTCTTGTTCCCGAACGGCGCCCAGGCCGCCAAGCCGAGGCCAACCACGATCCCGATGATGGGAAACCCGATCACACTCAACGTGGAGAGGGGCATGATGCCGAACTGCTGGAGCGTGAAAGCCAGGAAGAGGCCAAACAGCAAGCCGGATATGAACCCGAGGATCGGACGACCCCTCATGACTTCCTCCTCAATCCCGCGCCGAGCAAAGTGAGGAACGTGACCCCCGCTCCGACTGCGGTTGCGATGCCGATGGTCCCGGACCCCTCCAGCTTCACCATGACGGTGCCGGTGCACCTGCCGCCGTCGGCCGTGTGTTCACCACTCAGCTGGTACACACCTCTCGGGATGAGTGACTCTGGAACGGGGAACAGATCTTTGAATTCCTCGATGCTGTACGAACCCGAGTTGCCGGCGTCGTTCTCCGTATTGGCGCCGCCCCAATCCGCGATTCGGATGGTGAAAGGCCCGACGACGATGCCGAGTTCTCCCTGGTTGTTCCTGTTGTCGAAAGGAACCTCGCCCTCCCAGAGAGCGACCACTCCATCCTGTTCGATCGGCACCACAATCGGGTTGTCAACCGTGTCGTTGTTGGGCCCGTAGGTGGTGCCGTCGATGACAACGGATCCGGTGCAACCGCCTTCGATCCCCGCCATGGCCGTAGCCGGAAGGATCAAGACGGAGGCAACGACACCGAGGACCAGAGCGAGCCTTCCGGCCCACGGGCCTGTCTTATGCGACTGCATGAATAGCCTCCTCTCGGAGGTTGATCCTACGCCCCTCCGCACCGGTTGTGGAGGTCCGCCCCTATGGTGGTCCAGTCCGTCTTCTTCACATATTCACGAGGGGTGAGCCTCTGGGGCGCCGGGCCGCGGAAGGTTCCCATCCACCCCCCTACCACCCGGCTGCCAGACTGCACCGTTGAGGACACGTGATGGACCATCAAGCGCCGACACCAGACAAGACCCAGGCACCGCTGACCGGTGCGCTCGTTTTCCTCGCCGGAGCACGGCTGGTCCTGAATACCGGATATCGATTCGTCTATCCCTTCCTACCGGTCATCGCCAGAGGTCTCGGAATCCCATTCACCCAGGCCGGTTTGCTGGTCTCGGCCAGATGGGTCACCGGGTTGGCCACTCCGGCGGCCGTCCGGTTTCTCGGACGTAGTGAACGCCGGCACCGCCTGATTGCCGCCGGTTTGACGATGTTCGCCACCGGGGCGGCCGTAACGGCCGCCACCGGTGTGTTCGCCGGGGCTCTCATCGGGTTCATCTTCCTGGGCCTCGGGAAACCGGTGTTTGACGTGGCCGCCCAGGCCTATCTCTCCGATCGAACCCCGTACCGGATGCGCGCTCGTTACCTGGGGGTCATTGAGCTGACCTGGGCGAGTTCATTGCTGGTCGGGGCGCCCGCGGCCGGGTGGCTCATCGCACGATTCGGATGGACCGCTCCCTTCTGGGGGATCGCTACGCTCAGTGTTCTTTCGCTCGTGGCTATGCGGTGGGTCATCGAGTCGGACCGCCGGTCCACCGACGCGGCCCGCCCCAAACTGGCCTTGGACCGCAGTGCCGTAGCTCTCCTGGTCGGCGTCGGGCTCTATTCGGGCGCTTCCGAGGTCATGTTCGTTGTGTTCGGCGCCTGGTTGGAAGATGGGTTCGGGTTGTCGCTCCTGGCGCTGGGGGCGGCCGGGGTGCTCGTTGCCGTGTCCGAACTGGTAGGCGAGGGCTCAACGCTGATATGGACCGATCGGATCGGCAAGCGACGATCGGTGGCGATCGGCCTCGTCATCTCGGCCGTTGCCTACCTGCTCCTAGCCGCCACGAATGCCAACCTCGTGATCGGCCTGGCGAGTATGGCCCTGGCGCTGGCCGGTTTTGAATTCACGATCGTCTCGACCTTTCCTCTTGCCTCCGAGTTTCGGCCGGCGGCCCGCACCCGCTTCCTGGCGCTGCTCGCGGTTGGGATGGGGCTCGGGCGGGCGGTCGGGGCGTCGGTGGGGCCTTTCCTCTACGAGCGGTCCGGGCTGACCGCCAACACGTTGGTGGCCGCGGCCGCCAACCTTGTGGCCCTGGCCCTGCTGATCGGTTGGGTGCGTGAGGCAAAACCGGGCGAATAGACCGGACGGAAGCCGGGACTCCGGCCCGTCCCTCAGACCGATGGTGTGGCGGCGGCGAAGAGAACGACTACCGATCGACCCCGGACACGGTAGCTCGGGCCGTCGACCCGTGGTGCGTCCGGCGGTAGGGTGATGTCGTCGGGGGATTCCAGCGACGTATCGACGATCCGGCGCCATCCGCTTGTTGCCCATTCGGGAAGCTCCGGCAACTCGAAGTCCAGGGGGTCCTGGTAGGCGCTCAGCGCGAAGTGCATCAACAAGTCGCCGGAGAGGCTGGATGCCGAGATTGCCAGGCTGTGGGAGTCGTCCCGGAAGTCGGGGCTGCCCAAGCTGACTCCGTGCAATTTGATGCCCGCCCGCCGGGTGAGCTCCTCCAGCGAGAGGTGGTGCGCCTCCCGGGCAACCGACGCGCGGATGAAGCGCAGCCGTATCAATTCCTTCACGAACCGGTAGATGTCCCGGTGGGTCTCCAGGTTCGACCAGTCGAACCAGCTGATGTCATTGTCCTGACAATAGGCGTTGTTGTTCCCCTGCTGGGTGCGCCGCACCTCGTCGCCCATGAGGATCATCGGAGCGCCCAGTGACAGGAGATCGATGGCGAGGAGGTTCTTGATCTGCCGCTTGCGGACAGTCTCGATGGACGGGTCGTCGGTGGGTCCCTCCACGCCGTAGTTGTGGGAGTGGTTGAAATCGGAGCCGTCGCGGTTGTGTTCGCCGTTGGCCTCATTGTGCTTGGTGTTGTAGGACACGAGGTCCTGGAGGGTGAAACCATCGTGGCTGGTAACGAAGTTGATGCTCTGCTCGGCCTCGCGGCCATCGTCGGCGTATAGATCCGGACTACCCAGCAGCCGGTCGGCGAGGCGTGGCACCATCTGCTCATCTCCGCGCACGAAGGCCCGGACGTCGTCCCGGAATTGACCGTTCCACTCTTTCCAGCTGTCACCGATGAAATGGCCCACCTGGTAGAGGCCGGCTGCGTCCCAGGCCTCAGCGATGAGTTTGGTGCCGGCCAGGGTCGGATCCGACTCGATATCCCAGAGTACGGGCGGATTGGGAATCGGTCGGCCCTCCTCGTCGCGAGACAGAATCGAGGCCAGATCGAACCTGAACCCGTCTACGTGCATCTCCTTGACCCAGTAGTGGAGGCTGTCGAGGATCAAACGGCGAACGATCGACTGATTGGCGTTGAGGGTGTTGCCGGTTCCGGCGAAGTTGGCGTAACTGCGGCCGCCGTCCTCCATGATGTAGTAGACGGAGTCCTCGAGCCCTCGAAAGCTCATGGTCGGACCGTCTTCACCGCCCTCGGCGGTGTGGTTGTAGACGACGTCGAGGATCACCTCGATACCGGCCCGATGGAGCGCCTTGACCATGTCGCGGAACTCATGGAGCGGGGCCAGGGGATCGCGACATGAGCTGTAGCCGCAGTGCGGAGCGAAGAACGAAAGGGGGGAGTAGCCCCAGTAATTGGTCAGCCCGGCGGGAGCGTCCTGCCAGTCGAACTGGAAAACGGGCAGCAACTCCACCGCAGTGATGCCGAGGTCTTGCAGGTAGGGGATCTTGTCGATCAGCCCGACATAGGTCCCTCGTTTCTCGGGATCGACACCCGAACTGGGATGCCTGGTGAATCCACCGACGTGCATCTCATAGATGACCGTCTCTGCGAATGGACGGCGGAGGTGGGTGTCGCCTTCCCAGTCGTAAGACGAGACGTCGGCAACCACGCTCTTGAAGGCGTGCCGGTCGTTGGGTCCCGGGCGGCAGGCGGCGCTCCGGCGATAGTCGGAGGGCGTGGCGATGGCGCGCCCATAGGGGTCGAGCAGCACTTTGGTCGGATCGAAGCGGAGACCTCGGGTTGGATCGGTCGGGCCGTACGCCCGATAGGCGTAGAGCTGGCCCGGGCCCAGATCGGGGACGAAGGCGTGCCAGTAGTGATACGTCCGGTGACGGCGGGGGTCGAGCCTGATCACCCGGGCCGGCTGGTCGGCGTCGACGTCATCGTATAGCAACAGTTCCAAACGGTCGGCGCTGCGTGAATAGACGCTGAAGTTGACTCCGTCGGGCTCGAGGAGAGCACCAAGCGGGTCGGGGCACCCGGGATATTGTTCCGTCATGCAGACCTCTCGAGTAATACCCCAGGGATTCTCGCGCGTCCGGTGAGCGGTGAAGCTGTTCCAAGCCTCCGGTTCTCACCGGCGAAGGGCGTCGACCAATCCGTTCAGACGCTTGGCAAGCGCCTTGCTCATCTCAGCAAGGAGTTCGTCGGTGACGGGTTGAGCGCGGTCGGGGGGTTCGATGGTCCGCGGGTGGTCGGAGGGCTGTTCTGCGGGTCGGGCGTCCGATTCCGTTTCCGTCCATCGAGGTGCTGACCCGGATTGCTCGAGGGCACGGGATGCGGTGGGGAAGAACATGAGGGTGGTTCAAGCCGGGTTGGAAGTCGTGGTGTCGGTGTCGGCGCCGTCTTCTGTCGGCCGGACGCGGTCATCGACCTGAACAACGAGATAGTGGTGGCGTTCGTCGAGCGCTTCGAGGGCGCACGGACCACACAAAGGCTCTCGTGCGTAGATCACCAGCGCCGGAGTGTCGCAACGTTGACAGAGTAGATCAGTCATCGCCGGGTCCTCCGTTCGCCGAAGCGTGGCCCGGTGGGCACCCGTTCGATGGCCGCTTCGAGCCGTACCGTCACGTGGGATTTGTTGAACAGGCCGTTAGGGGCCACGAGCATCTCGGCCCGTAGGTCGGGGGGAGGAAGCGGCTTGATGCTGACTCGGCCACAGCTGCCGCACACCTGGCGCTGGAGGTCGGCCCCAACGTTGTGGACACTGAACTGGTGCGAGTGTTTTGCCGATCGAGGGTCCCGGTTGCTGCTTTTGAACATATGGCCTCCCATCGCCACAACATCGTTGTCGTCAATCGGCGCCAAAGCTCAAGGAGGGTCCTTGGCGCCACCGATGGGACTAGTGCGAGGTTGCGGCGCCCAACGTGCTCACCATATCGGGGTGCCTTCAAGCGGTGAGCGCGACGGGGCGACGCCAAGACAGTGAAAGATCAGGCCGTTTCAAGGGCCTTGTCGAGCACCTCGCCGATGTTGTCGACGATGTGGAAGGTGATCTCTTCCCGGCAACTCGCCGGGACGTCATCGAGGTCGACCTCATTGCGGGTGGGGAGGATCACCTCGGTGAGACCGGCCCTATGCGCCGCCAAAACCTTCTGCTTCACCCCACCGATTGGTAACACCTTGCCCTGCAGGGTGATCTCACCAGTCATGCCGAGGTTGTCCTTCACCTTCCGGCCCGACAGGAGCGATGCCAGGGCGGTGGTCATCGTGATCCCGGCCGAAGGCCCGTCCTTGGGGACGGCCCCGGCCGGCACGTGAACATGGAACCGCTTCCTCAGGTCGGCAGGGTCGATCTTCAACTGGTCGGCATGCGACTCGATGTAGGAGAGGGCGATACGCGCCGACTCCTTCATAACGTCGCCGAGCTGTCCCGTCAGCGTCAATCCAGGTTCACCATCCATGGAGGTCGCTTCGACGAACAACACGTCGCCACCGGCGCCGGTGACGGCCAGACCGGTTGCCACCCCGGGTACCGCGGTGCGGTCCTTGGCCTCGTCGCGCCAGACCTTGGGCTTGCCCAGGTAGTCCTTGACGTCGGATTCGTCGACTTCGACCACGTCTGGGTTGCCGTCGCCACGGGCGATCCTGGTGGCCACTTTCCGGGCCAGCTTGCCGAGCTCGCGCTCGAGGGAGCGGACCCCCGCTTCCCTCGTGTATCGGTCCACGACGGCTGTGAGAGCCGCCTCAGTGACCACAATCTCTTCGGGCTCCAGTCCGGCTCCGCGGATCTGACGGGGGAGGAGATGGTCGCGGGCGATGGCAACCTTCTCGAGATCGGTGTACCCGTCGAGACGGATCACCTCGGTACGGTCCAGCAGCGGGGCCGGGATCGTCTCCAGCAGATTGGCGGTACCGATGAACAGCACATCCGAGAGATCGAGATCCAACTCGAGATAATGGTCCCGGAAGGTGTGGTTCTGGGCCGGGTCCAGGACTTCGAGGAGAGCCGACGACGGGTCGCCGCGCCAGTCCGATCCAACCTTGTCCATCTCGTCCAGCAGGAACACAGGGTTCATGGTCCCCGCCTCCACCAGAGCCCGGACGATCCGGCCCGGCCGCGCCCCGACGTACGTGCGTCGGTGGCCGCGGATCTCGGCCTCGTCGCGGATGCCACCCAGGGCCACCCGCACGAACTTGCGGCCCAGGGCTCGAGCGACCGACTCCCCCAACGACGTCTTGCCGACACCGGGAGGTCCGACGAGAAGCAAAATGGCACCCTCCCGGAGGTTCCCGGCCTTCTCCAGTCCGCGGTCCTTGCGAAGCTTGCGGACCGCCAGATGCTCGACGATGCGTTCTTTGACGTCTTGGAGGCCGGTGTGGTCGGCGTCGAGCACCGCCCATGCCTCGTCGAGGTTCAGGCGATCTTCGGAACCTTTGCCCCAGGGGACATCGAACATCGTGTCGAGCCAGGTACGGATCCAGGAATGCTCGGGCGACTGTTCCGACATGCGCTCCAACCGGTCGATCTCCCGTTCTACCGCCTGGCGGGCTTTCTCAGGGAGCTCGGCTGCTTCGAGCTTCTGCCGGTAATCGGAAGTGGCATCGCCATCTTCCCCGAGTTCTTTCTTGATCGCTTCGAGTTGCTGGCGGAGCAGGTAGTCACGCTGGGATTTGTCGATCCGCTCGGTGGCGCTGTCGCGCACCTTCTTGCGCAGGGCGAGGTCGGCCAGCACCTCGCCCATCCACGACATCAGTTTGCCGAGCCGCTCGCGAATGTCGAGCGTCTCGAGCAACTCGACTTTCTGCTCGAGAGAGAGGTCGGGGGAGTAGACGGCCAGGTCGGCCAGCTGGCTGGGATTCTCGATACCCACGACACGCTCGGCCACCCCGCCCATGCCACGTTGGTTCAGCACCTCGCCCACCACTGCCCGGTATTCGCCGACCAGGTCGTCGAGCGCTTCATCGTGCACGTCGGCTTCGGGGTACCGCTCGGCGTCTACCCAAAGGGCTCCCTGGTCGTCGGTTCGTCCGGCGCCGACCCGGGCCCGGGCCAGACCTTCAACGACGAGGTTGCCGCCCTCGGCATCCTGGATCTGGGCAACCGTCCCGACGCTGGAGTAGTTCCCGTTCACCTTGGGTACGAGCAGCATCAACCCATCGGACTGCTCGGCGGCGGCCACGGCCGTGATGCCCTCCTCGGTCTCGATACGCAATGTGACCACCATATGGGGGAACACCACCCCGTTGCGGAGGGGGAGTACCGGGAGGGTCATTTCTCTCGTGTCGGCCATGCGAGCCTCTCTTGTTCACCATCGATGTGACGTCCAACCGGATTACCCAACCGTGTATTCCGGGCCATATCAGAATCTGATGCTATCCGGCTCAGGTTCTTATCAAGAGGAGCACTTAACTTCCGGGGTGGATCGGGCCCCTTACTCACAGCTCGGTCGGTTTATCGGGCAGGTGGTGGAGGAGAAAGGCAAACACGTCGGCCGACTCATCGATCAGCTTGGAGGTCGGTTTGCCCAACCCGTGTCCCGCCCGGGTCTCGACCCGCACCAGCAACGGCTGATCGGACCTCCCGCCGGCCGCGTACTGGACCGCGGCCGCCAGCTTGAGGGAGTGCATCGGCACGACCCGGTCGTCCGATTCGGCCGTCGTGATCAGCAGCGGGGGGTACGTGACCCCGGTGGCGACGTTGTGATAGGGAGAGTAGGCCATCAACCACTGGAAGGCTTGCGGATCCTTCCCGGCGTCTCCGTACTCGACGGTCCAATAGCGACCGGCGGTGAAGTGTTGATAGCGGAGCATGTCGGCCACCGGCACTTGAGCAACGACGGCACCGAACAGATCGGGGCGTTGAATCATGACCGCCGCCGCCAGCAACCCTCCGTTTGAACCGCCGCGGATTCCAACCTGGCCGGGTCCGGCCACGCCATCTGCCATCAAGGTCTCGGCACAGGCGAGGAGATCGTCGAATACTTGCTGCTTATTCGCCAACATGCCTTCTTGATGCCAAGTCTCCCCGCGTTCGGAACCACCTCGCAGGTTGGCTACGGCGACAACGCCGCCCGCTTCGAGGAAGGCCAGCCGGGCGGGATGGAACATAGGGGTGAGACTGACGTTGAAACCGCCGTACCCGTACAACTCGACGGGGGCGGGGAGGACCGTGGTCGTCAGCCGGATGACGAACATGCCGACTTCGGCGCCGTCGCACGAAACAGCCCTGCGTCGTTCGACGATCACCCGGTCAGGATCGAGTGGTGGCTCGGCCCCGGCGAACACCTCGGACGTGGTGCCGCTCCACCGCAGCGCGGTTGGCGGGTGAAGGAAGGACTGGAAACCGACATAGAGCGAATCGTCCTGGAGCCGGCCGGTCAGCTCAGCCACGGTGCCGGCCCCCGGCAGATCGATCGAGCCCGCCGGGGTACCGTCGAGGTGGAAGGTGTGCAGGCGGTGCGACGCCTCGTTGAGGATGACCGTGATCAACCGACCTGCTACGGCGGTCGCCAGTTCCATCGCCTGGTGACGCTCGCCGACAACTTGTTCGACGGTCTCGGGTCTGTCGAGCGCAAGGCGCACGATGCGCCCGTTGGGAGCCTCGAGGTCCGTGTGGAGCAGGAAGGCGCCCTCGTGGTGAGCGAGGAACGCGTGGAGTGCCCGACCGGGGGAGGCAAGCCGGATCCAATCGGATCCGGGGTCGTCCAGGGTTCTGTAGAGCAACCCGTTCTTGTGTGAGGTCCCTTCCCACTCGGTCAGGATCAGGAAGCGGCCGTCGTCGCTGACGGTTGCCCCGTAGCCGAGGTCCGGGTTGTCGGGATTGGCAAACACCAGGACGTCCGCATCCTGGTGGGTCCCGAGCCGGTGGAAATACACGGCCATATTGCGTGACGGCTCGGTGGAGACCGGATCTTGTGCCGGGAACCTCGAATAGAAGAACCCGCCCCCGTGCCAGGAGATCTCCGTGAACTTGACATGGCGGAGCTCATCGGAGAGGTCATCTCCGGTCTCCGTGTCGCGGATCCGGATGGTCTGCCAATCGCTTCCGGATTCGGCGATCGCATGAGCGAGGTAACGACCGTCGTCCGAGAGTGAGGTAACGACGACCGCCACGGCCCCGTCCTCCGACAGGATATTGGGATCCAGGAGAACCCGGTCGTCGCGCCCGGGCCTGCGAATGTACAACACCGGCTGATCCTGCAGCCCGTCGTTGTGTGACCAGACGGCAACCCCGTTGCGGACGGTCGGTGCTCCGGTGCGGGGTACGTTCCACAGCGCCTCCATGCGTTCCCTCAATGCCGTTCGCTCGGGAAGGGACGTCAGATAGGGGAGACTGATCTCGTTCTGGGCCCGAATAAAGGCTTTGGTTTGATCCGATTCGGGGTCTTCGAGCCACCGGTACGGGTCGGCCACGGGCGTCCCATGGTAATCGTCGATGATTTCGGCCCGCCGGGCCCGGGGATATGTGAATGCCATGGGTCCGGAGGCTAATCAGGTGGTGAGGGGGCCGGGAGCTTCAGACTCTGCAACGCATGCGCTCTAACCAGCTTCGCGCAGCACTTTGGCTATCTCGAACCGAACCTGGAAATCGGGATCGTCGGTCAATGGTTCGACCAGGGAACGGCTGTTGCCCAGGCCCAGGTCCCCGAGCGAGCGAATCGCTTTCCAGCGGATCCAAGCGTCGTCGTCGGCGAGCAGATGCTCGAACAAGGATCGGAACCGCTCGTCCTCCGTGTCGGCGGCGGCGTCGACCGCCGTGCGTCGCACCAGCCGGGAAGGGTCGGCCATGCCTCGGGTGACGGCACGTTGACGGGTATCGGCGTCACGTGACTCGAGCAGCACAGCCACGGCAATCCGCCGGACTCGTGGGTCGTCGGCGTCGATGGCTTCCAGAAGCTGTGTCCGGTCACCTTCGTCGTCGGGGTCGAGCAGGTGGAGCTCTTCGGGTCGGGAAGGGTTGACGGCCCGGCCTGCTTCTTGCATCAGATCCTGGCGAGTCCGTTCCGGCCGCTGGTGAGCGGCTTCGGGATCAGCAAAGAGTTCGGTCACCAGAGCCAGCAATGGCTCCAATCGTTTCTCCCATGACGACCGGGCTCCGATGCCGATGGTGACGAAGTCACCGGCCACCATGACGTCGGTGATGTCCGGTTCGGCGAACAATCGCTCGACCCGCGTATCGGCCGGCTTGCCCGGATCGCTGCGTCGGTGCCAGATTCCGGCGGCCGGGAGGCCGCCGGTTGCGAACTTGACTTTGCGAGGGTGCGGCGTTGCCTCGGGTACCACCGGTCCGTCGAATACTCGGTCGAAGATCGAGGGAGCTGCGGCTCCCGCACCACCGGCCCACAACTCGAATCGCCCGTCTCGAGTGCCATAGGCCAGTGTCAAGCCTCCGCCCAGGTCGTGCTCCCACCATCCCCGGGTGACGTACCGTGTCACGAGATCGCTCAGGTTCTGGGAATCATGGTCCGTCCACGGCCCGGTCGAGAAGAACCGCAACAGGAGCGCCTTGAAGGGCACGAGAATCTCGAACGGCAAACGGAGTGCAATATCGGACGTGAGATAGGCGGAAGCGGTGGCGATCAGGTCGTTGGCAGCGACCGTGCGCCGTGTCGCGTCCAGGTCAACGGGTCGGGAACGTATCGGCACAGGACGATCGTAGGCATCAGCAGAATTCAAACACGAAGTACAGTCCGGGATACAACAGCGAGGTAAGTGGCCATCAAAGGCACCAACAAGATCCTGATCGTCGATGACGACCGGGTCTACGCCAAGATCCTGCGGCGCTTCTTCGAGGAGCGGGACTTCACCGTGCTCACCGCCGAAGACGGTCTTCACGCCGCCTGGATCGCGGCCAATGAGCAACCCGGCCTGATTCTGCTCGACCACTACCTTCCCGGGGCGGATGGACTGACGGTTCTCGACCGACTTCGCCGGGTGCGAGCCACCAGCGACATTCCGGTCATTTTCCTGACCGGTTCGGACAGTGAGTTGCTCGAGAAGAAGGCGCTGACGGACGGCGTGATCGCCGTCTTCCGCAAAGGCGATCTGGACGAAAACGAATTCATCTGGACCATCAACCGGGTTTTCGGCATCAAGACCGCCCGCGAACGATGGAAGACCTTCGACACGCCCGAAGAACAGCCTCGAACCAGGAGCAACGATCCGGCCGACCACCCGCCGCCCTCCATTTCGGATGGATCGGACCCGTGGGCGACCTACACCTGAACATCGGGGACCGAACCCGGACCCGCCCCCGCTCTTGTCAGTCGACGCTGAATAGCCGCCTCATCGCCGACCCGACCCACCCCACCGACCTACAACCGACCATTTCAGGGGCAAGTAGCTAGTCAATGCCGGCGATTGCAAAATGCTCCACGGGGGATCGTCCGAAAACCAAAGAGGGAGCAGGTACGACACCTCGCGGACGTAGGCGCTCCGCCATGTTGGGATGTCGCCACCGAACCGAACACGAGCACGACTACGGGTCGGTTTGGGCCGGACCCGGTCTGGTACCAAGGGTGTGGCGCGGTTGCGTTCGACGCAAGCGTGAACCTCGGTGAGCAACCGACGCCACCGGCTTCGGAGCGCAGCCTTGCGGTAGACAGTCTCGCGTGGTCGGCCTCCGAATCCGCTTGACGAGACATCCGGCCCCCCGTCGCCGACGTCGGCGAACCGGGAGGGGGTCATATTTCACCCGGCCCGACACGCTCTGTTCCCAACCGGCGATCCCGACACGGCCATGTCCAAGACAGGCCGTAAAACAGGGCTCTCCCGGGTTTCGGCTAGCCGGCCCGGTCGCGCACCATCGACATGCGACGAGCCAACTCCACCGGCGCGCTGTTGAGCCCCAGGGCCACCGCGAACTCCGCGTCCTGGGTCAGATCGAGGATGATCTCCTCGCCTTCGGCCTTGATGTGAAATCCATCGGACTGGGCGTTGACACGGATGTCGCCCAGGCTCCAATCGGCAATCTCGGTGTCTCCGGAGCGAAGGCGAAGCCGTTCACTCGTGAGGTCGATCACAACCCGGATTGCGGTATCACGCTCGGTCCGGGTACGAAGCACGCCTGTGAAATCCACCATGCCTCCTCCTTTCCCTTGCGGGACTCTATTGTCTTACCGTAAACATATCGCACGTTCCCGCGGGCTGACGCTGAGATGGTGAACGAGCGAACCCGCCGACTGGTCTCGCTATTTCGGTTGCATGCGGATGCCGCCGTCCATGCGGATGGTCTCGGCGTTGAGGTAGTCGTTGCAAATGATGTGATAGGCGAGGTCGGCATACTCGTCGGGATGTCCGAGGCGCTTCGGAAACAAGACCTGGGTCGCCAGCGATTCCCGGGCCGCCTCCGGCAGGCCGGCCAGCAAGGGGGTGTCGATGATGCCGGGGGCGATGGTGTTCACCCGGATACCTACCACGGCCAGATCGCGGGCCACCGGCAGTGTCATTCCCACGATGCCTCCCTTGGATGCGGAATAGGCCGCCTGACCGACCTGGCCGTCGAATGCCGCCACCGAGGCCGTGTTGACGATAACGCCGCGTTGTCCGGAGGCGAGCGCCTTCGTGCGCGCCATAGCCGAAGCCGCCAGCCGGATGGCATTGAACGTTCCGATCAGGTTGATCTCGATGATCTTCGAAAAGATCCCCAGGTCCATCGGTTCGCCTTCCCGGTTGAGCGTGCGAGACGGTGGTCCCACACCTGCGCAGTTGACGAGCACTCTCAGGTCCCCCCGGTCCACTGCCGCGTCGATGGCCGCGCCCATTTGCCCGGCGATCGTCACGTCGGTCTGTATGTAGACGCCGTCGATCTCGCCGGCAACCTCCCGGCCGGCCGCTTCTTGAAGGTCGGCGATGACGACGTGCGCGCCATTACCGGCCAGCTTACGAGCGGTGGCGGCTCCCAGTCCAGAAGCCCCACCCGTAACGATGGCGACCATCCCTTGCACATCCATGGTTACCTCCACCCTGCCTTTGCACGGACGCTAGCGGAGGGGTCGGGAGGCTGCGCGCCGGCTCTGTGCGGTTCAGTCAGGCCACTCCCCGGGACATTGCGAAACCCATGGCACCCAGCAGAGCCAAGGCGGTAACCGCCGTCACGGCCCACAGACGCCGGTTGATGCGGAGCATCGGGGCGCCCATCAACGCGATGCTGCCGAAGAACAACACGAGATAGGGGACCAAGATCTCCGGCCTGCGCGGCGATCGAAACTCCAACTCCAACAGGTGGTCGACTGCGAATGAAGCCAGTACAAAGGTCAAGAACCAGACCGGTCCCGCATAGAACCGCCATCCGCTGCCCGAGCGGATGAAGCTCACTAACGCCAGGCCGGCGGGCACTCCCAGGGCGATGATGGCGGCGCCGAGGATCCGGTTGATGTGCGGATCGACGGCGCGCCACGCGAAGCCGGCCGTCTGTAGGAGGTTCACGAGGTTGACCACCACCCACATCGTGGTGAGCGCACTGCGCCGGGCCGGGAGAGGCGGAGGGGATCCGGGGCGGGGTGGAGCACGGTGCACTCTTTGAGCCTACGCAGGCGGGAGGCCCGGCCGGAGTGAGGGGGCCGTCGGGGGTAACCTGGGTGTCACGGGGAGATGAGGTGGCGCGACAACCGTTCTCGAGAAGGCTCCTTCACTTGATCAAGCGGCCGCCCCGGCTCCTCTACGGGCTCGGTCTCGGACCTCTCTACGGACGGTTGGTGTTGCTCCTGACCACGACGGGGCGGATCTCCGGCCTTCCCAGGGTGACCCCTCTGCAATATGAGGAGATTGACGGTGCCATCTATGTTGCGTCGGCCCTTGGCGACCGGGCCGATTGGTTCCGCAACGTCGTTGCCGACCCGAGAGTTGAGGTGAGGGTCCGCTCGCGCCGATTGGCCGGCATCGCCGAGCCCATCACCGATCCCTCCCGAGTGGCCGACTTCCTCGAGCTCCGCCTGAGCCGCCATCCCCGGATGGTGGGCGCCATCATGCGGCGGGAAGGCTTGCCGCCGCATCCAGAGCGTGCCGATTTCGAGCGGTATGCAGCGCGCCGGTCACTGGTCATCATCCGCCCTGCAGGGGGGCCACCCGGGTCACCCGAGCGGGGCGAATAGATCGGCCGGGTTCCCGTCCGGATCGAGGACGGTGGCATAACGCTGACCCCAGACGGCGTCGAACGGTGCCACGTGACTTCGATAGCCGGCCGCAGCGAGTTTCGAGTGCATTGCATCGACGTCCTCAGCCAGGTCGCAGAGGAACGCCAACCCAACACGGTGTCCACCGGTGGGTGGTTGCCATTTGCTGAAGCTGCGAACGACCTCCGCCGTGTCCCACATGATGCGGATCCCGCTGGGGAGGGCGCATTCCACATGTGCCTCGCCGTCGGCTTCGGCCGGGATGTCGAGGCCCAGGAGCCGGTAGAAGGCCAGTGAGGCCGGCATATCGTCGACGATGATCCCGAGTGCATCGAACCGGACCGCCATCTCCCGCCTCCTCGCTAGATCGTCCCGAGGCTACCAGTCTGCACCATACTGCCAGCATGCCGGGCTACAGAGCCCTTTCGGATGACGTCTCTGACCATTCCAATTGGTGCGTGACGCTGCGCTTCTCCAGCTCGAAACCCAGGTGGTAATAGAGACGATGCGCGCCGGTCGGGTTGTCCGCGTCAACGCCCAGGGAGGCATGGGTCAATCCGGCGCGCCGGAAATGGTCCATGGATGCGGCGATCAAGGCTGATGCGATTCCTCGTCCCCGGTAGTCCCGGTCGACGCCCAAGGTCCCGATCCACCCATCCCTGCGGCCGAGCAGTTCGTCGTTTTCCGGGTGAACCTCGTTGATGCTGTAGCCGACCACCTCGTCCCCGGCCAAAGCGATCACGCTGAGGTCCAGGCAGGTTCCGTAGCCGGTGAGGCGTTTCGCCCAGGAGACCGGGTCGACGGCCCCCGATCCCCAATGATCTGCAAAGGCTCGATTGTGGAGGAGACGAACCTCTTCGATCAGGTCCGTTCTCCAGGATGTGAGCTTCACACCGGCCGGCCCGGCGGTCTCCAGGGGAGGTTCGAGCGGGCGCAGGAGCTCGTCGAACCAGCGTACGGGCCGGAGGCCGAAGTGTTCGTAGAGGTGCTGGGCGTCGGTCAACCAGTCCCAAGCCGAGGTGCGTATGAACCGCGGCAGGTCGTGATCGCACGATTCCAACACCGCTCGCGCCCGATCCAATTGCCATGCGAAGAGAACCCGCCCGATGCCCTGCCCCCGGTAATCGGGATCGACGGTTCCGACGAGATACGCTCGTTCCAAACGCTCCCCGCTCGGGTGATGCCAGATCCGACCCCAGGCCACCGCCCGGTCGTCGATGAAGACCAACCGGACGTCGTTGATCTTGTCGAGGTGGGGATCATCGAACATCTCAACGATCTCCTCGAAAGGTGTGACGAGCGGTTCTCGATCGTGGATCTCCGACTTGCGGACGAGCGCGTGAATGGTGGATGCGTCACCGGGCGTAGCAGCGTGGAGGCGAACGGGCGTCATGGCCGAGCTAGGGTAACCGTCCGAGGGCCGGGAACGGTCCGAGATTGCATCCAACGCTATGGGTTTCTCCGTTGGGCGAGTATGGTGGTGCCGCCGGGGAAAAGTTGTCCCGGCGGCTCTCCACCCGGATCGAGCCGTCCACTCACCGCAGGAGCACCGTGGCCATCGCCGCCGAACATCTCACCACTTCAACCTCATTCGCCGAATTGGGCCTCTCAGCCGACCTGGTCGACGTTCTCGGGTCGAGGGGGATTGTGTCCCCGTTCCCGATCCAGGCGCTCATTATTCCGGATGCGCTCGCCGGTCTTGATGTATGCGGGAAGGCCAAGACGGGGTCGGGCAAGACACTCGCTTTCGGTCTGCCGATCATCGAGAACCTGCGAGACGCTGAGGCGAAACGACCCGCCGTCCTGGTGCTGGTACCCACACGCGAGCTGTGCTCCCAGGTGACAGAGGCGCTCCGGCCGCTCGCCCAGGCCCGAGGCCACGAGGTCGTTGCCATCTACGGCGGCGTGCCTATGCAGCAGCAGATCGATGCCCTGGCCCGCGGCGCTGAGGTGGTGATTGCGACACCGGGACGGCTCATCGATCTGTTTGAGCGCAAGGCCTTGGCTCTCAACGGGGTAGGGGTAGCGGTGATCGACGAAGCGGACGAGATGTCCGACCTGGGCTTCCTTCCTCAGGTCCGCTGGATCATGCGGGCTGTGGAGGGCCACCACCAGACGATGCTGTTCTCCGCCACCCTGGGCGGGAGTGTCGGTGCGTTGATCGACAGCTACATGCATGATCCAGTCTTTCATGAAGTCGCGTCTGATTCAGTGACTGTGGAGACCTCGGAACATCGCTTCATTCAGGTGCATCGTATGGACAAGGCGAAGATGACGGCACGGATCGCCGCTTCGGCGGAGCGCACCTTGGTGTTCGTCCGAACCAAGCGAGGTTGTGATCAAGTAGCCAAAGACCTGGCTGATCTTGGGGTGGCGGCACGCCCCATTCACGGCAATCTTCCTCAGGGAAAACGAGAACGCATGCTGGCCGCTTTTGCCGACGGGCACAGCAAGGTGCTGGTTGCCACCAATGTGGCCGCCCGCGGGCTCGACATTGAAGGCGTCGACATCGTGATCCACTTCGATCCGCCGGAAGACTCCAAGACCTACGTTCACCGGTCCGGCCGGACGGCCCGCGCCGGCGAAGAAGGCTTGGTCGTCACCTTTGTCGAGTGGGACCAGATCGAGATGGTCCACAAGGTGCAGATCGAAGCCGGGCTCAGCGAACCCATCGTCAAGATGTTCTCCAACGACGACCGCCTCGACGATCTGGGTGCCTGGGAATCGCCGGCCGACCTGGTGCGACCCGAAGTCAAACGCACTACGGTGCGCGCGGCACGAGGTAGGCGCCGGCGAAGCCTGTTGTAGCACTCAGTAGTACCCGAGAGGTCGTCGAGGCGATGGTTGCGCGGCCCGCCCCGTGCGGCCACCGCGGCGACGTGAGCAATTGCGGCTGCCCGACAGGAGCGCGGTGTACGACTCCTCGAGGAATGCACCAAGTGGGAGACGGGCGAGGCTATCGAGCGTTTCCGCGATCCACGGGTCTGACGTCGCGTCGTCCTCCGGGGAGCCGTTACCGACGGGTAGTCGGCATTGCGATTTCAAAGATTCAAGAAATCACGCCGGCAAGCCGAAAAGAGGGGAGCAAACCCCAGGGATGGGCTGGGAGAGGGAGACATCGTGACATCACCCGAAGGCACCTCCTGGCAATCGCTCGTCCGAGCCCGGATGCGAGAAGAAATCGACGAGTGGGTTGCCGAGGGCCGCAGTGAAATCCAGTCAGATCGTCCGCTCGTCCTGATCGACGTGATGGGAGTCGTCGGCGACGCGACCACACCGGCCCTCACCGATGACGAGGAATCATCCGACCGAACCGACCACGACGATGACGACGATGAGGCCATCGAGATCCCGCCCTACATGCCCGCCCTCATCCGCCACCTGGTTGAGGTGGCAGACGTCTGGTGGAGCATGCCTCTCGACGACGAGCTCAGCGCCAAGGTGACGGGCATCCTGGGGGTGGGCCCGCTTCCCTCGATCGAAGCGGACGACTACGGCATGACGGAACCTGCTGCCCGCGAGCTGCTCTGGAAGGCGGCCTCTGCTCGCCGGGCAACGTATCGCATCGAAAACGTGGCGAGCGAGATGCCCTCCCGGCTGCCCGACAGCACCGTGTTGATCAACATTGCTCCGGACAAGGTGCTGCGGCCGGATCATTTACCACCCGAGCTCCGTCCGGCCTGACCGGCTGGGCCGTGCAGGCCGATCCGTGGATCCCTACCGTCTTCGCTCATGGGTGGGTTGAGCCTGGATGGGGTTGGTGTCATCACCTCCCGAACCGGCACCTAAGGTGAAGCGACCTTCGGGCGCGGTGATACTGGTCAGGGCGGATCGGACTGCACGTTGACCGGGTCGGCGCGGTCCGATGTCAGATTGCCCAGATGATCCACAGGACGGCAAAAGTCAGCGCGTACAGCAGGGCGGCCGTCGCAAAGATCGCCCCGGTCCCTACCGCCAGGTTCCAAGACCTCTCGCGGTTGAAGATCTTCCGGGCGAAGATCGCAAAGCAGCCGAACAGCAGCAGAGCACCAGCGATCTGCAGGCCGTAACCCCACCCGGCGGCAATGGCGCCCACCTGTGACTCCCAACCGAGGATCTCGATGGTCCTCCCGGCATTGGCGAAGTACAGATAGCCGCCGATTCCACCGACTGCGATTCCGAGGATGCTCAACACCCATTCAAGTGCGTGGTTGATCCTCAGCGGCGGTGGGGTGAGACCGACCTGCTCACGTTCACGGAGCTGTGTCATGGTTCACCTCCTCAACTCCAACGTATGCCTGCCCGGAGACCCGTCACAGAGTCGGAAGTCCCATTGGGAACGAGGGGTTCAGGACCGTTTCTTGGCCAGCTTCCGTTCGCTTTCGGTGAGATACCGTTTGCGAACTCGGATCGCCGATGGGGTGACTTCGACCAGTTCGTCTTCCGCGATCCACTCGATAGCGGTCTCGAGGGTCAACCGCCGGGGCGGCTTCAGCCTGATAGCTTCGTCGGCGGCGTGCGTCCGGATGTTGGTGAGTTGTTTCGGCTTGGTGGGGTTGGCAGGTAAATCGTCGGGCCGGGAGTTCTCCCCGAAGATCATGCCCTCGTAGACCTCTTCTCCTGATCCGATGAACAGCTCTCCTCGCTTCTGCAGATTGTCGAGCGCGTATCCGGTTGAGGTTCCCGCCCGGTCCGATACGATCGGCCCGCCCTGGCGGTGGGGGAGTTCACCCGCCCACGGCATCCATCCGGCGTGATGCTGGTGCACGAGGGCCGTGCCCCGGGTCGCCGTCATGAGCAAGGACCGAAAACCCAGGAGCCCGCGGGCGGGGGCGGTGACGGTGACGATGGTTCGCCCGCGGTCGCCCGGCAGTAGTTCGGTGACCTGTCCTTTTCGTGGCGCTACCGCCTGGGTGACGGTCCCGACGTGTTCATCGGGGACGTCCACCACCGCCCGTTCGACCGGTTCATGAGGTTTGCCGTCGATCTCGCGAAGGATCACTTCGGGTCGGCTGACTTGCAGTTCGAAGCCTTCGCGGCGCATCGACTCGATCAGTACGGCCAGTTGTAGCTCCCCGCGTCCGGCTACCTCGATGATTTCGGGAGAGGCCGTCGGCCCGATCCGGATCGACACATTGCCCAGCACCTCCCGTTCCAGTCGTTCGCGGATCTGGCGGGAGGTGAGGAGCGTCCCGTCGCGTCCGCCGAGAGGCGACGTGTTGACGCCGAAGGTCATCCGCAGAACCGGTTCATCGACTTCGAGTCGGGGGAGAGGTTGGGGATCGGTTGGGTCGGCCAGGGTGTCGCCGATCTCCACTTCCGGGAACCCGGCCACGACGAACAGATCGCCGGCAATGCGCTCCTCGACGTCGATCCGGCCCAGCCCTGCGAACCCCATCAACTGGCCCAGTTTTCGCCTGAGGGGAGGCTCCTCGTTGTGGGAATGGCAGAGGGCAATGAGCTCACCGGCACGGAGGGTGCCCTGGACCACCCGGCCAATCGCAAGCCGGCCGAGGTAGTCCGATGCGTCGAGGTTGGTGACGAGCGCCTGCAAAGGAGCTTCCGGGTTGCCGGCGGCTGCGGGAATTGTCTCGACGATGGCATCCAATAGTGGAGACAGACCATCGCCTTCTCCGGGCACACCGACTCCCCTGATCGCCTTCCCATACCGGGCGATGCACGAGATGATCGGAAACTCGATGTGGTGATCCGCTGCGTCGAGGTCGAAGAACAACTCGTATACGTCATCAATGACCTGTGCCACCCGGGCGTCGGGCCGATCCACCTTGTTGATCACCAATACCGCCGGTAGGCGCAGAGCTAGTGCCTTGGAGAGAACGTACCGGGTCTGCGGCATCGGCCCTTCGGCGGCGTCGACGAGCAGCAGTACCCCGTCTACCAGTGCCAGGGCTCGCTCGACTTCACCCCCGAAGTCGGCGTGCCCTGGTGTGTCGACCAGGTTGATCTTGGTGCCTTTCCATTCGATCGACGCCGCCTTGGCGAGGATGGTGATCCCGCGCTCTCGTTCCTGGTCGTTCGAATCCATCACCCGGTCGACCCGCGCCTCGTGCGAGGAGAAGACTCCGGCTGCGGACAGCATGGCGTCGACCAGGGTCGTTTTGCCATGGTCGACGTGCGCGATCAGCGCCACATTGCGGAAGGGGGTACCCGACATGAGTGCCAGATGGTAGCCGGGTGGCGGTCGTTTGGGGCCGTCCGGGTTGGCACCTACTCGCCGATATCCTCGTCCCACAGCTCGGGTCGGGCGGCGATGAAGTCCTCCATCAGCTTGATGCAGATCGGGTCATCGACGATCTCGATCTCAACCCCCCGGGAGCGGAGGTGTTCTTCGGGACCCCGGAAGGTTCGGTTTTCTGCCACAACCACCCGCGGGATCCGGTAGAGCAGGATGGCACCGCTGCACATGTCACAGGGGGACAGCGTGGAGTAGAGCACGGCCCGCCGGTAGTCGGCCGCCCCCAACCGCCCGGCGTTCTCGAGGCAGTCCATCTCGGCGTGGAGGATGGCGCTGCCGCGTTGCACCCGGCGGTTGTGACCTCTCCCCTTTATCTCGCCGTCGATCACCAACACCGAGCCGATGGGGATGCCTCCCTCCGACAATCCGGCCGTTGCCTCGTCGATGGCTGCTCGAAGAAAGGTGTCCATGTCCTTCAGCCTGGCACACAGACCGGTCCAACCGCAGCGTTGAGGGGTCGTTGGTCCCTAGTGTCGTCAGGGTCCATGTCGGAGTATTGGTGGATACGACATCCGTCCCGACGGTCGCCGGGTAGCGGCCGTCTCGTCGCAGGGAGAGCGGTAATGGCCATCGAAGTACGCAAGGTCGTCCTGGAGAGTGTCACCGATGCGTCGGGGATGAAGTCGCTGATCGATCAGGGGGCGTTCGGCGCCGATGAGGTGATCGCCGTTATCGGGAAGACCGAAGGGAACGGCGGCGTCAACGACTTCACCAGGATTCTCGCCGATCGCGCCTTCCGTGACGTCCTCATGGAGCTGGGGACCCGGCCCCTCGAGGAAGTCAAGGAGATTCCGATGGTTTGGTCGGGCGGAACCGACGGCATCCTCACCCCACATGCAACGGTGTTTGCCCGGGTGGCCGACGACGCCAACCCCTCTAATGAGCCACGGTTGGCGGTTGGCTACGCCATGAGTGAGGTGATTCTTCCTGAAGACATCGGCCGGCCCGCCATGGTCGAAAAGGTGGCAGAGGGAGTCAAGCGGGCCATGAGAGAAGCCGGCATCGAAGATCCGGCGGATGTCCACTATGTGCAGACCAAAACGCCGCTGCTGACGATGGACACTATCAACGATGCCAAATCGCGGGGCCATTCCGTAGTGACCGAGGAGCCGCTCGAGTCGATGAACATCTCCAACGGGACTTCCGGGCTCGGCATCGCCTATGCCCTGGGTGAAATCGACATCATTCCGACGGAAGATCAAATCGGCCACGATCTCTCCCTCTATTCCTCGGTGGCCTCCTGCTCGTCGGGTGTCGAACTGAACCAGGCGCAAACGGTTGTCGTCGGGAACGTACGCGGCGCGGGAGGCCGGTACCGGATAGGTCACAGCGTCATGAAGGATGCGCTCGATTTTGAAGGGGTCTACGAGGCGATCCGCTCGGCGGGCCTCGACCTCCCCGATCGAGCGAGGCCGGCAGACCTCGATGGCCGGTTGGTCAACGTGTTCGTGAAATGTGAGGCGGATCCGACCGCCAAACTGCGCGGCCGCCGGCAGGTAGCGCTCGACGATTCCGATGTGCACCACCATCGGCATATCAAGGGTGCCGTCGGGGGAGTGGTTGCCGCGGCCGTCGACGATGCGGCCGTGTTCGTCTCGGTGGCGGCCATCCATCAGGGACCTTCCGGAGGGGGCCCGGTGGCAGCCATCGTCGACCTCGGCTGAGACTGGACGGATGCCGGCCAAGCCGCACCCGACGGGCATTGCGACCGCCCCGACGTCGTTGGCGGCGGCGGCTAGTCGCGGGGTGCGTTATCTCCTGGAGGGTCCCCGCAAACCCGGGGTCTTGCTGGGTGCTTCGGGCAACGCCGCTTGGCTGCAGGCGGGCGGGCATGTGCTGGTGCTCTCCGGGCGTGAGGCGGTGCGTTTGCCCAACGGCGTCACCGTGGCAGAGCCGGCCGATGCGGCCCGATCGCAATCCGGAGACCGCTGTGTGGTCGGAGACGGCGGGTTGGAGGTAGGGAGCGTAAAGGTCAGGGTCGTCCGCTGGTGGGATCCGCGACCAACGCTGGGATCGGTGTCCCGGAAGGATGTGGCCGCTAGATGTGCGGATGCCCGGCCGCGATTCGTATTTCCCGACGATGGAGGCCTGGGTCAGTCGCTGAAGAGGAACGATCCCGCCGCCGTCCGTCACGCCATGTGTGCCCTGCTCGGGAGGGGTGCAGGGCTCACTCCGGAAGGGGACGATGTGCTGGTCGGAATGCTGTCCGGCTTGCGGTTGCTGGGTCCGGCGGTAGGTGCTGTGGGGGCAGGCGGGATGGTGGCCGAGGTCGCTTCGATCGTCCTGATGGAGGCGCCTTTTCGCACGACTGCCTTGTCGGCGGCGCTGCTGCGACATGCCGTGGCGGGCGAGGTGGCCGATCCGGTGGCGGCGTTCCTCCAGGCCCTGACCGGGAGAGGCGATCTGGAGGAGGCTGTCGGCGGTCTGTACATGATGGGGAACACCTCCGGGGTAGCAACGGCCTGCGGGATTCTGTTGGCTGCCGATTTCCTTGTTGAAGGGAGCAATGCATGATCGATAGCGTTGAGGTTCGCCGCGGCACCTACCACGATTCCGTGCGGCTGATGCAGGTGAGCCGGTCGCTGCAGCAAGCCCAAGGGGTAGAAGAGGCCTTGGTGGCGATGGCGACCGACCTCAATCGTGAGTTGCTGGCCGGCATGGGATTCGAGGTGGAGTCGATCGGCGAGGCCGGACCCAACGACCTCATCGTCGCGGTGCGTGCCGCCGACGAGCAAGCGGTCGATCATGCTCGACAGGTCCTCGAGGCGGCCCTGGCGGCCAGGACCACCCGCGACTCCGGGATGCTGGCGGCTCCACCTGCTCATGTGGTCGGATCGGCGGCCGCCGGAGCCACTCTGGCGTTGATATCGGTTCCCGGCGAGTATGCGTTCATCGAGGCAATGGACGCGTTGCAGCACGGGCTCGACGTGATGGTGTTCAGCGACAACGTGCCGAGCGCTCAGGAGGTGATGCTCAAACAGGCCGCCGGCCGGTTGGGTCTGCTCGTCATGGGACCCGATTGCGGCACGGCCATCGTCAACGGAGTCGGCCTGGGCTTTGCCAACGTGGTGCAACCGGGTCCCGTTGGCATCGTTGGTGCAGCCGGCACCGGTATCCAGCAACTCTGTTCCTTGCTTGACGATGCCGGCGTCGGAGTTCGTAACGCGTTGGGCACCGGCAGCCACGATCTGTCGATCGAAGTGGGTGGTTCTTCCACGTTGCGTGGGTTGGCCGCCCTCGATGCAGATCCCAGCACCGAAGTGCTGATTGTGGTCTCGAAACCGCCTGCCCCCGAGGTGGCCGCCCGGGTGCGGGCGGCCACCGAGGAATGCACGACACCGACCGTGCTGGCCTTCCTCGGAGAAGAGGGAGTCACCCTGGAGGGAGCCGTGCGTCAAGCCCTGGATCTGCTGGGCAAGGTGCCACCCGTCTACGCCTCCTGGCCGGCCGCGACGGACGACCATCGGCCCGGGATGCTCAGGGGCTTGTTCTCGGGTGGCAGCCTCAGTAGCGAGGCTGCTCGCTTGGCGGCCGGTTCCCTCGGGACGATCGCTCAGCGCGAACAGGCTGGCGGTCACACGGTCATCGACTACGGGGAGGACGAATACACCCGTGGCCGGGCCCATCCGATGATCGACCAGCGGCTCAGGTTGCAGCGTCTGGAAGCTGCAGCTCATGATCCGCAGATCGGTGTCGTCCTGCTCGATGTGGTCCTCGGGCACGGGGCCCATCCCGATCCGGCCTCTGAGCTGGCACCGGTGATCGCCCTGGCCATCGCCGAGGGAGCCGCGGTGGTGGTTTCGCTGTGTGGCACCAGGGGTGATCCCCAGGATCGTGATCGGCAGGCCCGTCTCCTCAACGAGGCCGGCGCATCTGTGTGGCTGTCCAACGCTGCGGCAGCCAACCACGCAATCTCGTTGGTCGAAGGGGGTGCCCTATGAGTGAGCTCCAACGCCTCCTCGACACCGAGCCGGTGATCGTGACGGTCGGGGTCGAAGTGCTGGCCGGTGCGCTCGAGGCGCAGAGCGTCGAGGTGCGGAGGACCGAGTGGAGCCCGCCGGCCGGCGGAACCGAAGCAGCCCTCGCCAAGCTGGCGGCAACGCCGGCGGTGGCGGAAGCCAACCAGCTCGCCGTCGCCCGATTGCTCGAGGTTCGTCCCCACCTGGTGGATGTGGTCCCGGCCGGCACGGCGATCCCCGGATTGACCGAGCGCATGTTCCTGCATGCCGGGCCGCCGCTTTCCTGGGCGGATGCCAGCGGACCCATGCGGGGGGCCCTGATGGGCGCCATGCTCTACGAAGGTTTCGCGGCGACTGCCGCGGAGGCGGCAACCAAGCTCCAAGCCGGTGAGGTTGAATTCTCTCCCTGCCACCATCATCAAGCGGTCGGCCCGATGGCCGGCGTCATCAGCCCTTCCATGCCGGTGCTGGTCGTACAAGACCCCGCAAGCGGGGGAGTGGCGTACTCGACCCTCAATGAAGGACTCGGCAAAGTCCTTCGGTACGGGGCCTATTCCCCTGAGGTCATCGAGCGGCTCCGGTGGATGGAACGGGTGCTGGGACCGGTGGTGGGAGACGCCCTCCGACGGACCGGCCCCGTTGATCTGCGCTCTCTCATCGCCCAGGCTCTGCAGATGGGAGACGACGGGCACAATCGCAATCGAGCGGGAACCTCCCTGCTGCTCCGGACCATCGGCGCCGCGCTGGTGGAGAGCGACGCCGCACCGGTTGCCGACCGTTCGGCCGTGTACTCCTTCATCGACTCGAACGACCACTTCATGCTCAACCTGGTGATGGCAGCCGGGAAGCTGGTCGTCGATGCGGCGTCCGGGGTGGCCAATTCCAGCCTGGTCACGACCATGGCCCGCAACGGAACCGAGTTCGGCATCCGGCTGTCGGGGACCGGCGACCGGTGGTTCACGGCTCCGGCCCCGATCGTGGACGGTCTCTTCCTCGGGTCGTTCACCGCCGACGACGCCAACCCGGACATCGGAGACTCGGCCATCACCGAGACGATCGGCCTGGGTGGGTTCGCCATGGCCGCCTCGCCGGCCATCGTCGGATTCGTCGGTGGTACCGCGGCCGGCGCCGTCCAACGGACCCAGGCCATGTACGAGATAACTATGGCCGAGCATCCCTCATACCAGATACCCATCCTGGAGTTCCGGGGCACACCGACCGGGATCGACGCGATGTTGGTGGTACGCACCGGGGTTCGTCCTCAGATCAACACCGGCGTGGCGGGAAAGGAACCCGGCATAGGGATGGTCGGGGCGGGCCTGGTGGAGGCCCCGATGGAGTGTTTCATCGACGCGGTCAAAGCGCTGGCCGGGGGAGTAGGGAACTCTTGACAGCCCCGGGCGGGCGGTGTGCCGCCCGGTCTCCCATGAATCGCCTAGGTTTGACAAAACGGACAACAAGGAGGGTGATATGACGATCGCCCAGGTGTTCGATTACGAGCGGCCGGAGACGCTGGACGAAGCACTGGAGATCCTCATCGGGCACGCCGGTGACGTCCGGGTGCTGGCTGGTGGCACCGACCTCATTGCCTGGTTGCGGGACGAAGCGGTCGCCCCCGACCTGGTCGTCGATATCAAGCGGATCGAGGGTCTCGGCGAGATCGTCGACGAAGGAGACGCCCTTTCGATGGGTTCGCTGGTCACCTTTACTCATCTCCTCAACTCGGGGCCGGTCGCCGCCCGGCTGCCGTTGATCTCCGAGATGGCGGCGACTGTGGCATCCACCGGAATCCGCAATCGAGCCACCATGGTCGGGAACATCTGTTCGGCCGTGCCCTCGTGTGATGCCGGGCCGGTACTCCTCGTGTACGGAGCGGTGGTCCATACCGTCGGAGTTGCTGGTACCCGCCGGATTCCCATCGACGAGTGGTTCCTCGGACCACGCATGACGGCGCTCGGTCGGGGTGAGATTGTGACCAAAGTGGTGGTGCCGGTACCGCCCGGCGGCCACGGCGCCGCTTTTGTCCGGCTCAGTCGCTACGAAGGTGAGGACCTCGCTCAGGCCAGCGTTGCCATTCTGGCGCCACCCGATCATCGGTTCCGGGTTGCCTTCGGGGCGGTGGCCGACACGCCCGTGCGGGCGCGGCGCGTCGAAGCGCTTCTGGAGGGTAAGGCGCTCGATCCGGTGCTGGTCGCCCGGGCCATGGCACTGGTGTCCGAGGAGATCTCGCCCATTACCGATATCAGGGCATCGAAGGAATACCGGCTTCGAATGTCGGAAGTGATGTTGCAGCGGGGCTTGAAGGCTGCCGTGGAACGGCTGGAAGGCAACGGGCCTTCCTACGGAACCAACTTGATGTAGGGGGACGGATGCGAATGGATGTCTCGGTCACGGTCAACGGCGAACCGTGGTTGCTGTCGGTCGAACCCAACGATGTGCTCCTCGAAACGCTCCGGTCCAAGGTCGGCGTGAAGAGCCCGAAGATCGGATGCGAGCGGGGGGATTGCGGGAGTTGCACGGTGCTGCTCGACGGCCACACGGTGCGGAGCTGCCTGGTCCTTTCGGTGGAGGCCGACGGCCACGAGGTGGTCACCATTGAAGGGCTGGACGACGAGGGGCTGACCGAACTCCAGCAGTTCTTCGTCGATATGAACTCATTCCAGTGCGGCTTTTGTGCGCCCGGAATCGTACTGGCGGCGGCTGAACTCCTGGAGGAGAATCCCCGCCCAACCCGAGAAGACGTCCAGGAGGCGATCGGCGGCAACCTTTGCCGGTGTACCGGATACGATCCGATCATCGATGCCGTCCTGGCGGCAGCCCATGCCGGAGGGGAGGCAACGGGATGACGACGCTCAGACCGTTCGAGCGAGAAAGCACCCGCGGCCTCGATTTCGTTGGCAAGGCGGCCGTGAGAGTGGACGGATTGGAGAAGGTCTCGGGTGCGGCCCGGTACGTGGACGACCTCGATTTCGGTCCCGACCTCTTGTACGCGGAGATCGTCGAAAGCCCCTTCGCCAACGCTTTGATCAAGGCCATCGACACCTCGGCGGCGGCAGCCGTCCCCGGTGTGACCAAGGTCGTCACCGGGAAGGATTTCCCGTTCAAGTTCGGGCTGTACATGAAGGACCGGTACGTTTTTGCCCAGGACCGGGTCCGCTTCGTCGGTGAACAAGTGGCGGCGGTCATCGCTCGCGACCCCAAGGTGGCCAAACGGGCCGCCAAGCTCGTCGAAGTCACCTATGAGGAGCTGCCCCCGATCTTTGATCCGCTCGAAGCCCTCAAACCGGATTCCGAGCTGATCCATCCGGATCTGGGCGACTACGCGCACGTCCCGTGGTTCTACCCGCACGAAAACACGAACATCGCCCACTGGCGCAAGACTCGCAAGGGTGACGTCGAGCGGGGCTTCGCCCAAGCCGACCTGGTGTTGGAGGGCGAGTACAGGGTGCCCAGGTATGCACACTGTGCGATCGAACCGCATGTGATCGTCGGGCTCTACGACCAATCCGGCCGTCTGACCATGTGGTCGGCGTCGCAGTCACCGTACACGCAGCGGCATCTCTTTGCAGAAGCGCTCGCTCCGCTTGGCCTGTCTCACAAGGACGTCCGGGTCATCACCCCGTACGTGGGTGGAGGATTCGGTGGGAAAGCCGGCGTCTCGATGGAGATCATGGGCGCGGCCCTCGCTACCGCGGCCAAGGGCCATCCCGTCAAGATCCGGTTTACCAGGGAGCAGGAGTTCTACAACACCTACCAGCGGCAGGGCTTGGTCGCTCACCTGAAGATGGGTGTCAAGAACGACGGCACGATCACTGCCATCAGGCACATCCTCAACTGGGACGCCGGCGCCTATGTCGAATATGGAGCCAATGTGGTCAACGCCGCCGGGTTGTCGGCCACCGGCCCGTATCGTGTCCCCAACGTATGGATCGACTCCAAATGCATCTACACCAACCTGCCGCCCGGTGGTCCGTACCGCGGCTTCGGGTATTCGGAGTTCGTGTTCGGGCTCGAATCACATGTCGATCGGGTCGCCGAGGCCATCGGGATGGATCCGGTCGCGTTCCGGCGCAAGAACGCCATTGTTGAGGGCGATATCCTCGCCTACGGAGCGGAGATGAATCCATCCGGGTTGATCGAGGCCATCGATCGAACCGCAGATGCCATCGAGTGGGGGAAGGAAGAGACGTCGGACGACCCCAACAAAGCGATCGGTAAGGGCTTCGCCGTGTTCTGGAAGGCGCCGGCCATGCCGCCCAACGCCTCGTCGGCGTCATTCCTCAAGTTCAATGAGGACGGCAGCATGAACATCTCCGTCTCGGGCATGGAGCTCGGCCAGGGGTATATGACCGCCATGGCCCAGATTGCCGGGGAGGTGTTGGCGGTGCCTCCTACCAAGATCCGGGTCGAGACCCCCGACACCGACCGCAACCCCTATGAGTGGCAGACGGTTGCCTCGCATGTTACGTGGAGCTGCGGTAATGCCGTGCATGCAGCCGCGGTCGAGGCCCGCGAGAAGATCTTCGACGTTGTGCATCGGGTGCACGGCTACGAAGAGGAGTCGCTCTATCTCGAGGATGAGAGCGTCCGGTCCAGCACCGATCCCGACTTCAAGCTGCCGTTGAAAGATTTTGTCATCGACGGGCTCGAAGACACGGACGGCACCTTCAAGGGTGGACCGATCGTGGGTTCCGGCAAGTTCATGCCCGAGTTCACGTCGACCCGCAGTGACCCCGAGACCAGTCAGGGCGGTCATCCCAACGTCCACTACACGGTGGGGGCAGCCGGGGTGGTGCTCGAGGTCGACCGGGAAACCGGCCGGATGAAGGTCAAGAAGGTGGCGCTGGCTGTCGACGTCGGCAAGGCCATCAACCCCAGTCTCATCGAAGGGCAGATCACAGGCGGGATCGTCCAGGGTCTGGCCACGGTCCTCTACGAGGACATGCGGTTCGGGGAGGACGGGCGGTTGCTGAACCCCAACTTCACGGACTACAAGATCCCGACGGCCCACGACATACCAGAAGAGACGATTCCGATCATCATCGAGATCGCCCAGCCGGACGGGCCCTTCGGGGCCAGAGGAGTGGGAGAACACACCATGATCCCGGCGGCGCCGATGATCGGTAATGCCATCAAGGACGCCCTGGGTGTCCGCATCACATCGATGCCGATCACCGCCGAGAAGGTGGCGCTATCGGTGTTGAGAGAGAAGAGTGAGGAGTAGGAGATGTACCGCAATGGCTGTTGACCTGGAGAGGATTCTCCGTCCAGAAGACCACCCTTTGAAGCCGTTCGAAGCGAAGTACATGACGCTGGCGAGCGGCGAGCACATGGTGATCCGGCAGATCGATCGGGACGAGATTCCCGACGTCCTGCCGTATCTCGAGCCGCTCCTCCACGTCGAGCGGGACTACTACGACGTCGTATGCGCCCGCATCTACTCCGAGTTGCTGGCTCACTACCGGTACCGGGCTCAAGACGAGTACGTGCTGATCGCGCAGATCGAAGGAGAGTTGGCGGCCGTCGTCAACGGGCGGCAGGTGTCGGGGGATCTTGGTATGTCATTGCACACCATCGCCCTCCGGCGCGGCTTGCGGGTGGGCGCGCACGCTTTCGCCGCCAAGATGGAATACCACATCGACATCCTCGGGCACAAAGAGGTGTTGGTCGTGGCCGAATCACCGATCGGATTCCGTCGCTGGATGATCGAATATCAGCTCGACAAACGGTTCGAAACGCCCCATGAGCTGGGCGGCGTGCCGTCGTGGTCGCTGACCAAGGAGCTCTTCGATCGAGCCCGCTCGACCCTGGTCGTGGGGCGGCGCCCGGTTCCGCCGGAGCTTCTTGCCAAAGCGGAAGCCAAGATCCTGCCACCGTCGGATCCACCCACGCCCCCGGCCGACTTGTTGGCGGCCACCAGGTCCATGTACGACCCGACGGCGACCGCCCTCATTGCGCAGCGTAATGCTCTCCGAGGGGAGACGGATCATGCGTAACGTATACGTAGTCGGGATAGGCATCACCAGCTTCACGCGGCTCGAGTATCCGGTCTCCGAGATCGCTGCCTACCCATCGATGATGGCGCTGAACGACGCCGGGATCACCGATGTGGATCACCTGTACGTGGCCAACATGGGCAGTGCGAGGATCAACCACCAGACGGCGCTGGCCAGTGCGGTGGTTGACAGCCTGAGTCTCACTCCGGCCGGAGCGGCGGTTGTCGAGAATGGTCCGGCTTCGGGAGCTTCGGCCATCAAGGCCGGGTTCGCGGCAGTGGCATCAGGTCTGCACGACGTGGTGCTGGTCAGCGGTGCCGAACGCATGCGGGAGGTCAACAACCTCGAGGCGACCGACTTCATCGCCACCCTCACCCATCCACTGGCCGAGTACATATACGGGGTCACCTTGCCGTCCCACGCGGCGATGTTCACTCGCCTGTACATGGAGAAGTACGGTGTGACCGAACGGCATCTGGCCATGGTGGCGGTCAAGAACCAGAACAACGCCATGCTGAACGAGTTCGCCCACCTGCACCAGCCGATCACGCTCGAGGGCATCCTCGATTCGCCGGAAGCGATGACGAACAACCCGTATGTGGCGGAACCGCTGCGGTTCTTCGACGCTTGTCCGGTGTCGGACGGGGGAGCGGCGGTCATCCTGGTATCCGAAGACGTCGCCAAGACCATCGATCGGCCACCCATACGCCTGGCCGGTATCGGTCAGGCGACCGATACCCACGCCGTACACGAGCGGGAAGAACCGACCGATCTGCTGGCCGTGCGTCGGGCGGCTGCCAAGTCGTTGGAGATGGCCGGGTTGACACCGCAGGATGTAGACGTAGCGGAGCTGCACGATGCCTTCACCATCCTCGAGATCGTCGAGAGTGAAGAGGTTGGGTTCTTCCCGAAGGGCGAAGGACACATTGCCCTCGAGAAAGGGCAAACCGCGTTGGACGGGTCCCTGCCGATCAATCCCTCCGGTGGGTTGAAGGGGAAGGGTCATCCGGTCGGTGCCACCGGAGTTGCCCAGGCTCACGAAATCGTGACGCAGCTCAGAGGCGAGGCCGGCGACCGCCAGGTCAACGGAGCCCGGGTCGGCTTTACCTGCAATTTCGGCGGTTTTGGCAACAACGTTGTCTGCCTGACCTTTGTGAGGGAGGACTGATGGCTCGCGAGATCTACGCCTATAAGTGTCGCAAATGCGGTCATCTGCACTATCCCTTCCGGATGGTCTGCAAGGAGTGCCGGCAGAACGGCTTTTTCGAGTTCGATATCGTGCCGCTTCCGAAGAAGGGCAAGCTGCTGACCTTCACCAAGGTCTACAACCTGCCGGCCGAGTTCGAGGTGCCGACGTTGGGACTGGGCATCGTCGAACTGGAGAACGGCCTGCGGATCACCGGGCAGCTCGAGGTCGACAACCCCAAGATGGGGATGGCGGTTCAGGGTGAGGTCAAGGTGGTGCGAGAGGGCGCCTACGACAAGTACTACGGGATGGTGTTCACAGCCGCCTAGCATCGCTCGGATCTAGCAGAGACCTCGGCTCGATTCTGAGTGCCGGATGCCGACGTATTGTCATCACGGTCCGCCGTGAAATCGCCCGCCCCGGCCTCGGGTGGCCGGCGGATTGGCTGCGGGAGCGGCCCCGGACGGTATGAGGTGAGGAGGCTCAGCTGTGCAGCTCCACCACGTCGCCGTCCTGCAAGTCGTGCTCGCTGCCAACGTGCTGGCCCTCGAAGGTGCCTGCTCTCCATAGACGGGCGAACTTGAACGATTCTGCGAGTTCGCGATGGACCAGCTCGGCAACGTCGTGGACGGTTCCATCCCGACGGATGGTGTAGGGCCGGTCCAGGTCGGGAGCTTTGCCCGGCGCTTTGGTATACACGCGGACGATCCCCAGTCTCGCAAAGAGCCAGGGGCCGATCTCGTCCAGGCCATCCCCGGCGGTGGCCGAAACGGCGAGGGTCGGGAAGTGCAACTCTGTGAGATCTTCGAAGATGTCGATCTCCGTTTTCGGGTCACCGATCCGGTCGGTCTTGTTGATGATCAGGAGCGTCGGAAGTCGGATGGTGAACGGATCCCCTTCGTGATCGATCGGCAATCGGGGGGTGCCGGTGTCGCCCGGCCATCCTGCCGACAGAACAACCTTGCGTTCGGCAAGCAGGTCTCGTACCGCCACGGCCCGCTCCATGCAACCTGCCTCACAGAGGTCGACCACCAGCAGGCAGGCATCGGCGGGTTGTAGGGCGTTGCCGATCCAGGGGATGGGGTGCTCGTGAGAGATGGGGGGAAGATCGATGAGCTGAAAGGCGACGTCCTGATAGGCCATCATCCCCGGTTGGGCCAATAGGGTAGTGAAAGGGTATTCCCCGGTCTGGGCGTGGGATCCGGTCAGCCGCGCATGCAACGTCGACTTGCCGGAGTTGGGTGGTCCGATAAGGGCCAGCTGGGCGGCGCCTTCGGGCCGGAAGGACGTCGGGGGACCGCGCCGGGCTCCACCTTTCTTGGGGCCGGCCAGCTCGTCGGTCAGCTCTTTGATCCGGGTCTTGATGTCGGCCTGGAGGTGGTCTGTGCCTTTGTGTTTCGGCAGTGCCCGCAGCATGGTGCGCAGCAGCTCGAGGCGTTCGTTCGGTTCGCTCGCTCGTTTGAACGCAGCCTCAGCCGTTTTGTATTCGGGCGTGAGGTTGGCCGGCATCGCGGTTCCATTCTGGTCGATTTGCGACGCGATCGTGGGTTGGGGAACAGCAGTTAGGCGACCGGAGTTACCTCTTTCACCTCAACGCTCGCCGCCGCCCGGGAGGGCGTGCTTCTGATTCCGAGGTAGGTGAGGGTGCCGCCGATCGCCACGCCCAGCAGGCCGGCGACGACGAGAGCTATTCCGATGGGGCGGATGAAGGGCACCCGCCCCGCGGCGGTGACCTCGACGTCGACTCTATGGTCAACGTCGGCCAGATAGCGTTTCACGTCGTCCGCTGCCCCGATACCGACGAATACGGCTTTGCCGTTGCGGGAATCCACGTCGACCTGGGCACCGATCAGGTCGAGATCGATCGGCGTGGCGACCGGATCGTTGAGGAAGATGTCTAGACCGTCACCCACCAGGGCGGCTGAATCGGTGGTGATCCTGACCGGACCCGCCGTCAGATAGCCGTCGGTGTCATCGACCGACAGGGCTACGGCTCCCGTTCCGACCATTCCGAGGCTACCGATAACGATTATCGCGCCCACGAAGGCTGACAGCACTTTCACGATGTTCATGCTCTTCCCCGTACTTGATAGGTGTTTCGACCGGTTGCCCGTCCTTGACCAGCAGCAGTCCGGTGGTCAGGAGTGTTCCCGCCACGAGCAGGCCGACCGGGGTCAGACCGCTCAACAGGATCAGCATCACAAAGGCGATCAGCAGCGCTCCGGCCCGGCGCCCGGGGCTTGCCAAAGCAGCGAACCAGGCTTCGGCCGGGGACTCCGTTGCTCCCTCGGCGCGGATCACGAACCACCCGGCCGAGTAGGCGAGGATGCCGAGCCCACCGAAGATGGTGGCAATCACGAAGCCGAGTCTCACCAGCCAGGTGGCGGTATTGGTACGTTCGGCGATTGCGGCTGCAACGCCTGACAGGACTCGTCCTGAGGCAGGTCGTTCCATCCGCGTGCGGGTCGCCGTCCCGTTTGAGGATTGGGTAGTACTAACCATGGCCCCATGCTGCCGCGACCGGAGCCCGGCGTCTATGAGGTGTCACCCTCCAAGAACCCTGAATTCTCGGGGTTGTCTCAGGGGTATTCCCTCACGAAGATGGGCTCTCCGGCGAGTGCTGCCGGGTGCTCGTTCAGCCGGTGTGGCCGTGTTCGATCACGGCGAGCACCGTTATCACGCGGCCCATCCGGTCGGACGGGCACGAGGTACTAAGGGCAGGTCGGCCTCGCCTGACCGTTCTATGTCACTCACGAGTTGGCCAACCCGGCGGGATTCTCTTGAGAGGTTCATGACGCGCGGCGGCCGGAAGGCGCTCTCTTGATCGTGGAGCCGCCCGCCCACGGTGGGGAGGACAAAGGTTTGAGGCCTCGATCGATCTCACCGCCCGGTCGGGGTTGGTGCCCTCGACCGATCCTGCTTCAAACGCAATCGGCTCGCCCGGCTCGGCAGAAAGCGCGAACGGGCGGCGGCCTCACAGGTAGGAGCTCACCCATTGCTCGCTGCGCATCCAGAGTTCGTTGATGAGGCTCTCGTCC
>DATEVB010000237.1:0-9291 GCA_035282865.1 Acidimicrobiia bacterium | reverse complement strand
ACACCTCCCAGCCCACCCACAACAGGGTAGGCCACCCGATCGTGCCCGTCGGAGACCTACCCTTGGCCAGGCAAGTCGGCCGACTCCAACCGCCCATGTCGTCCAGTTCTGTCGAGGACGGCACGAGTGTGCGAATGGACGTGTAATCCCACACTCGCCTCCGCGGTGCGGCATTTGGTCTGCCAGACACTGGAACACGGCCGCAAAACAACGCCCAACGCTGGAGAGGAAGACACAAGCCGGTCGGCTTACCGTCGAATGGTCCGGGGAGCCGCAACCACCGAGCCGATGTGTGACCAGCAAGTCGTGGGCTCGGGTTCCATCCGTCAGTTCGAAATACCCGTGCTTTGGCGTGTTCAGGAATACCCTGACGCATATCATGTTGTCCAAACGCGACAAAGCAGTGTTGGATTTTGAGCGTTCCTGGTGGTTGGTGCCCGGACCCAAGGACCGCGCCGTTCAAGAACACCTCGGGATGAGCGCCGGTCGTTACTACCAGATTCTCCGGGACCTTCTCGACGACCCCACCGCGATGGCGTACGATCCGCTGACCATCCGGAGATTGCTGAAGGTTCGTGCGGAGCGAAACCGGCGCCGTCCGGAGTCCCGTATCATCGCCGACGGCATGGATCCGGCGGACATCTGATGGCGGGGCGGCACGCCGCTCCCGGCTACGGTGCATTCTTCCGGGAGTTGGCTACGTTCTTGTTGAAGGTGGTCTTGTGGGGCGCCCTCATCTTCGGCGCCGTGCTGCTGTTCCAGAATATCTTCTCCCCGGACGACGATCCCACCACCACGACCGCTCAGACCACGACGGCTACGACCTCAGCCGGAAATGCCCCGACGACTGTGACAACGGCCACCTCCGCGGCTCCCACCACGACGACGACCGAGACGACGACCACGACCGAGGCCACGACCACGACGCCGGCGGGTCGCGATCCGTCCGAAGTCACCGTCCTGGTCCTCAATGCAACGGATCGGCCGGGTCTCGCCGCAGATTTGTCCGAATCGTTGGCCCGGGTTGGTTATCAGACCCTGGAGCCGGAGAACTGGGAGACACCGTTTGGTGTCTCGAGGATCTGGTACCTGGCCGGCTTCGAGACCGAGGCGGCAGCCCTCATACGCTATGTATCGCCCGACGCGATCGTCGAACGGTTTCAAGGAGTCACCCAGGCCGACATCATCATCGTGGTTGGGGCATCATACGGAGGGTGAGCACCGAAGCCCCCCACCCGGCAGAGCGAAAACCGTCGAGCGCATGGACGCCGTGGGCGTGGCTGATGGTTGCCGTTGCCATAGTGTCGATAGCGGCCGGAGTGGTCGGTGGCATCCTGGCTCCATCCGTGGTACTCGATGTGGTCTCGTTTTGGCCTCTGGCAGTCGGGGCATTCTTCGTGGGCGCGGCTCTGCTCCCGCTCCGCAAACGGGGCCCGGCCAGGATCTCTGCGCTGCTGCCGCTTCTGCTGATCACGATGCTTGGAGCCAGTGTTGTGCTTCACCTCACGGGGTGGGAGCAACTCCCGTCATCGTCTGCCGATCTCGTCGGACCGTCGGCCGCCGGTGTGGAAAGCGCCGAGCTGACCTTGAGTCTGGCCGGACGTCTGTCGATAGCATCGGGACCGCGGGACCTGTACGCGGTGAAGGTCGAGCGGAGGGGCGGCTCGACGGGAGTTCCCGAGGCTCTCGAGAGCGCCTTCGAGGATGGCCCGTTCTTCGTGGTGTTACGCGAAGCAGATGGGGGACGATGGTTCCGAACCTCCGGCTGGGAGTTGTCGCTCGGTGTTGGGCCGATTTGGTCGCTGGTGCTGGATGCGCCGGATGTGCAGGCCGACCTCACCGCTCTGCAGTTGCGGGCCCTGCGGTTGGACGGCGGCGGTTCCGTTGCCTTGCCGCTCCCGGGCGAAGGCGACGTTGCGATAACGATCGATGGTGTTTTCGTGGTTGAGGTGCCGGCGGAAACAAAGGTGGAGGTGATCGGAGCGTCCAGCGTGCCCGGAGGGTGGGTGGAGACGGCGGACGGATATCAGAGTCCCTTCGCCGGTCCATCGCTACTGATCACGGTCGTGGATGGGGCACAGGTCGAGATTCGGCAGCCCTAGCTACCGGCAGCCGGCTACCAGTCTCCGGCGATGCTCCCTTCCGTTGGTGAGAACGGGCCCCTCCCCCCAACCGACTCGCGGCGCTCGTCCGGGGGAAGACGGCAGAGGGCGGACTGCAAACTGCGAAGCGTATACACTCGTCGCCAATCGATGAACGATCCATCTGTCTCCTACGAGCGGCTTCGTCGTCTGGGCATCATGTCTTGGAGTGTTGCCGGCATGGCGCTGGTGGTGGGCGGGTTGGTGTGGCTGCTGTATGTGGTGCGCATCCTCTGGCCTCCACTGGTCCTGGCCGGTGCGTTCGTCTACCTGATGAGCCCGCTGGTCGATCGTATGCAGAATTGGCGGATCCACCGTCTGCTCGGCTCGTTTGTTTCGTACCTGCTGTTTCTCGGACTCGGAGTGCTCTTCGGCTTTATCGTCGTCCCGGTCGTCGGTGACCAGTTGGCGGAGTTTGCCGACCGTATCCCCCAGCTGGTGGACGACATCGGAGTGTTCCTGGTGGACCTGGGAGAGCGGCTGGGTTTGTCGGTGGGCGCGGGCTCGGCGCTCGACACGCTGCAGGCGTGGCTGGCCGACTTCGTCGACCAGGAACGCATCCAGCAGATGCTCGGCCAAATAGGGACTTTTGCCCGCATGGGTCTAGACGTCCTCATCGTGCTGGCGCTGGGCCCGGTGCTCGCCTTCTACCTGCTCGTCGATCTGCCCGGATTCAAGGATCGCGCCCGGCGTCTCGTTCCCGATCAGGCCCGCCCCGAAGTGGTCCACGTGGTGTCGCAGCTGACCCGGGTGGTGGGTGGGTTCGTGCGAGGTCAGCTGCTCGTGGCGCTGATCGTCGGCGTCCTGTCAAGCGTCGGACTTGCCCTGCTCGGCGTTCCTTTCTGGTTACTGATCGGGTTGATCGCCGGTTTCTTGAACGTGGTTCCCTTCATCGGCCCCTTCGCGGGTGGGGTTCTCGCCGCTCTGGTTTCTCTCGTTTTTCGCGATATCGGCACGGCGCTATGGGCGGTGATCATGTTCTCGGCGGTCCAGCAGTTGGACAACCATGTGATCAGCCCCAACATTCTCAAGTCGCGAGTTCAGCTGAACCCCGTCTTCATCCTGCTGGCTCTGCTCCTGGGCGGGTCGGTCGGCGGTTTCTTCGGCCTGCTGGTCGCCGTTCCGGTGACGGCCGCGCTGCGGGTCATCCTGGGTCATGTATGGCGCACCAGGGTGTTGCATGAGTCCTGGGACGAGGCAGCGGAGGCGATGATCACCGAATATGAGCCTCCCCGTCGCGAGAGCCTGGTGGGCCGGCTGCGCCGGGCCGGTGACGCACAGGCGACGAAACTTCCCTCTATCGGCAACGGCGTCTCGCAGAGAGACACCCAGGACCCGGATTCACCACGCAAGTAAACCACCGCCAGGAGGAGGCCTAACCTGTCGGAACTCTCGGGAGGGGAAGACGTGGCCGTACAGTCCAGAAGTGAGCTTCTGGATCGGCAGCGCGCCCGGGAGGCCGAATCCAATCAACCACCCCGACGACGTTCGGTTGCACTGTTCCGGCTGACGGCTCTCGTCGTCGTGGTGGTCGCCGTGGCATCGATCGGTGATCAGGCTCTGGGCGCGACCGGCACCCTGGGGGGGAGTTCTCTGGTTGCGCAAGCCGGTCGCAGTTTTGGAGCGCGACTGCTCAATGTGGTCGTCGACGGTCTCGTTGTGGGGCTGATAATTGCCCTTACGTCGGTGGGTCTCTCGCTGATCTTCGGCGTGACCGGGTTGGTCAATTTCGCTCATGGGGAGTTGGTGACCTTCGGTGCCGTCGTGGCTTGGTTTCTCAATGCGGGCAGCTGGGGGTTTCGGGTCACGCTGGCCGTCGCGACGGTGATTGCAGTGGTTGTCGGTGGGCTACTTGGCGCCGGCTTGGAGAAGGGGGTTTTCGGGCCACTTCGCAAGCGAAAGGTGCCCAATATCTCCCTGATCGTAACCACCATCGGGTTGTCGCTGGTAGTACGCCATGTGATCCTGATCTCGTACGGCAGCAAGACACAGAAGTACCGCGACTACGCCATAGAAGTGGCCCGAAACTACGGGCCCGTATCGATCACCGACGTGAAGCTGGCCATCATTGTCATCTCGGTGCTCGTCTTGAGTCTGGTCGGTGTCCTGCTCATGAAGACCAGGTTGGGCACTGCCATGCGCGCAGTAGCCGACAACCGAGATCTGGCAGAAGCCTCCGGTATCGACGTGCGGAAGGTCATCCTGGCCACCTGGGTGGGTGGGGCGGCGCTGGCGGCACTCGGCGGGGTATTCCAGGGTATCGGGTTCGCCGGTGTTTCCTGGGATCTGGGTTTCAAACTGCTGCTGCTGATGTTCGCCGGCGTCATTTTGGGCGGACTTGGCACCGCGTTTGGCGCCATGGTGGGCGGGGTTCTGATCGGCGTCGTGACGCAGGTCTCGAGTCTCTGGCTCTCAACGGAGTTCAAGCTGGTCATCGCCTTTGGAGTCCTCATCATCGTGTTGCTGGTGCGACCCCAAGGCATCCTCGGGAAGAAGGAGAGGGTTGGGTAGTGGACTTCGACATCGTCCGCTTGCTGGTTGATGCGCTGCGTTCGGCGCTCGGAACGTCCGCCGTTATGTTTGCTCTGGCGGGTGTTGGCCTCAACGTGATGTTCGGCTACACCGGACTCCTCAACTTCGGCCACGTGGGGTCGCTTCTGGTCGGCGGGTACGGCACGGCCATCACGGTCAATTCAGGCGGACCTCTGTGGCTTGGCATTCTGGTGGGGATTGCGGCCGCGGTTGTGCTGGGACTCATCTACGGGCTGCCGACACTGCGGCTACGCGAGGATTATTTGGCGATCGTGACGATTGCAGCTGCCGAGATCCTGCGTCTCTTGACCCGGTCGAGCGCCCTTGAACCCATCACCCAGGGGGTTTTTGGCATCCAGAAGTTTGCCGATGAGTTCTACGCACTCAACCCCTTTCCGCTCGGTTCGTATGGAATCTGGCGAATCACGTGGGACGCCAACACACTGTGGGCCATCGTCGTCGGCTGGCTGGTGGTGGCCCTCTCGGTCTGGTTGGTGTGGGCTCTCACCCGCGCTCCGTGGGGACGAGTCCTGAAGGCAATTCGCGAAGATGAGGACGCCGCCCGATCACTTGGCAAGAACGTGTTTGGATACAAACTGCAAAGCCTGGCCTTTGGGGGAGCCATCGGGTCGCTGGCCGGGGTCTTCTTCGCAGTACAGTCGCAGTCGGTGAACCCCGATTCGTTCCAGCCACAATTTACGTTCCTGGCATACGCAGTGGTCATCCTCGGTGGTCCCGGCCGGGTGATGGGGCCTGTGATGGGATCGGTTCTCTTCTGGTTCCTGCTGTCATTCACCGAGGCCGTGCTGCGGCAGGCGGTGACGGCCGGTTTCATCCCCGACTGGTTGCTCTCCGCTCAGGAGGTGGCCGCCGTACGCTGGATCCTGGTTGGATTGGGGCTCATGGTGTTGATGACCTACCGACCGCAAGGCCTCTTCGGGAGCCGCGAGGAGTCGTTGATCGATGCGCGCTGAAGCACTCACAGCCGTTTCCCCTGTTCCGGGCGTTCCAAAGCCCGACCCGGTATTGGTGGCCGATGGCGTCAATCGCCATTTCGGCGGTCTCGTGGCGGTCGACATCGATCATCTTGAGGTGCAGCGAGGGACTATCACCGGGCTGATCGGACCCAACGGCGCCGGGAAGACCACTTTGTTCAACCTCCTCACCGGGTTCGACACACCCAACGGCGGTAGCTGGTCGTTCTTAGGGAGAGACCTAGCCGGGATTGCCGCCCATCGGGTAGCCAGGCTTGGCATGGTACGCACGTTTCAGCTGACGAAGGCGCTGGTGAAACTCACCGTAATAGACAACATGAAGCTCGGCGCCACCCGGCAATTCGGCGAGTCTGCCTTGGGAGCGTTGATCCCGTGGAAGTGGCAGAAGCAAGAGAAGGAAATCGAAGCACGAGCCGAGTCCCTTCTCGAACGCTTCACGCTTGCGCATATGCGGGATGACCTTGCCGGGACTCTTTCCGGAGGGCAGCGTAAACTGCTAGAGCTCGCCCGCGCGCTCATGGTCGAGCCCACCCTGATCATGCTGGACGAACCCATGGCCGGCGTGAACCCCGCGTTGACGGAGTCTCTTCTTGTACACATCAAAGCGCTCCGGGACCAGGGGATGTCGGTTGTCTTCATCGAGCACGACATGGACGTCATCATGGACATCAGCGACTGGATCGTGGTGATGGCGGAGGGGAAGGTGATTGCCGAGGGCCGGCCGGCCAGTGTGGTTGCCAACCCCGCCGTCATCGACGCCTATCTGGGGCGGCACCACGGCGAAGCGGCCGCACCTGTGACTGGCGCGAGGGCCATCGACGAGCGACAGGGCGAGGGTCGTGACAATGGGATCTGAACAACAGCCGCTCCTCGAGAGCCGCGATGTTGTGTCCGGTTATCTACCCGGTGTCGACATCGTCAGGGGAAGTCACGTCACTCTGGCTGAAGGAGAGCTGGTCGGCATCATCGGGCCGAACGGAGCCGGAAAATCGACTCTCCTCAAGACAATTTTCGGGCTTGTTGAGTTGAGAGCGGGTTCGATCAAGCTGCGGGGCGAGGAGATATCCAATCTTCCCGCTCACCAGCTCGTCCAGAAAGGCGTCGGATTCGTTCCCCAGACGGAGAACGTTTTTCCCTCGTTGACGGTCGAGGAGAACCTCCAAATGGGCTGCTATCTGCGTCCGGACCTCTTCCGTGAACGAGCGAACTTCGTCGCAAGTCTCTTCCCCCGGTTGTCGGAACGCAAGAGCCAGCGTGTCGGAGCCATGTCGGGTGGTGAGCGGCAAATGGTGGCCATGGGCCGGGTGCTGATGATGGACCCGTCGGTGTTATTGCTCGACGAACCGTCGGCCGGACTTTCGCCATCCAATCAGGACGAGGTATTCGACCGGATCCACCAGATCAAGGAAACCGGCGTCTCGATCATCATGGTCGAACAAAATGCCCGTCGCTGTCTGCAGATCTCAGACCGGGGTTACGTCCTCGATCAAGGCCAGAACGCGTACACGGGTACGGGCCGGCAGCTTTTGCACGACCCCAAGGTGATCGAGCTGTATTTGGGGACTTTGGCCACCAGGTAGCTCCGACCTGCCCTCTGCAAACCGCGGTCCGCCATCCGCAGAATAGGAGCCGCGGTCCGTGAACTGAAACCGATAAGCCCGAAAAGCTCAGGCCTCGAACCTTCAGGGCTGAACCACTACGTGTCGTGATCGACCTGCCCGATCCTCCCCACGTCGTGAATCTATCAGCGGTTGTCAAAGGTCGGACCCGAGACCCGACACCGGGACCCTCATGGTAGGAAGGGGCCCGGGGGCCCCTTCCCATCAAACGAATTGGTGGTTGGTTCAGCCGACGTCGACGATGTCGAGGGTGACGACCTCCCCGTCGCGGAACTCCCATATGTCGTAGGTGCCCGCGGCCGGTTCGCCTTCCGGCACCCATTCGCCGGGACCGGAGGCGCCCTCGTAGTCGATGTCTTCGCCGTCATCAAGCAAAGCCTGGCAGGATGAGTAGCTGTCGCACTTCGTCCCACCCCCAGTGATCCCGACCATCGCCGCGGCGATCTCGGTTGAGTCGGTCGAGTCAACAGACTCGGCGGCCAGTGCCATGATGATCACGCAGTCGTAAGCATGCGCCGAGTAAATCGTCGCCACCCCGGGCGCGAATTCGGCGAACGCATCCGTGAAGGTCTGCGATCCCTGGGCGGAGGGAGCCGTGCCCTTCATGCCGTTCAGCACACTCGGATCGTCGGCGCTTACACCGGTGATCACGTCGGCCGACTGCATACCGTCTGCCGTGTAGAAGGTATCGGGGTTGAGGCCGTTCTCGATCAGGCCGGTGATGATCCGATTGCCCGTGTCCGGGAACGAGATCAGCACCACTGAGTCCGGAGCAGCATCAACGACCTGCTGGACGTCGGCGCTGAAGTCGGTCCCATTCGGGTCGTAGGCTACGTCGACGGCGATATTGGCGCCGCCTTCAATCAGCGAAGCCTTCAGGAATTGCGCAAACCCCTGTCCGTACTCATCGTTCAAAGCTACAACGGCCACGCTGCTACGACCGTCGCCCAGGATTACGTCGGCGAGAGCCGGTCCCTGCAGGTTGTCCGGCGGGGCCGTACGGAAATAGAACCCGGGCGTGGCCGTCTCGTACGTCGTGAGCGCCGAACCGGTGTTCGACGGGGAGCACATAGGGATTCCGGCGCTGGTGATCTTGTCGATTACCGACAATGTGATCCGCGACGAAGCAGGCCCGATGATGCCATCGACCTGGTCGGAGCTGATCAGTCGGTCGGCGGTCTCCGCTGCCACCTGTTCGTTGGTTCCCGAGTCACCGATTACGAGGTCGAGGTTCTCGCCATTGACGCCACCGGCGTCGTTGATGTCGCGCACTGCCATGTTCACGGCCTCCACCATGGGTGGTCCGAGTACGGCCAGATCGCCGGTCTGCGGCAGGACGGTTCCAATCTTCAGCGCCTCACCTGCGCTACCTCCAGCACAGGCTGCAGCGATGATCGCGAACACAGCCGTGGTGGCGAGCATTCTGAGCGATCGTTTCATTCTCTTCCCTCTCGTTAGCCCTTCATCCCCTCAAAGGGGGGAATCAGGCAGTCTAGACGTCTACCCTTGCCGGATGCACATGGTTCTTCAGTGACGCGTTCGCAGTTGACAGAAGAAATAGCCTCCCGGGACGCCTATGCCCGCTCGATAGCCGCGGTCATCGAAGGCGCGGAGAACGATGGCATCATTCTCGACCGGACCGTGTTCCACCCGCGCGGTGGGGGTCAGCCGGGTGACACGGGGTGGATCCGGTGGCCCGACGGCCAGGTCGAGGTCACGGATTCCGTGCGTCGCCAAGGCCGAGTCCTGCACGTCTGTCAGGGCGAAGGCCCGTTACCGCCACCGGGAACCGAGGTAACGGCGGCAATCGATTGGGAACGCCGCCATCTGTTGATGCGTACGCATACTGCCCTACATGCGCTGTCGGCCGTCATCTGGCGGGAGTTCGACGCCAAGGTCACCGGTGGCAACATGGAACCGGGGACCGCCAGGATGGATTTCGAACTCGAGGGGATCTCCGTTGAGTTTGGACGGCAGATTGAGGACAAACTCAACGAGGAGCTG
>DATEVB010000236.1:0-16585 GCA_035282865.1 Acidimicrobiia bacterium | reverse complement strand
GAGATGGTGATGCCGGGTGATAACACGTCGATGACGGTTGAGTTGATCAACACGATCGCGATGGATGAGGGTCAGCGGTTCGCGATCCGGGAGGGTGGCCGGACGGTGGGTGCCGGCACGGTCACCAAGATCATCAAATAGGCCCTGCCGCCCCGGCGGCAGGACCTGCTTCGTACTACGCATCACGTATGACGAAGGGACGAGATACGAAGTACGAGATACGCGAGCGAGTGAAACGAGCGAGCTAAATGGCAGACCAAGGACAGAAGATTCGCATCAGGCTCAAGGCCTACGACCACGAAGTGGTCGATGAGTCGGCGCGCAAGATTGCCCAGACGGTTGTCCGCACACAGGCGAAGATCAAGGGCCCGGTGCCTCTCCCGACGGAGATCCACCGCTATTGCGTGATCCGTTCCCCGCACGTCGACAAGGACTCGCGTGAGCACTTCGAGATGCGTATTCACAAGCGGCTGATCGACATACTCGATCCGACTCCGAAGACGGTCGACTCGCTCATGCGTCTCGATCTTCCCGCTGGTGTAGAAGTGGAGATCAAGCTGTGAAGGCGATTCTCGGCGAGAAGCTCGGTATGACTCAGGTGTTCGACGACAACGCCAGGGCCATCCCGGTGACGGTCATCAAGGCCGGTCCATGCTTCGTGACACAGATCAAACGAGTCGAGGTGGACGGCTATTCGGCCATCCAGATCTCCTTCAGGGAGTTACCGGCCCGGAAGGTGAACCAGCCGATGGCAGGTCATTATGCGGCGGCCGGCGTCGCTCCGAGCCGTCATCTGGTTGAGATACGGGTCGACAACCCGGACGACTACAAGATGGGTCAGGAGATCAACGTCGCGGACGTTCTCGTCAAAGGTGGGAAGGCCGACGTGGCCGGTATCTCGAAAGGGAAGGGTTTCCAGGGCGTGATCAAGCGCCACAACTTCTCCGGGCAGGGGGCCAGCCACGGCGTGCACAAGGTGCACCGGGCACCCGGCTCGATCGGGGCCTGCGCCACCCCGGCGCGTGTCTTCAAGGGCAAGAAGATGCCGGGAAGGATGGGCGGAGAACGGGTCACCACCCTCAACGTCGAGATCGTCGATGTCGACGCCGAACGCGGAATCTTGATGCTGGGGGGATCCGTCCCCGGGCCGTCCGGTTCGGTCGTATTGGTGCGAGAGGCGGTGAAGGCCAGTGCCTGAGATACCACGAGCAGCGTTGTATGCCAGCGACGGCACGCCCAAGGGGGACGTCAATCTGGATCCGAACGTATTCGGGGTTGAACCGAACATTCCGGTCATGCATCAGGTCGTGACCGCTCAGCTGGCGGCTGCCCGGTCCGGGACGGCCAGCACCAAGACCCGGAGCGATGTCCGGGGCGGCGGCAAGAAACCGTGGCGCCAGAAGGGCCTTGGCCGGGCGCGGCAAGGTTCGATTCGCGCTCCCCAGTGGGTTGGCGGTGGCGTCGTCTTCGGTCCTCACCCCCGCGACTACAGCCAGCGGACTCCCAAGAAGATGAGGAAGCTCGCTCTGCGCGGTGCTCTCTCAGCGAGAGCGTCGGAGGGCTGCATCAAGGTCGTCGAGACACTCGACTGGGCAGAGCCAAGGACGAAGACCGCCGGTGCGTTGCTCGAGGCAATCGGCGCCACTCGCAAAGCGCTCATCGTTCTTGGACCGACCGACCGGGTCGCAGAGCGTTCGTTCCGCAATCTTCCGCTGGTGATGACTACTCGTTCAGGTCAACTGTCCGTTTACGACGTGCTTTGGGCGGAAACGGTGGTGTTCACGACCGACACCCTGGGATCGGTTGCGGCAGGCTCGTATGACGTATCCGACGAGGACTTCATCATGGAAGCGTCTCCGGCTGGGCCGGGGCCGTCGGCCGAAGCTGAAGCTCCGGCAACTCCAGATCAAGGCGCCGCTTCCTCAGCCGCCGGCTCCGGCGATGACTTCGATGCGGAAGGGGACGAGGGATGAAAGACCCGCGTGACGTTATTTTGGCCCCGGTCGTTTCGGAGAAATCATACGACCTGATCGAGCACGTCAACACCTACACCTTTGAGGTTGACCGGCGAGCCAACAAGACGGAGATTCGCCAGGCCGTCCAGCGGATCTTCGGTGTCGATGTCTTGAACGTGAACACGATCAACCGCAAGGGCAAGCAGAAGCGAACTGGATGGGTCGTCGGTAGACGCGGCGACACCAAACGGGCGCTCGTCACGCTGGCCCCCGGCAACACGATTGACATATTCGGTGTGTAGGTAGCGATGAAGAAGATGCAATCCTCAACGCGTTGTAGTGGCGACCAGTCGCCGGCCGCCGGCTGCCGCCAGCTGATAGCTGGTAACCGGAAGCCGGAAGCTGCGGCCGACGACAGGAGGCCGCCATGGCTATAAGGAAACTCAAACCGACGTCGCCCGGGCGGCGATTCCAGACGGTTTCCGATTACTCGGAAATCACCAAGAAGAAGCCCGAGAAGAGCTTGATCGACAAGAAGAGCTCTACCGGCGGCCGCAACGTGCACGGTCGGATCACGTCCCGGCATCGGGGAGGGGGCCACAAGCAGCGGTATCGAATCGTCGACTTCCGGCGCACCAAGGACGGTATTCCGGCCAGGGTGGCCGCCATCGAATACGACCCGAGTCGGAATGCGCGCCTCGCCCTCCTCCACTACGCCGATGGCGAAAAGTCATACATCCTGGCCCCGCTTGGGATCAAGCCGGGCGCGATTCTGGAGTCCGGTTCGGGTGCCGAGATTCGACCCGGCAACGCGCTTCCTCTGCGGAACGTCCCGGCCGGGACCACGGTGCACGCCGTCGAGCTGCGCCCCGGGGGCGGTGCCAAGATGGCTCGTTCGGCGGGAGCGGCGGTACAACTCATGGGCAAGGAGGGCAACAAGGCATTGCTCCGCTTGCCCTCCGGGGAAATGCGCAATGTTGAGCTCGACTGCCGGGCGACGGTGGGCGAGGTAGGCAACCCGGAGTCCGAGTTGGTGAAGACCGGTAAGGCCGGACGCTCCCGGTGGAAGGGCGTGCGCCCCCAAACCAGGGGTGTGGCCATGAACCCGGTCGACCACCCGCTCGGCGGAGGCGAAGGCAAGTCGTCCGGTGGGCGTCACCCGGTGAGCCCTTGGGGCAAGCCGGAAGGACGGACGAGAAAGAAGAACAAGGCCAGCGACAAGGACATTGTTCGGCGGCGATCGAGGAAGGGTCGGAGGTAGCCGGTGGCTCGCAGTTTGAAAAAGGGACCCTTCATCGACGATCATCTCGTCAAGAAGGTCGAGGAACTCAATCGCAAGGGCGAAAAACGGGTCGTCAAGACCTGGAGTAGGCGGTCGACGATCATCCCTGAGATGGTCGGACACACCATCGCAGTACACGACGGTCGCAAGCACGTCCCCGTGTACGTCACGGAGTCAATGGTCGGCCACAAACTCGGTGAGTTTGCCCCGACGAGAACCTTTCGCGGTCACGCGGGAGCAAGAGACAAGGCAGCGAGGCGGGGATGAAGGTTCGCGCGCACGCAAAACACATTCGACAGTCGCCGTACAAGGTACGGCGGGTGCTCGACCTGGTACGGGGTCTTCCCGTCGAGGAAGCGCGCCACGTGCTGGCCTTCACCGATCGCCGGGCCGCCGATCCCGTCCGCAAGGTCCTGGACTCGGCCGTGGCCAATGCGGAGCACAACTTCGCGCTCGACTCCGCTGAGTTGATCGTGGCCGAGGCGTTTGCCGACGAGGGCCCAACCCTCAAGCGATGGCGGCCCCGGGCCCGGGGCCGGGCCACCCGGATTCGCAAACGAACCAGCCACATCACGATTGTCGTGTCCGAGGAGAGTGAGGCGTAATGGGCCAGAAAGTAAACCCGTACGTGTTCCGCCTCGGCGTGGTCACAGACTGGAAATCACGTTGGTACAGCGACAAGGAATACACGGAGCTCGTCAATGAGGATTGGCAGATCCGCGACTATCTCAACGGTGAGTTGAAGCGTGGTGCCGTTGCGCGTATCGAGATCGAGCGGACTCGCGACCGAGTCGTTGTCGAGATCCATACCGCCCGTCCGGGTGTCGTCATCGGCCGGAAAGGGTCGGAGGCGGATCGGTTACGGGCCGGACTGGAGAAACTCAGTGGTCGGCGCGTCAAGCTCAATATCATCGAGGTACGTGACCCCGAGACCGATGCACAACTGCTGGCTCGGGGGATCTCCGACCAGCTCGAGAACCGTGTCTCGTTCCGGCGAGCCATGAAACGAGCGGTTGCCACCGCCATGAAAGCCGGGGCGGAGGGCGTTCGGGTGGAGTCAAACGGCCGTCTGGGTGGTGCCGACATGGGCCGCCGCGAATGGTATCGCGAGGGGCGGGTGCCGTTGCACACCCTCCGGGCCGACATCGACTACGGAACGGCCACCGCCCGGACCACCGTGGGCGCTATCGGGATCAAAGTCTGGGTCTACAAGGGAGACCTCGTGACATCCCTGAAGGCAACCCGCGAGAAGGTCGCTGCGGAAGCCGCTCTCGCCTCGGGCGGCCCCGGCCGGGTAGCACCGGCCAAAGCGCGGGCCGAGCACGCCGTTGGTGGCGAACGCGGCTCCAGGGTGATCGAGGCCGGCGGGGGAAAACGGCTCATCGAAGCGGGGGGCGGCAAGCGTGAAGGTAAGCGCTTGATCGAAGCCGGCGGCGGCAGGCGAATCGCTCCGGAACTCGCCAAGAGCGATTACGAGGACGAAGTCGAAGCTGCGGTCGTCGACGAACCCGTTCTGCCCGACGATCTGGATGTGGACGCGATCGACGAATTCGTCGACGTCGAGGCTCCGCACGCCGCGCCGGAGGAAGAGCCGGTTGCGGAGTCGATCCCCGATGGTGCCCAGACTCCCCGCCCGCTGCCGGACGAAGACGACCAGTCCGAGGACTCGGGCAGCGAGGGTGGTGACGCCTGATGTTGATGCCCAAACGGACCAAATATCGGAAGATGCACCGCGGCCGCAGGCGAGGCACAGCCAAAGGCGGCACCAGGGTGTCGTTCGGTGAGTACGGGATCAAGGCGCTCGAGGAAGGCTGGATCACCGCCCGGCAGATCGAATCGGCTCGGGTGGCGATCACCAGAACGATCAAGCGTGGCGGGAAAGTCTGGATCACCATCTTCCCGGACAAGCCGGTCACCCAGAAGCCGGCCGAAACCCGGATGGGATCGGGCAAAGGCAATCCAGAGTTCTGGGTAGCGGTCGTGAAACCAGGCCGGGTGATGTTCGAGCTGTCGGGGGTACCCGAAGACCTGGCTCGCGAGGCAATGCGTCGCGCCGGTCACAAGCTGCCCATCAAGACCAAGTTTGTGATGCGGGAGGAGACGTGAAAGCCATCGACCTGCGCGACCTCACAGTGCAGGAGCTGGAGGAGCGGTTGGAGGAATCCAAAGAGGAGCTTTTCAACCTGCGTTTCCAGCTCGCCACCAACCAGTTGGACAACACCGCACGCCTCGGCGAGGTGCGCAAAGATATCGCCCGGCTCGCCACGGTGATCCGGGAACAAGAACTCGAAGCTTGGGCCGCGCAACAGCGGGCCACGGAAAAGGAAGGTAAGTGATGGTCGAGGAGCGTGCCACACGCAAGACGAGAGTCGGCGTTGTGGTGTCCGACGCCCGCGCCAAGACGGTCACCGTCGAGATCTCGCAGTCGATGCGTCACCCGCGGTATGACAAGGTTGTACGGAGCAGGAAGCGGTTCCACGCCCATGACGATGCCTACGACGCCAAGGTGGGCGATACCGTTCGGATCGCCGAAACGCGTCCGCTCTCCAAGACCAAGCGCTGGCGGGTCGTTGAAATCGTGGAGCGGGCCCGATGATCCAGCAGGAGTCGCGGCTCAAGGTCGCCGACAACAGCGGCGCCCGTGAATTGCTGTGCATTCGGGTGTTGGGCGGATCTCGCCGACGCTACGCCGGATTGGGCGATATCATCGTCGGCACCGTCAAGGACGCCATCCCCGGCGGCACCGTCAAGCGCGGCGAAGTTGTGAAGGCCGTGGTGGTGAGGACCGCCAAGGGATACCGGCGTCAAGACGGCACCTACATCCGATTCGATGACAACGCATGCGTGATCATCGACCAGAACCAGCAGCCGCGCGGCACCCGCATCTTTGGTCCCGTGGCTCGAGAACTGCGAGACAAGAAATTCATGAGGATCGTTTCGCTCGCCCCGGAGGTCATCTGATGCGGTTACGCGAAGGCGACAAGGTGAAGGTCATCGCCGGCAAGGATGCCGGGAAAGAGTCGCGCGTTGTGCGGGTCATGTCGAAGACCGGCAAGGTGATCGTTGAAGGCGTCAACACCGCTAAGAAACACCAGCGTCCGCGCGGGCAGACCATGCAGGGCGGCATCATCGACAAGGACATGCCGATCAACTCGTCCAATGTGATGATCGTCTGCCCCGATTGTGGGCCAACCCGGATCGGCCACCGTTTCGATACCGACGGGCTCAAGCACCGCACGTGCGTGAAATGCGGAGGTGACCTGTGATACCTCGCCTCAAGGAGAAGTACGCCGCCGAGGTCGCTCCTGCGTTGAAGGAGAAGCTCAACCTCGACAATGCGATGCAGGTGCCGCGCATGGAGAAGATCGTGGTCAACATGGGCATCGGTGAGGGGATTTCGGAGCCGAAACAGATCGAATCGGCCATGCAAGAGCTCGCCATCATCACCGGTCAGAAACCACGTCTGAATCGGGCCAGGAAGTCGATCGCCAATTTCAAACTGCGGCAGGGCAACGCGGTCGGCGTCTCGGTGACGATGAGGGGTGACCGCATGTGGGAGTTCTTCGATCGCCTGGTGGCGGTAGCGATACCCCGAGTGCGTGACTTCCGCGGTCTCAACCCGAAGTCGTTCGACGGCCGCGGCAACTACAGCTTCGGTGTCACCGAACAGTTGATTTTCCCGGAAATCGACTACGACAAGGTTACCGCGGTGCGGGGGATGGACGTCACCATCTGCACGACTGCCGGCTCCGATGAGCATGCCAAGGCATTGCTCGAGGCGTTCGGTTTTCCGTTCCGCAGAACTGAAACCAGGGCGTGAAACGAGGGTTGGTATGGCAAAAAAGAGTCTGATTGCGAAGTCACAACGGATGCCGAAGTTCAAGGTGCGTCAGTACAACCGCTGCAACCGCTGTGGTCGGCCGCGCGCCTATATGCGCAAGTTCGGCATGTGCCGCATCTGCATGAGAGAACTGGCTTCTCGCGGTGAGCTTCCCGGGGTCAGAAAGGCGTCCTGGTAATGAACACTGATCCCATTGCAGACATGTTGACGAGAATCCGTAACGGCAACCAGGCTGTGAAGCACACCATCTCGATGCCGTCTTCGAAGGTCAAGACGGAAGTGGCCAAGATCCTTGCCGCCGAAGGCTTCATCGATGGTTTTGACGTCCAGCCGAAAGGCCCCGGCTTGGAGCTGACCGTCAAGATGAAGTACGCGCCCGGACGCGCCCGGGTCATCCAGGGCATCCGCCGGGTATCGTCGCCCGGGCACCGCGTGTATCGCGGGGCTTCGGATCTGCCGCGTTCACAAGGCGGATTGGGCGTCATCGTGGTGTCCACGTCCCAGGGCCTACTGCCCGACCGGGAAGCCCGCCGGCGCCGCCTGGGCGGCGAGATCATCTGTGAGGTGTGGTGACATGAGTCGGATTGGCAAGAGTCCGGTTCCGATCGCGTCCGGCGTCGACATCGAGGTCGCCGGGCAGGACGTGACGGTCAAGGGTCCCAAGGGCATGCTCGAGCGCAACTTCCATGAGCGAGTGACGGTCGTGGTGGAAGACGGTGAAGCTCGGGTGGAGCGCAACGATGAGGACCGGCAGACTCGTGCGCTGCACGGCCTGTCGCGAGCTCTGCTGGCCAACATGGTTGAGGGCGTTTCCGAGGGGTTTCGCAAGGAGTTGAGCATTGTTGGTGTCGGCTACCGGGCGTCGCTCAAAGGCAATAACATCGAGCTATTGGTTGGATTCAGCCACCCGGTGGAAGTCGCCGCACCCGACGGCATCACGTTCGAAGTTCCCGAGCAGACTCGCATCATCGTGAGCGGCATCGACAAGGAACTGGTCGGGCAGGCAGCGGCCAATATCAGAAAAGTGCGGCCGCCCGAGCCCTACAAGGGCAAAGGCATTCGATACGTGGACGAATACGTTCGGCGCAAGGCAGGAAAGGCAGGTGTGTCGAGATGAAAGGGTCACGCACACAAGCCCGGCGTCGCCGGCACGTCCGGGTACGCAAGAAGCTGGTCGGAACCCGGGCTCGTCCCCGTCTGGCGGTCTACCGCAGCAACCGGTACATCTCCGCCCAAATCATCGACGACGACGCAGGCCACACGCTGGCCGCGGCTTCCTCCCAGGAAGCTGCGTTGCGCGACAAGACGCTCAGCGTCGCAACCGCCGCCGAGGTAGGAAAGCTGCTGAGCGAACGTGCCTCGGCTGCAGGAGTCTCTGAAGTGGTATTCGATAGGGGCGGATACCCGTTCCACGGCCGGGTCAAGGCGCTGGCGGAGTCAGCCCGCCAATCCGGTCTGAAGTTTTAGGAGTTGACGATGGCCGAGATGCAGCAACTGGATGAACGAGTCGTACAGATCAACCGGGTCGCCAAAGTCGTCAAAGGTGGCCGGAGGTTCTCGTTCACCGCACTGGTGGTCGTTGGTGACGGTCGCGGCAAGGTGGGGGTCGGATACGGCAAAGCAAAAGAGGTGCCGGCGGCCATTCAGAAGGGAATGGAGACCGCTCGCAAGGCAATGGTGCCCATCCCCATGGCGGGGACCACACTCATCCACGAAGTGACCGGTGTGCACGGGGCTTCCCGGGTCTTGATGAAACCGGCCGCTCCCGGTACCGGGGTCATCGCCGGCGGTGCGGTCCGGCAGATTCTCGAAGCCGCCGGCGTTCGCGACGCCCTGGCCAAGTCGCTCGGATCGCCCACCCACCTCAACGTGGCGAGGGCAACCATGCAAGGATTGCTGGCCCAGCGGCGTCCCGAGGAGGTGGCAAAGCTGCGTGGCAAACGTCCCGAGGAGGTGACGCCTCCGGGCTTGCTGGCGGCCTACCGCTCAACCGAGCTGTTGCGCGCCCAGGTCGGCGAAGAGGGATGACAACCATGGCCGAGAAGAATCTCACCGTGACGCTCATCAAGAGCACGATCGGGCAGAAACCAAAGACGCGAGCAACCGTGCGCAGCCTGGGATTGCGACGCCTGCAGCAAACCGTCGAGCACCGCGACACGCCGGATGTGCGCGGCATGCTTGCCAGGGTGGCGCACCTGGTGCAGGTGGAGGAGACCAAGAACTAGTTGGCGGTTGGCAGAAGGCGGTTTGCGGTTTCACGACAGCCAACCGCCGACTGCGAACCGAACCACGATCGACAATGTAGGGATACCAACCGATATGGCTGAACAAGAGAAAACCAGCAAGCTCCAGCTTCACCACCTCAAGCCGGCTCCCGGCTCAAAGAAGACCAAGATCCGGGTGGGGCGCGGCGAGGGCGGCCGGCGCGGCAAAACGGCCGGCCGTGGCACGAAGGGTTTGAACGCCCGCAGCAAGCTTCGCCCGGGGTTTGAGGGTGGTCAAACACCTCTGGCGCGGCGGCTCCCCAAATTGCGCGGATTCACCAATCCAAACAAGGAGTACTTTGCGGTCATCAATGTTGAGCGGCTGAACGGGTTCAGGGCGGGTTCAACCGTCACACCTGATGACCTGAGAGACCGGGGCTTGATCAAGAAGCGGGGTCGAGTGAAGGTGCTGGCCGAGGGCGACCTCGACAAGTCTCTCACCGTCCGGGCGCATGTCTTCAGCAAGGAGGCCGCCGCCAAGATCGAGGCGGCCGGGGGGACCGCCGAGGTCATCGCCGAGTGATCCGCGCTCCGCTCTCATCCCCCGCCCGCCGTCCCGTTTCACGGATGGCGGGTATCTGATGGTGGGCCCCTTGGCAGATAATCGCCACAATCAACGAGACTGAACGGAACCCCCATGCTTTCCATGTACCGCTACATGTTCAAGATCCCGGACCTTCGCCGGAAGATCCTGTTCACCCTGGCCATGTTCGCCGTTTATCGCCTGGGCACCGCCATCCCGGTCCCCGGCGTCGATCTGAACCAGGTGCAGGAACTGGCCACGCAGCAGCAATCCGCGGGGATCATCGGTCTGCTGAACCTGTTTTCCGGCGGTGCGCTAGAGCGGTTCTCCGTTTTCAGTCTCGGCATCATGCCGTACATCACTTCGAGCATCATCATGCAGTTGTTGGCCGTGGTGATCCCACGACTCCAGCGCCTGCAAGACGAGGGTGAATCGGGCCGCAAGACCATCACCCAGTGGACGCGCTACCTCACTGTGGTGCTGGCCCTCCTGCAGTCGACCGGTATCACGTATTTGTTCAGCCGGGGCTCTCTGACCGGCGGGATCCTTCTCATCTCCCCGGAGGACTACACGACGCCCCGGGTAGCTCTCATCGTTCTGACGATGACCGCCGGTACCGCCTTCATCATGTGGATCGGCGAGCTGATCACCCAGCGCGGGGTCGGGAACGGGATGTCACTGGTGATCTTCGTCTCCATCGTCAGTCAGCTCCCGTCCAGCTTCGCTCTCATCTACGCCGGCACGATCACCGCCGGCCGGCCGGGCGGCGTGCTCATCTTCATCGTATTCATCGTGATGTTCCTGGTGATGATCGCCGGCATCATCTACGTGGAACAGGGACAGCGACGGATCCCGATCCAGTTCGCCAAGCGCGTTCGCGGGCGGCGGGTCATGGGTGGGCAGAGCACATACATCCCGCTGAAAGTCAACACGGCCGGTGTGATCCCGGTGATCTTTGCCACCAGCATGATGTACTTCCCGGTGCTGATCGCGACCGCTATTCCGTCCGACGGAGGCGGCTTCATGACCAGCGTTCGCAACTGGATCGACATCAACATAGGCAATAGCCAGGGCGTCAGCACGTTCTACATCTTCCTGCTGTTCACCTTGATCATCTTCTTCACCTACTTCTACACCGCCATCCAATTCGACCCGGTTCGTCAGGCGGAGATGATTCAGCGTCAGGGAGGTTTCGTGCCCGGCGTGCGGCCCGGCAGCCAGACGGCCCGGCACCTGGAGCACATCCTCAACCGCATCACGCTGCCGGGTTCCTTGTTCCTGGGGATTGTGGCCATCCTGCCCTCTGTTGCCGGGGCCATTTGGAACGTCAGCGTCGGTTTTGGTGGGGTGTCGATTCTCATCGTGGTCGGCGTAGCGCTCGAAACGATGAAGCAGATCGAGAGCCAGTTGACCATGCGCAACTATGAAGGGTTCCTCACGTGAGCTCCACTCACGTGAGGAACGTACTTCGTATCTCGTACTTCGTGGCGGGTTCGACGTACGAAGTACTGGATACGTAGCACGCCGAGCGGAGCGAGGCATTGCGACTCATCTTTCTCGGACCACCAGGGGCCGGCAAAGGCACCCAGGCAAAGCGTGTGGCGGGCGAACTGGGTGTTCCCCACATCTCCACCGGAGACATGCTGCGCGCCAACGTTGTCGCAGGTACGGATCTGGGCCGGAAGGCGGTTGCCCATATGGACGCCGGTGATCTCGTTCCCGACGACCTCGTCATTGCCATGCTCACGGACCGTATCGCCGCAGAAGATGCCGCGGCCGGGTTCATCCTCGACGGTTTCCCCCGCAACCTCGCCCAAGCCCGGGTGCTCCAAACGTCGCCGGCCGGCCTGATCGACAAAGTCGTGTTGTTCGTCGTGAACGAGGACGAAATCGTCCGACGCATCGGTGGCCGGCGAGGCTGCCCCCACGGGCACACGTACCATATGGAGGACCATCCTCCGGTCCACCCCGGCGTGTGCGACGTGGATGGCGAGGCACTCGAGCAACGCCTCGACGATTCCGAGGCGGTGGTCCGGAACCGCCTGGCCGTCTTCGGTCGCGAGACCGAACCGTTGATCAGCTTCTACGACCAGCTCGGTCTCATCGTCGAGATCAAGGGATCGGGTCCCGTTGAGCACATCACCCGGCAGATCCTGCAGGCCGTGCGAGCATGATCACCATCAAGAGCCGAAAAGAGTTCGAGAAGATGGCCGTTGCCGGCCAAACCGTTGCCGTGGTCCTCGAGACCGTGAAGCAGGCTGCAGGGCCCGGCGTATCGTTGACAGACCTCGACGCCATTGCCGCGGAGGTAATCCGCGCCCGGGGATGCACGCCTTCTTTCCTCGGCTATCACGGCTACCCCGCCAGCATCTGCACCTCGCCGAACGGTGTGATCGTCCACGGGATCCCCTCCGACTATCGGTTGGTTGAAGGTGACGTCCTGTCGGTAGATGCCGGAGCCATCTTCGAGGGTTTCCATGGTGACGCGGCGATCACGTTCCCGATCGGGGAAGTCTCGCCTGAGGCCCGGCTGCTCATCGACACAACCGAGCGAGCGCTGGCGGCAGGCATAACCCAGGTGAAGGCCGGGGCACGGTTGGGCGATATCGGCCATGCCGTCGAGAGCGAAGCGAATCGGCATGGTTTTGGCGTGGTCCGGGAGTATGTGGGGCACGGAATCGGCCGGCAGATGCACGAAGATCCACAGGTACCCAACTACGGCAAGCCGGGAACCGGGACAAAACTCAGAAGAGGAATGGCCATCTGCATCGAGCCGATGTTCAATCTCGGTGGGCAGGAAACGGTGGTTGAAACGGACGGCTGGACGGTCATGACCGCAGACGGGAGCCTCTCAGCGCATTTCGAGCATACGGTGGCGATTACAGACCGCGGTCCGTTGGTGATGACCCTCCTGGGGGCAACGGAAGACGATTTGGCCGTAACGCCTGCGGGTGGCTAATCTTGTTTACTCGGTCCACTTGGGCCGATCTCAGGGTGCCCGTGTCGAAGAGCGCCGGCGCGATTCAGGTGCGGGGTACCGTCATCGAATCCCGCCCCGGAAACGGTGTCTGGACGGGTTGGGTGGCGGCCGGGAGGCCCCGGAACCAGGGGTTGCAAGGGGATCGGTCGAAGATGAGTTGGAGAAGGTCATGAAGGTTCGTCCTTCGACAAAAAAGATGTGTGAAAAGTGCCGGATCATTCGGCGGCATGGTCGCGTCTGGGTGATCTGCTCCAATCCACGGCACAAGCAGCGTCAGGGGTAATTGGATGGCTCGTATTGCGGGTGTGGACCTTCCCCGGGAGAAGAGACTGGAAATCGCTCTTACCTACATCTACGGGATCGGGCAGACCCGGGCCCACCTGGTGTGTGACAACCTCGAAATCGAACGCGGCACGAAGGTGCGCGACCTCACCGAGGACGAGGTGGTTCGCATTCGCCGGTTCCTCGACCAGAACTTCCAGGTCGAGGGTGATCTGCGACGAGACGTCGCCCAGAACATCAAACGCAAGGTCGAGATCGGTTCCTATCAGGGCGTGCGTCATCGTCGCGGGCTTCCCGTGCGAGGGCAGCGCACCCACACGAACGCCCGGACCCGCAAGGGTCGCCGGATGGCCATCGCCGGCAAGAAAAAGGTCACGAAGTAGGGGTTGAAGTTGGCAGAGCAACAACAGAAGCGGGTCCGGCGTCGCGAGCGTAAGAACATCAGCCACGGGCAGGCGCACATCACCGCCAGTTTCAACAACACCATCATCAACATCACTGATGTTGGAGGCAACACCATCGTGTGGACCTCCGGTGGGTCCGTTGGGTTCAAGGGTTCCCGCAAGTCGACCCCCTACGCCGCCCAGGTAGCAGCCGAGGAGGCTGCCCGGCGGGCCGGTGAGCACGGAGTCCGTAAGCTCGACGTGATCGTCTCCGGCAACGGAGGCGGGCGCGAAACGGCCGTCCGCACCCTGCAGAACATGGGCATGGAGATTTCCGGGATCCGGGATATCACCCCGATCCCACATAACGGGGTCCGTCTGAAGAAGCGTCGGAGGGCTTGAAGATGGCACGCTACACGGGACCAACGCACAAGCAGTGCCGACGGGCGCGACAACCGCTTTGTCAGTCGAAGAAGTGTGCCGTCGACAAGCGGCCATATCCGCCCGGTGAACACGGCCGCGGCAGGGTTCGGGAGAGCGATTACCTCATCCAGCTGCGCGAGAAGCAGAAGCTCCGTGCCATGTACGGGATCCTCGAGCGGCAATTCCGCCGGTACTACAAGCAGGCGGCCCAGCAAACAGGCATCACCGGCGCCAACCTTCTCCGCATTCTCGAGAGCCGCCTCGACAATGTCGTCTATCGCGCTGGTTTTGCCCAGACTCGACCGCAAGCCCGTCAGCTGGTGAACCACGGCCATTTTCAGGTCAACGGCCAGAAGGTCGATATCCCGTCTTTCCAGGTTCGCACCGGTGATGTGGTCACGCTCAAGGAGCGCAGCCGCGATCTGATCATTGTGCAACATTCAATAGACACGCTCGATCACACGTTGCCGGAATGGCTCGACATCAACCCAGACGATCGAAGGATCTCCGTGCTGGGTTTGCCGAACCGGGCCCAGATCGACACCCCGGTTCAAGAACAGCTCATCGTCGAGCTTTACTCGAAGTAGCTCCCAGAAAAGAAAAGAAGGGGAAACTCAGAGTGTTGATCGTCCAACGCCCACAGATTGAAGAACAATTCGTTTCCGAGCACCGCTCGCGATTCATCGTCGAGCCGCTCGAGCCGGGTTTTGGCTATACCCTCGGCAATACGCTGCGCCGTACGTTGCTGTCCCGGATTCCGGGTGCCGCCGCCACGTCGTTGCAGATCGAGGGAGTGCAGCACGAATTCACGACCATCCCCGGCGTCATCGAGGATGTGGTCGACCTCATCCTCAACATCAAGCAGGTGGTCGTGAGAACTGAGGAGTACGAGCCGCAGACCCTGTACCTGTCGGCCAAAGGGGCAGGAGATGTCAAAGCGGGTGACATCAAGACACCGGCGGGGGTTGAAATAGTCAACCCCGATTTGCATATCGCCACCTTGTCGTCCAGTGGCCAGCTGGAAATCGAGCTCACGGTGGAGCGAGGCGTTGGCTACAGAAGCGCCGAGAAGAACAAGGCCGGTGACGTGATCGGGGTGCTTCCCATCGACTCGATCTTCTCACCGGTCCGGAAGGTGGCCTACCGGGTGGAAAGCACCCAGGTCGGCCAGATGACCAACTTCGACCGTCTCGTGCTCGACGTCGATACGAACGGCGCAGTGGAGCCGGCAGAAGCGGTCTCCTCGGCTGGAAAAACGCTTCGAGAATTGCTCGGCTTGTTTGCCGACATGGGCGAAGGAGTCGGTCTGGAATTGGGAGACGTTGCCATCGCCGAATCGATCTCTCCGGACCTGGATTTGCCTATCGAGGCGCTCGACCTGTCGGAGCGCCCGCGCAACTGCCTGCGTCGGGCGCAAATCAAGACGGTTGGCGAATTGGTGGTGAAGAGTCCGGACGATCTGCTGAATATCACCAACTTCGGCCAGAAGAGCCTCGAGGAAGTCACGGCGAAGCTCGACGAACTGGGCCTCAGCCTCCACGCTGTGCAGGACGAGGAGAGGGATTGATGCCGCGTCCGCGCAAAGGCCCCCGACTGGGCGGAGGCCCGTCCCAGGAGAAGGCCATGCTGGCGAGCCTGGCCGGTTCGCTGTTCTGGGAAGAGAAGGTGACGACCACCGTCACCCGCGCCAAGTCGGTGCGACCCCTGGCCGAGAAGCTGATCACCACGGCCCGCAAGGGCGATCTGCATTCGCGCCGCGCGGTGCTGAAGGTGATCGAGGACTCCGAGGTCGTTACGAAGCTCTTCGACGATATTGCTCCGCGGTACACGGAACGCTCCGGCGGCTACACCCGCATCGTGCGGGTTGGTCCCCGGAGGGGTGACAACGCCGAGATGGCGATCATCGAACTGGTCTGACGGTCAAATTCGAAGTTTGCTGTTTGCAGTTCGCAGTCGGCCGCAAGCCCTCACTCCGTACCCTTGCCGTTATGACCGACCGTCGCATCGTTCAGCTCAGAGACCTCCTTGGTGACCTGCCGATGGTGGCGAGCCGGATTACCTGCAATCGATGCTGGCTCTCCTCAACACTCCCGGCAATCCAGATCCTGCCCACGACCATTTCGACGTGCGGTTCGGATCCCGGGCCGGTCCCTGGAGGTAACCGCCGGCGACGGGGCCACTGTGGTCGGGTGGTTTCCGTTGGACCAAGTGTCCAACCATCCCTGCCTGGTACCCTCACCGGCGGAGGAACCACCGTGCTCTTCAACCAGATGTTCAGGGCGGCCCGGCTCGATAAGAAGCTCTACACCCAGCTTTTCTTCGACAGTTACGCCACTGGAAACTCCGTTGTGGCGGTGGCCTTGGTCTATGCCGTCATCTACCTCGGGAACGTCGCCGGCTCTGTGTTCCGGTTCGATCTCATACGACTGCTTTGGTTCATGTTGGGCGGACTGGTCGGCTGGCTGGTGGTCGCCGGAGGGTTGTGGCTGGCTGCCACCAAAATCTTCCAGGGCAGCGGGGTAGGTGCCACAGCAGTGCGGCTCACCGGCTTCTCCCACACACCACTCCTGGTGCTCATCGCCGCCTTTTTCGTGCCATCGGGAGTCGGGCAGTTGATCATCGTTGCGGCCCTGGTCTGGTTCGGCGCCTCCC
>DATEVB010000235.1:0-8830 GCA_035282865.1 Acidimicrobiia bacterium | reverse complement strand
TGGATCAGGTATGCATCGATCCGGCTTCAACCAGACCGGATTCATAGGCGAGCACGATCGCCTGGGCGCGATCCCGCAGGTTGAGCTTGGCCAGTACGTGGGAGACGTGCGTCTTCACGGTTGACTCGGAGATGAAGAGTTGCCCGGCGATCTCCGCATTGGCACGGCCTTGGGCCATGAGGCGCAGCACCTCACGTTCCCGGCCGGTCAGCCTTTCGAAGCGGGCCGTGTCGGCGCGACGGGGGCGCCTGGTCAGCTCGCGAATGAGGCGCTTGGTGATGGTTGGTGAAAGGACGGAGTCGCCGCGGGCCACGATGCGCACGGCCGCGGCCAGTTCTTCCGGGGGAGAGTCCTTGAGTAGGAACCCGCTGGCGCCTGCGTGCAGGGCGTCGTAGACGTACTCCTCGAGGTCCAAGGTGGTCAGCATGAGGACGTTGGTGTCCGGCACCTCGTCAGAGGCCAGCAACCGGGCCGTTGCCTCGATGCCGTCCATGCGCGGCATGCGAATGTCCATGAGCACCACGTCGGGTTCGAGCTCGATGGTGAGGTCGACGGCCTCTTCGCCCGTGCCGGCCTCACCGACGACCTCGATGTCGGTTTCCTCTTCGAGGATTCGACGGAACCCGGTTCGAACCTGAACCTGGTCGTCGACTATCAGCACGCGAATGCTCACACGAGACTCCGGGTCGGTACCCACGGTGCTCGTAACACCGCACCCCGTGATGGTAACTGGAAAAGCATGGGGAGGGTGTCCGGGGTCGGGGTGGCTGTGTCATGAGGGAGCCGAGCCGACAACGCCGAGTACGGTCGAGTGGGCCCCGAGGCGATGAAACTCGCGGCCGGGCGGATATTGTGGGTCGGCGCTCTGGGTGGTCTACGCCGATCATCGCGCCGACGTCTACCGACCCCGCTGACCTCGCTCAAGACGCCCGGCTGAGCCTCACCACCGGGATCGGGCGGTCGGTGCGGGATTGGTAGGTCGCGTAGCCCTGGTAGGCCTCCACGATTCTCGGCCACCACTTTTCACGATCCTCCCTGCCCATCGGTTTGGCCGTGACCTTCCATCGCCTCCCCTCCACCTGCACGGTTGCCTGCGGATGCGCCCCGAGGTTGACGTACCAGTGCGGGTGGTGGGGCCGGCCTCCCCAGGAGGCGATCACCACCAGGTCTTCGCCGTCGCGTAGATACAGCAACGGGACGGTGTGCGGCCGGCCCGTCTTGAGGCCCAGGGTGGTCAGCAAGAGCATGTCGTTGTCCACCATCCGGCGGCCGATCCGGCCCCCGGTGAGCCGGTAGGCCACCGTGTGGATCGTGGAGAGGGTCCTGGCGGTGCCATCGCGCATGCCGGGAACCTAGCGACGGTTGCGCTGGTACGCTCCCCGGCCATGCGGCTGATGATCGTGCGGTGCAGTGTCGACTACGAAGGCCGGCTGACGGCTCACCTGCCGATGGCCACCCGCTTGATCATGGTGAAGGCGGACGGATGTGTCGCCGTTCACGCCGACGGCGGGGCCTACAAGCCGCTCAACTGGATGAATGCACCCAATTACCTCGAGGAGCGTGAGGGAGAGTGGGTAGTCACCAATCCGCGCGGCGAGCGACTGGTGATCACGATCGAAGAGGTATTGCAGGATACGTGGCTCGAATTGGGAGCGGATCCAGGCCTGGAGAAGGACGGGGTCGAGGCTCACCTGCAGGTGTTGCTGGCCGAGCGACCGGGTGCGTTGGAAGCGGGCCTCGTCCTGATCCGGCGGGAGTTCCCGACCGACATCGGTCCGGTCGATCTTCTCTGCTACGACGCCGAGGGTGGAACCGTCGCCGTCGAGATCAAGCGCCGCGGGGAGATCGACGGGGTGGAGCAGCTGGCCCGCTATCTCGAGCGGCTCAACCTCGACGCTCGCCTGGCCCCGGTGCGGGGCATCTTTGCGGCCCAGTCGATCAAACCGCAGGCCAAGGTGCTGGCCGAGGCCCGGGGGATCGGTACCGTCGAGGTCGACTACGACGAGTTGCGGGGCATCGAATCCAACAACCTGCGTCTCTTCTGAGCTGCAGATGTTCCACGTCGTCCTGTACCGGCCCCAGATCCCTCCCAACACGGGGAATGCCATGCGATTGTGTGCCAACACCGGGACCACGCTGCACCTCATCCACCCGCTCGGGTTTTCGCTGGACGAAGCCCGGTTGAAGCGGGCCGGGCTCGACTACCGGCACTGGGCTGACGTTCGCAACCACGACAGCCTGGATGATTTCGTGGCGACGACCTCACCCGAACGGATCTGGGCGTTCTCACAGTACGGGCCGCGCTCTTACACCGAACTGAAATACCGGGCCGGGGACGCCCTTCTCTTCGGACCGGAGTCTGGTGGCCTTCCCGAACAGGTGCTCACCTGGGAGAGAATCGACGATCTCGTGCGTATCCCCATGCTGGCCCGCTCCCGCAGCCTCAACCTGGCCAACGCCCTGGCCATCGGGGTGTATGAAGCATGGAGGCAACTGGGCTTCCGGGGAGGCGTGTGAGGCTGCGGCAAACCGGTGCCGAGCAGAGAAGGTATCGTCACCGTATGACGGAGATCCTGGTCACGCCGCTCGGCTTCGACCTGTATCGAGTCGAGGTCCGGGAAGGCGAATCGAACTCGGTCCATGATGTCACCGTCGCGCCGAGAGATCTCATTGCCTTCGCCCCGGGGCATGGCACCCATGAGCTGCTCGAGGAGTCCTTCCGGTTCCTCCTGGAGCGAGAGCCGAAGGAGGCGATCCTGCCCAGATTCGAGTTGGCGGCGATCGCGCGCTACTTCCCTGACTACCCGATCGAGATCAAGCGCCGCATCGCCGGCCGCTGACCCGGTTTTGGCGCCTAACTTGCCGCTATGTTGCGCAAGTTAGGCGCAAAAACCGGATTTATTCGGCGACCAGGATCGGGATGCGTAGCTCGGCTTCGGTGAGACCTCCGTGCTGACCGACCATGATCCCTTCGTTGCCCGGGTAGAGCAGGGCGAAACCGTCGTCGGCCACCAGGGCCCCGTCCGGGCGGCGGCGCTCGAATTCCGGGTGATAGGGGGGCGGGCCCCACCAGCCGTCCATATCGGATCGTGACACCCAGGTGACGGGGAGTCGGACCGATAGGGCCGCCGCCTCGTCCACCGCCCCCGACACGTAGACCACCCTGGCGTCACCGTAGAACGTCACGTCCGGCGGTGCGGGTAGACGGAGGTGGTGGTCGGGTGTTACGTCGACGTGACCATGATCGGCGGTGCCGACGGCTACCGCGTGCGGCGGCAGACCGGTGGCGAGAGCCTTCCAGATTCCGGCCGCGTCCTGGAGGGCCTGGCGGTAGAGACGAGACTCCTGCCCGGCGGCGTGGGCGGCCGCATCGACGTTTGGAACGTAGACGACCACCAGCTTGCCGGGTTCGGCAGCCCGTTCCAGGGCAATCCGGACCGAGGCCGCATCGTCCGGGGCGGGCACGACGGTCGCCCCCCGGTAGAGGACTTGTTCGAGGGGGCTGTTGATAAACGCCGACGGCTCAACGACGATCGACTCGACTCCGGCGGCCGACATCCGTTCCGCCAGATTGGGAGCAGGCAGGAACTGCCGGTAGTCGACCTCGACCGGGTCGCCGACCGGGTCGAACCAGAAGATCGTGTTGGCCACCCGGTCGCCCAGGCGGAGGAGATAGGCGATCAGTCCGTGCTGGGCGGGTGGGAGCCCGGTCGCCAGGGTGGAGGTGTTCACCGTCGTCTGGGTCGAGAACGAAGCGTCGATTGCTCCGACCCGGTGCCGGGCGAGCGGAGCGGCGGCCGGATGGCCGAGCTGGTGGTCGCCGAGTTCGTCGATCAGTACGAAGACGTAGCCGGCCGCCGGCGGGATCCGGGCGGCCAGGTCGGCTCGCAGGCGGGGAGCGGCCGCGCTTCCGGTCAACCGGTATTCCAGCTCGGCGATCAGATTGACCAATCCGCCGCCCTGGTAGTCGGGTGGACGCATGGGGAGAAGCTATCAGGCGGGGGAAGAGACCTACGACCCGGATTGATCAACAGGGGACGGTCGGGTTGTCGACTTCCCCGCTGAGAGGGGCTGTGTTACCGTGATCTGGTAGAACAAATGTTCGTTTTGATGACGAGATACCGATGAGCATCCCCAAACACGCAGACCTGAGGGATCACCGCACCGGGTGGCGAGAAGCAGCCGCCTGCGCCGGCCTCGAGACAAGCCTCTTCTTTCCTTCCGCCGAGGACGACCAGGTCCAGCTCTCCGCCGCCCGCCAAGTGTGCGCGATGTGTCCGGTGCAGGAAGCCTGCCTGGCCTATGCGATTGAGAGCCGGCAAACCGTTGGCATCTGGGGCGGTGCTACGACGCGCGAGCGCCGTCGCCTCCGTCGCCGCTGGTTGGAGGGTGCCCGGCGGATCGGCTGACAGGTACCCGATCCGGGCGGCGCAGCACCCCGATCAAGGCCGCTCCGCCGAATGGCAATCCTGCGGCCGGCAGGTTGACGCCGGGCCACGCTTCGCTCCAGATGCCGCCGTAGGCGAGCATGCCCAACCCGGCACAGACGCTCACCGTTCCCGCCACCGCCCGCCAGGTGGGAACCGGACGGGCACCGGGCGTGAACCTCGATTTCTCGAAACGGGCGAAGGGAACGGCTGCCGCCGCCAGGGCCACGGCGTAGACGCCCATCCAGAGCGGGCGGGTCAACCACCAGATGGCTCCCGCCGGCTCGATCGAGAGCCCGATCCCGCCCGCCAGCAAGGCTAAGCCCAGCACCAGGATCATGGCCGTCAAATGCCACACGAAGACCGTCATGATCATCCCGTTGACGAGCACCGTCGCCGTCCACAGGCGGCGCCGCTGCAGCCATCGGTTGACCGCCGGTTCGAAGGTGGCCAGCAGCCCGGTTTGCAGAATGCCCAGAGCCAGCAATACCAGGGTCGGTGGCGCCGAGTTGGATGCTTCGGAACCCGGCACGTCGACCATCGAAGAGGGGTATGGACCGAGGTTCACCAGCAGCGCAATGGCGACGGCTCCCAGCGCCGCCCAGCTCAACGCCCGCCTGGTCCCCGCCAGGCCACCGTCCCGCCACAGGTAGCCCAACTGATGGACGGCCACCCAGATGAAGAGGTAATTGGCCCACCCGGCGTCCGGCAGCCATCCGCTCAGAGCTGCCCAATCCACAAAGGCCGCTACCGCCACCAGGGCCCAGAATGACCAGATTCCGAACCGCCGCCAGGCGGCCCGGGTGACGGGCACCAGCGCTACGGCGAGCACATACACGGCCAGGAACCACAGAGCAACGAGGGCGTTGACGGACCCGACCCGGATCAGATAGGGGTCGACTCCCACCCGTCCGGCCGCTACCGCCAGCACCCCCCAGAAGGCCACCAGGGGCAGGACCGGGATCACCAACCGGCCCATCCGCGACCGCAGCCAGTCCGGATAGCCGGTGCCCGCTCGAGAGGCCGATTCCCAGGAGGCTGCATTGGCGTAGCCGCCCACCACGAAGAAGACCGGCATCACCTGCAGCACCCAGGTGGCCACCTGGGTCCAGGGGGCTACCACCAGCAGATGCTGCACTTGCAGCTCGCCGCCGACCATCTGCGGTGCTGCCATCAACCAGTGCCCGAACACGACGGCCAGGATCGAGACCGCCCTGAGGAAGTCGACGTACCGGTTCCGCGACGTGGGAGTATGCGCGGCCAGCTCAGCGGCTCTGCTCCAGCTGCTCATGTCGTGCCCCGGGAAGTGCCCATTGCACCGGCCACCACCATGCCAACCGCGGGGAGCGCCAGCGCCACCCACGAGAGGTCGGGTGTCACCGAGACTCCCACCAAAGCGGGTACCGCGAAGCCGGCACAGGCCAGCACCGTCCCGGCCATCGGTCGTACCTTCCCGGCGGAGGCGGGGTCGCGTCGACCCGGTCGCTCGAACCGGCCGACCAGAGGAGCGAACAGGGCCAGGATCAGTGCCAGGGCGGCGATCCACAAGGGTCGGGTCGCCCACCACAAGCCGGTGTCCGGCTCGAGCCGCAGGCCGGTTCCGTCCAACCAGGCGGCGCTGGCTATGACCGGGACCACCATCACGGTGTAGTGCCACACGAACAGGGTCATGATCATCCCGTTGACCAGCACCGTGGCCGTCCACGGTCCCACCCTCGCCAACCAGCGCCGCATCGGGCGCTCGGCAGCCAGCAAGATGCCGACCTGTCCGATTCCCAATGCGAGCAGGGCAACCGTCGGAGGCGCACTGTTGGACACTCCGGCGTCCGGGACGCCGATCATGGCCACCGGGTAATCCAGGGCGAGCACGGCCACGAGGGCGGCGATGACACCTCCGATTGCATACGGAGCCGATGATCGGACGCCTCCCAGCCGGCCGTCTCGCCACAGGTAGCCGATCTGGTGGACCGCCGGCCACACAAACGCGTAATTGATCCAGCGGAGCCAGGTCACTCCGAAACCGAAGGCGACGGCGTCGACGAGGATGGTCGCCAGGACCGGGGCCCAGAACGACCAGACGCCAAACCGCAGCCATGCCTTGCGGGTCAACGGCACCAGGGCGACGACCGCCACGTAGACGGCCAGGAACCACAGCGGGGATAGGGCGCCCAGCGATCCGACCTCCACCAGCATCGGGCCCATCATCCCGGACCAGGTAGCGACGGCGATCCCGGCCCACAGAGCGAGGAGGGGGAGGGCCGGTAACACCAGGCGTCGAAGGCGGCCCGCCAGCCACTCGCCGTACGGGGTTCCTCGCTCAACTGCCCCGTCCCACGAGGCGGCGTTGGCATATCCGCCGACCGCAAAGAAGACGGGCATCACCTGGAACAGCCAGGTCAGCCAGCGAGCCGGTTCAGATCGGGTGAGCAGGTGATCGCCGTGGAAGACTCCGTCGGCCGACACCCATGGAGTGATCACCAGCCAGTGCCCGAGCACGACGGCCAGGATCGAAACCGCCCTGAGGAAATCGACGTACCGGTTACGGTCGGCCGGGGTCCGTTCGGCAGCGGCGCGGGCCGATCCCAACAGATCGCGGACGGGTGTTGGAGCGGCCATGGATCCTGCCTGTGTTTCCTTTCTCAATATCGCACCGAATCGTGCGTGACTGTATGGGGGAGTTCCCGGAGATTGTGTGGCTACCGCACGGAATACGGTGGCGGCCGGCGGCCGGCTGCGGTTTGCCTCCCGGAGTTGCCTCGACGATCCGGGGTGTAGCTTCCGCCGTCGGTGGAAAACGAACCGTGGCTCGAGCTACTCGGATCCGATCCGCGGCCGTGGCTGTTGGAGAGTGACGAACCGGCCGCCCGGTGGATCGCCCTCACCCATCTGCTCGACCATCCGGCCCACCACCCGGAGGTGCGCTCCGCCCACGCAGCCGTGCTGGAGGACCCCGGCACGGCCGATCTCATCGGGCGTCTGGGAGATCAGTTTCTCAGGGGCCTGGCGCCGATTGCCGTTTCTAGTGCGGGTAGAAGTGGTCCTTCCGGCGTATACAGGAAGGTCTGCCTGCGGTTCTCAGAGATGCGCTTCCCGCCGTGGTGTCTGCACTGCCGATGAAGTAGGGGCTTTCGCCTCTGGCATCCGAAAGGCCCAGGTGACCGAATACAGGCAGTGGGACCGAAATGGAGGAGCCGGTCGCACAACTAACGGTTCGTCCCGAATGAGTGGCGGCGACGTGACAGGGGTCGCCCGCCAGGATACCGATCCGCCTAGCGAGGTTGGAAGGAGAGCGAGATGGAAGAACTGTCATACAAGGTCAGGATTTCGGCGCTCTGGCTATTGCACATAGTTGCCTTCTTTGCCTACCGGACGCTTGCAGTGAGCGAGGGTGCCACCGAAGTATCTCTGCTTAGCAACGATGAATTCGCGACCTACCTACTGGTCGCGATGGCTTTCGCATTTCTGTCATTGACTCTGACCAGTCGGCCCAACCGTTCGACCAACATCATCGCCGGCGCAATCTTCGGGGTTGCCCAGCTGATCATGCTTGCCGACGGGATTGTGGGATACGCTTCCGCAACCTTCAACCTGATGACGGGGGCAAGTTTTGTCATCATGGCTTCGGTCATCTGGTTCGCCTACAAGTGGCCCAAAGCGGCCAGCATGGGAAGCAGAGAGAAAACGTTGGTCGACGAGGCTCAGAGGGTATGACGAGTTCGTCCACACACCCAACGCCTGTTCACCGGTTTTGAGCTGTTCACCAGCGAGGTCCCGGTCACGACGACACTCGAAGTCAACTAGACCGTCGTAATGAAGCGCCCCAGAGCGAGGCCTGTTTGTTTGTCAAGGGTGTCTTTGGGTGTGATTGAGCATCTCGGGTGAACCGAGTGGTCGCGTAGGGTTAGGAACGGCTCGGGGTGGCTGCGCTGAAGAGCCGGTGATCAGGATGGAATGCCGGCCACGCAAGCGTCAGAGACGTTCCTGTTTGCCCCCCAGCCCTATCCGTTGTGGTCTGCGATGAGCTGTCGGTAGACGACGTCAGAGAGCCGCCGTTTCAACGCTCTGATCGCCTCCTTGTTCGTCTTCTCCTCTACGAGTTTCCGCTCGTAGAAGATCCGGCCCTCGGTATGCGGGTAGCGGAGCCGGACGATGGCGATCAGATGTATGGCATGGTTGAGCGTCCGGTTTCCCCGGGGGTTGAGACGGTGTCGTTTCTTGCCACCGGAGGACACCTCGACTCAGTCCGAGGCGGCACTGACGACGTCGACTTGGTCGGGATCGACCCGCACCGGGACCCCACACGGCGCACCTTCAGGCGAGTTCCCGATTGCGGTGCGATCGAGCAACGACCCAATCGCTCAACTGCCGGTCCAAAGAACCCTGGCAGCGCGGAGCGGCACGGG
>DATEVB010000234.1:0-2049 GCA_035282865.1 Acidimicrobiia bacterium | reverse complement strand
CCGCGGCCCCTGACATAACAAGTCCAACAATTCGAGCCGACGCGGGCTCGCCATTGCCTTTCCCACCCGAGCGAACTGTTCGTACACCGAATCCTTGAACCGCCTCGACGGCATCCGCATTGCTCTCCTAATCAAACAACTATTTGATTAAATGTAGGCCATCGCGAGACCTGGTGCAAATCCCCCGCCGGGCACGGACAACGGACTATCCCAACGCCGACACCAGCCACAGCCTCCGTGGCCATCACGGGCACATATCGAATGTGACCCATGTGTTGCGCGCACCAAGCAAGCACTCGTCGAAGACCTGAAGCCAATCGACTCCTTGACAACCCAACTCCACTCCGGGACGCCGATCCCAATGGGTGGGAAAATGGGCCATGTGGCCCGCCGCGGTTGATCCGGGTGAATGTGCTTGACCTTCAACTTGCTTGAAGGTTTAGCCTGAAGGCGAGAACCGCTTTTTGGAGGCACATGATGCGCATCGGTGAGGCCGCTCGTCTCTCGGGGTTGGAGGCGTCGGCGATCCGGTTCTACGAGACCCGGGGCATCGTCCCGGTGCCGAATCGAACCGGAGCCGGGTATCGGGACTACAGCACCAACGAGGTGGAGTTGCTGCGGTTCGTGCGAAGGCTTCGGTCCCTGGAACTGCCGCTCGACGACGTCCGCGAGATCGTCGGTCTACGGGTGGACGATCAGGCGCCCTGCGCATCGGTGCGCACCGCTCTGGCCCGTGAAACGGCCGCCATCGACCAGCAGATCGAGGATCTGCATCGACTTCGAGACGAACTCCGCCGCCTACAGATGGCCGCCGAGCAGATCACCGACGAATGGCCAACGACCTGCGTGTGCCATGTCCTCCAACCCGCCGGCGCCGACTGAACAAAGGAGACCACCCATGGATGTCACGTTGCAGTACTTCGACGACTGTCCCAACTGGAAGATCACCGACCGCCACCTCCGAACCCTCATCGCCGAACAGGCTCTCGACGCGACGTTGCACCATCAACTCATCAACACCCCCGAGGCCGCCGCCGAGCATGGCTTCCGCGGCTCTCCCAGCGTGCTGATCGACGGCACCGACCCCTTCGCCGACCCCGGCGCTCCCGTCGGGCTCGGCTGCCGGGTGTATCTCACCGAGAACGGCCGGGCTGGTTCGCCCACCCTCCACCAGCTCAAAGGGGCTATCAACGCCGCCCGAGCCGGGGAGTGACCTCATGGTGACCCCCATAGACCGCACCGAGCTGCTGCGCCTCATTCGCGAAGAGGACGCCCAGGTGGTCGACGTTCTCCCCGACCCGGAGTACAACGAGGCGCACATCCCGGGCGCAATCAGCCTCCCGCTGCGGCAGCTGACCGCTCAAACCGTGTCGGCGTTGCGACGCGACAAGCCCGTGGTGGTCTACTGACACGACGGCTTGTGAGACATGTCTCCACGAGCCGCGTGCCGGCTCGAACGCCTGGGATTCAACAAGGTCCACGACTACGTCGCCGGTATCGCCGACTGGAAAGCGGCCGGACTCCCGACCGAAGGCACCGGCAACCCGGTGCAGCGGGTGGCCGACGCCACCCGACCCGATGTCCCCACCTGCCGCCCCGACGACTCGATCGCCGAGGCCCGAACTCACACCTTCGACGCCGGGTGGGACGAGTGCGTGGTCGTCGACTGCGACGGCATCGTCGTTGGTCGACTGCGCGCCAACGCATGGGAGACCGATCACGCCACCACCGTCGACCGGATCATGGAGTCGGGTCCAACCACGGTCCGACCCGACGGTCTACTCCGACCTCTGGTCGACCAGATGGCCAAACGAGGTACAACGCTGGTACTGGTGACGACGCCCCAGGGAGATCTCGTTGGAGCGGTCATGCGCGCAGACGCAGAGCGGCTCCTCAGCGGAGAGCCCCCGGAACAGATCTGGCGTGACTGCGACGGATGCCCCGGCCGTTGGGCGGTCACGACAGGAGAAACGACCGGTACTCGACGGAGGAACCCGATATGAGCGGTAAAGCTATGGCAGACAGGGTCGCCGTTGAGGCATTCCGCAC
>DATEVB010000233.1:0-5660 GCA_035282865.1 Acidimicrobiia bacterium | reverse complement strand
CGGGCGGCCTCGCTACGCGGGCGCGTCGAGGACCAAGCCGTTGAGCTCTACATGGGTGGGGTGTCGGGCGGCCTCGAATCGATGTTCGTAGCCGATACGATTGCCGACTCATTGATCGGCCGGGAGATGCTGGCAACCAGTACTGCCACCGACGGTCTCGCCATCAATGAACTTGAATCTCTGAACGGAGAGTTGGAGGCGGACACGGAAATGCTCGTGGCGAAACAAGCCGAATTGTCGGCTCAGCAGCAACAAGCCGACGCGTTGGTCGTCGAGATGGAGGCGCTCTTTCAAGAGGCGAATCAAGCCTTCCAAACAGCTGATGCAGACCTGCAGGACGCTGAATCCGACTATCAGGCCGAGCAGTTGCGCCTCGCCGAAGAGCGACGTAAAGAAGCTGCACGGCGAACGAGCACAGCGACGAACAGTTCACCCGGTCCCTCGATAGTGTGTCCTATGGGCGCGCCGGTTTCCTTCTGGAACGATTGGGGTGCTCCTCGATCCGGTGGTCGCACTCACAAAGGAAACGATGTGTTTGCTGCCTACGACCACCCGGTGGTAGCCGTCGTCGACGGTGTGGCACGTGTCCGCAACGGCGGGCTTGGCGGCCTAACGGTGTGGCTCGACGGGGACAATGGCGTCAGCTACTACTACGCCCACCTGAGCGGATGGGCTGATGGAATCACCACCGGAACGGGGGTTACTCAGGGTCAACTGATCGGTTTCAACGGGACCTCGGGCAATGCCAAGGGCACACCCGCACACGTGCATTTCGAGATACATCCGGGTGGCGGGGCGGCGGTCAATCCCTATGCAACGCTGACGGCTGCCTGCGGGTAAGACGCCCCACACCGTCGTTTGGAAGCGGATACGCGGTATCCCGCCGGCGAATAACAAGGCGTTCATATCGTCACGGGCCCCCCGGGCCCTCGCCGGCAGCCTCTCGTCCACCGAGCGGCCCAACATCCTTTTACCGAATCTTGATGCCGGCGCGGATACAGGCTTGATGTTGGTGTGTTTGCCTCTGTCCAGTTCTAGAGGAGTGTCTCTGATGATGTGGAACTACGGCGGATGGCTGGGGGCCGTCTGGATGGTCATCTTCTGGGTCGGGGCCGTGCTGCTGATTGCGTGGCTGCTCAGACAAGTCGGCAGCGGGTCGTCGGGCGTGAACCGCCACGTGGACATCCTCGAAGAGCGGGATGCCCAGGGCGAGATCGACGCCGCAGAGTCCGATGCCCGTTTGCGGGGCATGAGGTAATGATGAAACTGCTCCCCTGGGTGGCGGCCTCGGGTTGGGTCGGCCCGATTCAGGTGGCGGAGATCGAGGAGGAAGTGGATTGACGAATCGAGCGTCACCGGCCCCGACCACGGACCGGAACACCGACCAGCCGGCGCCAAGGCCCGAGCCGATATCGATCACTTTCGTGACAAGCTCCGGCTGTCATTTCTGCAGTGACGCCCGGGCATTGCTCGATGAACTGGACTCGCGGTTCACCCTCGACATCAGCGAGGTCGATTTGGCCTCTGCGAAGGGTATGGAGATAGTCCGTCGCTGGCGAGTGCCGTTCCCACCGGTGGTTCTCATCGAAGGCCGGTACCACGCACACGGGCGGATCTCGGCGAGAAAGCTCACCAAAGCCCTCACCGAGCTCGCCGAGAAAGCACAGGGGTAGCAATGGAGGGCATCTTCCTTGGTGGCTCTCTCCTGGCGGCATTCCTGGCCGGGGGGGTAGCGTTGTTCGCGCCCTGCTGCATTGTGTTCATGTTCCCCACCTACCTGGCAGCCGCCGTCCGGAACCGTCGCTGGCGCCTGGTTCCGCTGACTTTGATCTTTGCGGCCGGCCTGGCGACCGTGCTGGTGCCGGTAACGCTTGGCATCGGATTCATAACCCGGTCACTCCTCCAGTTCCACGGTCCGGTCTACATACTGGGTGGGATCCTGCTGTTGGTGTTGGCTGCCGTCTCGGCAATGGGAATCACCTGGGCACTGCCCATGATGCGCGGTGCGCCCGACGTGCAACGCACCGATTCCGCCGGTGTCTACGCGCTCGGGGTGTTCTCGGGAGCTGCGAGCGCCTGCTGCGCTCCGGTGCTGGCGGGGGTGGTCACGCTTTCCGCGGTAGCCCCCAACCTGGTGCAGGGAACGGCCATCGGCCTGGCGTACGTGTTCGGGATGGTTTTCCCGCTCCTGTTGATGACGGTCGCCTGGGATCGACTAGGGCTCGGCGACCGGGCCGCGTTCCGAGGACGAGAAGTGACCTGGTCGCTCGGGAACAAGATTTTCAAGACCAACACCCTGAACCTGCTGAGCTCCGCCCTCTTCGTAGTCATGGGGGTGGTCTTGATCGTGGTAGGGGTGACCGGTGTCACCGTTGCCCCCACTTTCCAGGAGGGAGTCGGCCGCTGGCTGGAGAACCTGCTGGCTCCGGTTGTTCGTCTACTCGAACCGGTACCCGACGCGGTCGTCGGGCTCGTGTTGGTCGGGTTGGCCGCTGGAGCGGTAGCAATTTCGGGACGGCGTCGGCGTCCCGGTGATGATGACGACGTCCAAGACGAAAGGTCTTGCCATGAGCAATCAGACGAAACAGCCGACTCCGCGCCCCACCACTAGCGGCCGCAACAGCCGCTCGAGGGGGGGGAAAGGGAGCCGCCGTCCAAGCCAGAAGCGATCATCGAGCTGGTCCTGGTTGGCATTTGCCGCGCCGGTCCTGGTTCTTGCGATCGTGGTGGCAATCGGTACCGCAACCGATGAACCACAACACGGTCTCCTCGGGGCCGAAGCCCCCGGGTTCTCCCTGCCGACCACAGACGGAACTCGAGTCGCGCTCGACGATGTCCTCAACGGCGGCGGCCAAGCGATGCTCTATTTTTCGATGGGGGTCGGGTGCGACGGCTGCTTCGCTCAGATCCCTGAGATTGAAGAGGAACTTGCCGCCCGGGGCATCACACTGGTCCCGGTGATGGTCGATCCCGCCGAGCGGGTGGCCGCAGAGGCATCCCGGTTCGGCATCAACGATCCGATTCTCATCGACGCCGACCGGTCTGCATCAGAAGCGTACGGCATGCTGGGTGTCTACGGTCATGCCGATCGGCCGAGCCATAGCTTCGCGCTGGTCGGAGCGGATCGAGAGGTCCGCTGGGTGAAGCACTACGCAACCATGTTCGTGCCGGCTGCCGACTTCTTCGCCGAGGTGCCTGAAGCGTGATTAACCGGGAGCTGGTGACGGCTATCTCCGCCCGGAGCATCAGTTGGGGCGCAATTGGTGCATTGGGGATGGCGGTCTTCTATGCCGTGGTCGTCGGCGGGCTCTCGGGTTCGGTTGAGCATCTGTACGACCAGATTCGACTGGACTGGTATCTGCTGATACCGATCCTGGCCGGCTTCGGTGTACAGATCACGGTGATGGCCGAACTCCGGAGACGCCACAGGCTGATGGGGGCTGCCATGGGAGCTGGTGCAGCCGGGACGGGCGCCTCCTCTGCAGGGATGATCGCCTGTTGCGCTCATCACATCGCAGAGTTGCTCCCGTTTCTTGGGGCCACCGCGGCGGCAACCTTCCTCTACGACGCACGGGTGGCCTTCATGATCGTCGGTCTCGGCATCAATGGGATCGCCCTTGCGATCGGTCTCTCCCGGTTGAGGAAGACACCCGTGACGATCACCGAGGAGGCAGCGTGCCACGCAGCGTGAAGCTACTCAACGCGACCCTGCTTTTCGGTCTAGTCGTTGCCTTGACTGCATGCGGTGCCACCTCCACCAGTGGCGACCTCGTTGGATCTGTGAGCAGCTCGACCGGGTCTGCCGACAAATCGACCGAATCATCTACCACGGAGAATGTCGTACGACAGGGGCCGGACAATCTTGTCGAATTCGCTGCAAAATCGGTGGACGCGGGGGGCGTTGAGGTCGTCATCCAGCCTGACTTGATCAGTGAGGCCGGGGCGGCCTTCACCGTATCTCTAGATACACATTCGGTCGAGTTATCTATGGATCCCGCCGCCGGCGCAAGACTCGAAATCGGAGGCATCGAGTGGCCGGTCGTCAATTGGGACGGCGATCCGGTGGGCGGTCACCATCGGTCCGGGATACTCACCTTCTCGGCGGCCGGCCCCGTTGAAGGAGAAATCACGATCGAATTCGACGGATTCCCCGGTCTGGTGACGGCCACCTGGCAACTAGGAGACTGAACTTCTCGACCGGATAGACGCTGTGGCCCAGCGATCCGGCGGACGTCGCTACGGGATCAACCGGGTCTCGCCGGGTCAAGTCGAGCGTGCTCCGGAGCCGTCGCCCAGGGTCGACGCGACTCTGCCTGGTCGTTGAACGAAAAACGAATCACAGGGAAGGAATCTGGCTCCGCTGACGGACTACCAGGATCGTCGTGGCGGCGATCACTGCCAGGGCGGCAAAGGCCTGATTGGCGCGCAATCCCATGATGATGGTGGCATCGTCGGTACGGGTGAACTCGAGCAAGAACCTGGCTACCCCATACAGCATCACGTAGACCAAGAACAGGTTGCCCCGCCGTAATCCGAAGCGTCGTTCGACCCACAACAACAGCGGTATGACGACGGCCAGATTCCAGAGGCTTTCGTACAGGAACACCGGATGGAATGTTGCCGCGTCTGCGTATTCGGTCGGTCGGAACCGTTCGGCGATCTCGACAGCCCACGGCAGGTCAGAGGGGGTTCCGAACAACTCCTGGTTGAAATAGTTTCCCCACCGTCCAATCCCCTGGGCGAGAGGGATCCCTATCGCAGCCGCGTCGAGGATGGCGGGGATATCTCCATGGTTACGGCGAAACATCCACACCCCGATGATCACGCCTGCGGTCAGGCCGCCGTAGAGAGCAAGGCCACCTTCCCAGATGGCGAAAACGCGCCAGAACCCATCTTCGGTGACCCTTTCGAAACGAGGAAGCACATAGGCGAGGCGGGCGCCGAGCACCCCGGCGACGACAGCCCATACCAACAGCTTCTCCGCGATCGAAGCGTCACCGCCCAACCTCTCATAGCGGCGTGTCGTCACCATGATCGCCAGGACCACACCGAGGCCGATCATCAACCCGTAGTAGTGGATGTCGAGCGGTCCAAGCTCGAGAATGTTGGTTTTGGGGGAGGGGATGGAAGCGAACATCATGGGCGTCACCATTATTCGTGTCCGCAGTTGGAACCGGTGCCGTCAGGCGGGCCGGTATCGGGCGTCTCGATGGTGAAGCCGATGGCCCCACCATCCGCGCGGTAATCGATGGTTGCCCCATCGAGTGTGTCGATCAGATCGGACTCGACGAGAACCCCCAAACGCCCAAAGCCGAGCACCACGTCATCGGGTTGCGCAGAATCTTCGATCCCGAGCCTCCAGCCGTGAATACACCCATGCGGGCCACGCACAACGGCCACCCGTACGAGACGAGCTGTCGAGGATTCGGTTGCGACTACTTCCTCGAGCTTTTCTTGCGCAGTGGTAGTCATCGAGATCACGTGAGCCTCCTATCTGGGTTTCCTCGAGCGAGCTGTTCGTCGGGTTCGGATGGCGGGGTCGAGGGCGCGTCGATTGCGGGCAGTTCGATCAATTCGACGCAGGAGCGGAGGGCGCCAATGGCCCGCCCGAGCCGCCCCCGGGCGTCGATGATGATCGCTCCCAGAGCCGGGTTCCGGGT
>DATEVB010000232.1:0-13236 GCA_035282865.1 Acidimicrobiia bacterium | reverse complement strand
CCGCACTTCCACCCTGCAGCAGGAAGCCGGCCACAAGCTGCGGTTCGGAACCTCCCGAACGATGCGCGCCGCACAACGTCTCTACGAAAACGGCTACATCACCTACATGCGCACCGACAGCACCGATCTCTCCGAGACCGCCGTGGCGGCCGCCCGCCGACAGATCGCCGAGATGTACGGCAAAGACTATGTCCCCGGCCAACCGCGCATCTACAAGAGCACGGTCAAGAACGCCCAGGAAGCCCATGAGGCCATCCGCCCGACCGGGGAAGCCTTCCGCACGCCCGAGCAAGTCGCCGCCGAGATCGACGGGGACGAGGCTGCCGTCTACGAGCTGATCTGGAAACGGACGATTGCTTCCCAGATGACCGACGCCGTCGGGGAGAGCATGCAGGTTCGGGTGGGCGGCACCTCGTCGGTGGGCGAAGACGCTGAGTTCGCCACCAGCGGCAAGGTCATCGAATTCCCCGGTTTCCTGCGCGCCTACGTCGAGGGCAGTGACGACCCCGACGCCGATCTCGACGACCAAGAGCGGCGGTTGCCGCCTTTGGTCGAAAGAGATCCGCTCGGCCTCGAGCGGATCGAGGCAAAAGGGCATGACACCAAGCCGCCGGTCCGGTTCACCGAAGCATCCCTGGTGCGTCAACTCGAAGAGCTCGGCGTCGGCCGCCCTTCCACCTACGCCAGTATCATCACCACCATCCAAGACCGGGGCTACGTGTGGAAAAAGGCCTCGGCTTTGGTTCCCTCCTTCACCGCCTTCGCCAAGGTCACATTGCTCGAGCGACATTTCCCCAATCTGGTCGACTATGCGTTCACTGCCCGTATGGAGAGCGACCTCGACATGATCGCTCGGGGAGAGGAAGCGTCGGCTCCGTGGCTGGGCCGGTTCTACTTCGGAAACGGCACCCCGGGCCTGCACAGCATGGTGACCGAACGACTCGCCGAGATCGACGCCCGGGAGATCAACTCGATCTCAATCGGCTCCGACCCGGAGGGAAGGGAGATTATCGCCCGGGCCGGGCGCTTCGGACCGTATCTTCAGCGAGGTGAGGACACGGCCCCCATCCCGGATCAACTGGCACCAGACGAGCTGACCGTCGAAAAGGCCCTCGAGTTGCTGTCGGCACCGAACGGCGACCGTGAGCTGGGCCCCGACCCGGACACGGGACTACCCGTTTCTGTGAGAACCGGACGGTTCGGGCCGTACGTGCAACTCGGCGAGCAGGAAGAAACCGGCAAGCCGAAGCGGGCCTCGCTCTTCAAGTCGATGGACCCGGAGAAAGTCACGCTGGAAGTCGCCCTTCAGTTGTTGTCCCTGCCGCGGGTCGTCGGCACAGACCCAACCGACGACCTGGAGATCACCGTCCTGAACGGTCGATATGGACCGTATGTCAAGAAGGGCGACGAAACCCGCTCGCTGGAGAGCGAGGAACAGCTCCTGACCATCACCCTCGGCAAGGCATTGGAGCTGTTGTCCCAGCCGAAACGGGGGCGCGGCCGGCAGACAGCCGCCCCCCTCCGAGAGCTGGGTATCGATCCGGTTTCCGGCAAACCGGTCGTGCTGAAGAGCGGTCGATACGGGCCCTACGTCACCGACGGCGAGGTCAACGGATCGCTACGCAAGGGAGAAGATCCGGACGCCATCACGTTGCAACGGGCGGCGGAGCTGCTGCAGGCCCGGAGACACCGTCAGAAGTAATCCCCGTTCCGGCGCCGGTTCGCTGCGCCATGCGCAGGTGTGTTCATCTCATCGAGGCCGGAGCAGGGATGACTCCAGGTGGGGAGCAACGTTGTAGTCGGCCAGCACACGCCGCCCGTCCTCGAAGACCACATGGCTGACCGAGGTGTTGGCGGGCACGCCCAGCTTCCGCCGGGTGGAGTGATTCAATCCCAGGACGCTACACACGTAGCCGCGAATCGCCGCCCCGTGTGAAACAACACCGATGTGGCCACTCTCGTGGTGCTCGATGACTTCGGAGAGTGCGGCCGTCACTCTTTTCTGCATGCCCGCCCAGGTTTCCCCGCTGTCACCGCGGGGCAGGTCTTCTTCCTCCTCGTAGATTCGATCCCACAGTTCGGGCCAACCGGCCACGATCTCGTCACCGGTGTGGCCTTCCCATGCTCCCATACCCAACTCGACCAACCCCGGATGGATGGTGGGCGTGGATCCGTTGGCAAGCGCTTCCGCCGTTAGGTACGCCCGTCCCAGAGGCGACGCATACAGGGCACCAAACTCCCCGTACCATGCGGCCAGGTCCGCCGCTTGCCGACGGCCCAGATCGTCCAGCCCGGCGTCGGTCTGCCCCTGCCAGCGGCCGGACGCGTTGGCCGCCGTTCGTCCATGCCGGACGAGACCCAGTACCAATCCGCCGTCCCGTAGCCGGCTATCGGCCCACCCCGTCACCGCGCCGAGATGTGCCGCGTCGTTGAACCGGATCAGCCGGAACCCACCTTGCGTGGCCACCACCGTGGTCAGCGAGGTATTAGTCGCCCGCGCCACCAGCCGGTGAGGATCGCGAATCCCCAGCACCAACCCCAGCACCGCTTCGATCACTCCGCCGTGGCACACCACCAGCGCCGATTGGCCGTCCTCGAGATTGTCGAGCGCCGCTGCCATGGCGGCACATACTCGATCCACCAGCTCGGACGGGGTCTCACCGACCCCGCCCACGGGCACGTCTTCGCCTCTGCGCAGGGCGATCAGCTCGTCGGCGAATTGGTCTCCGATCTCATCGTTGGTGAGTCCGTCCCAGCGCCCCACATCCATCTCGCGCCAGGCGGCATCGGTAATGAACGGCAGATCGAGCGCCTCCGCCGTCTGCATTGCCCGCTCCATGTCCGAGGAGATGACGAGATCGAATCGTTGATTCCGGAGCCGCTCACCAACGGCGGCCGCCTGCAGGCGCCCCCGCTCGCTCAGAGGGCTGGTGCCGTGGCCCTGGACAACGCCGGAAGCGTTGCCGGTCGACTCGCCGTGACGCAGATAGGTGATGGATCTCATTGCCGAGCTTCGATGGTAACGGTAAGTTGTGGGTTCGAAGTCAGAAGTTGAAAGCCCGTGGTCGGGCTGGGCGGTGAGCAGTTAGCCGTACCGGACCGACGTTTCTGACGAGTGGCTGGGCACCGCCAGCTGGTAGCCGGTTACCGGCCGCGGCTCGGCTCAAGCGATGAACGCCGACGCAAAGATGAGGCTGACGATCGCCATCACCTTGATGACGATGTTCATGGCCGGACCGGCGGTGTCCTTGAAAGGATCCCCAACCGTGTCGCCGATCACCGCGGCCTTGTGAGGATCGGATCCCTTACCACCGAAGGCACCCGCCTCGATGAATTTCTTGGCGTTGTCCCAGGCCCCTCCCGCATTGGCCATGTAGATGGCAAGCAGAAAGCCGGTGACCAGTGCGCCGGCCAGGAAGCCGGCCAGCGCCTCGACGTCGATGAAGCCGATGGCGATCGGGAAGATGATGGCCAGCGTTCCCGGCAGGACCATCTCCCGCAGGGCCGCACCCGTGGCAATGTCGACGCATTTCCCGTAATCGGCCTTGACACCTTCGCGACCTTCGCGCAGGCCGGGGATCTCCCGGAACTGCCGTCGCACCTCTTCGATCATCTTGCCGGCCGCCCGGCCGACCGCGTTGAGGGCCATCGCCGCAAAAAGGAAGGGGAACATCGCTCCCAAGAAAAGCCCGACAATGGTGCCGACCTCGGTGAGGTCGATCGATTCGAGCTTCACTGCCTGGGTGAATGCCGAGAACAGCGCCAGGGCGGTCACCGCCGCCGAAGCGATCGCAAAACCCTTCGCCATGGCCGCGGTCGTGTTCCCGAGGGAATCCAATGCGTCGGTCGCCTCGCGAACTTCATGAGGCAGGTGAGCCATCTCTGCTATCCCACCCGCATTGTCGGCGATCGGTCCATACGCGTCGACCGCCACGGTGATACCCAGTGTGGCCAGAACGCCGATGGCGGCGATGGCGACTCCGTACACCCCTCCACCGTCGCCGAGCGCCCAATCGCCCGCCCAGAACGCCCCGAAAATCCCGACGGCCACCACCATGACGCTGTAAGCGGCCGAGCGCATCCCTTCGGCAACCCCGGCCAGAATCACGGTGGCCGCGCCGGTCTCGGCCTGCCGGGCGATTTCTTTGACCTTCTTGTAGTGGTCGGACGTGAACCACTCCGAAATCTGTCCGACCAGTATCCCGACCGCCAACCCGACCACCACCGCAACGAACAGGCCGATCGGGTTGTCGGCACCGTCGTCTCCACCGAAGATCCACAAGGAGAGCCCGAGCACGCCCAAGGCGGTCAGGGCCGACGCCGCCCACGTGCCGCGATGGAGACCTGCCGCCAGGTTCTCTCCGGTAGCCCGGACGAGAAACGAACTGGCGATCGATGCGAGCATGCCCAGCCCAGCCACCGCAAGCGGGAAGATCACAGCTTCCGGCAGAAAGGGGGCCCCCTGGAACACGATCACCGCATAGATGATCGGAGCGATGAGGGAACCGACGTAGCTCTCGAACAGGTCGGCCCCCATTCCTGCGACGTCGCCAACGTTGTCGCCAACGTTGTCGGCGATGGTGGCCGGGTTACGAGGATCGTCTTCCGGAATCCCGGCCTCGAGCTTCCCGACCAAATCGGCGCCCACGTCAGCCGCCTTGGTGAAGATACCGCCGCCCACCCTGGCGAATAGGGCGATCGAGGAACCACCGAGACCGATCGCGGCCAGCACGTCGGCCCAGGAGGTATCCAAGTCACCGATGCCGAGCAGGTCGGTATTGAACATCCAGAACCCGATCCCCACCCCCAGGAGACCCAACCCGGCAACCGTGAAGCCCATCACGGCCCCTCCGCGGAACGCAACCGGCAACGCCTTGACCGTGCCACCCGTTCGAGCCGCTTCAGTGGTTCGCGAATTGGCGGCGGTGGCCATCCGCATGCCGACAAGTCCCGCCCCGCCCGACAGGAGGGCACCGAACACGTAGGCACCCGCCTTCCAACCGCCATGGGGCAGCAGCATCGCGATCAACACCGTCAGGATGACCACGAACACCGCCACCCACGTGTATTCACGGCGCATGAATGCGTCGGCACCCTCCCGGATGGCGTTCGAGATCGACACCATGAGGTCCGACCCGCGATCCATGGCAAGCACCTGACGGGCGAACAGGACGGCCAAGCCCAGAGCCATGACCGCAGCCACGATGGCGCCCACCAACAAGAAACCCGTTGACATCTCCCCCTCGCTCGCTAGCCGGCGTCAAGAGTATAAGAGGTAGGTGAGAGCCCACCAAGATGACGGCTAATCCTCCGTCGCGTCCCGTTTGCTGGCGTCCTGCTCGGCCGACCCGATGACCGGCGAGTCGAGGATCTTGCCCATCGAAACTACGGTTCTGTCTTCGGCGGCTCTCTCATCGTCGAGTGGCTCGTTTCTCAACATCCGGTTGAGGATCAACGGTGCAAGCAGCGTGGTGACCACCACCATCAACACCACGATGGCGTTCTCCCCTGCGCCAACGACCGCGGACAGCTCGCCGGCTCCCAGAGCAGCGAAGATCAGTCCAACTTCCCCGCGGGGCACCATGCCCACCCCGACGACCCGCCTGCTGACTCCCTTCGACAACACCCCCAGTCCGGCCACGAGCTTCCCGACAATGGCCAGAAAGGAAATGATCCCACCGGCCAGAAGCACCTGGGGATCTGACAGGGCGACGACGTCGACCCGGCTACCGATGAACAGGAAGAAAATAGGCACAAACAGAAAGGAGATGGGTCGGAGTTCTGCCTCGATTCTGTCCGCGAAGCTGGTCTGACCGGCCACCAGACCAGCCGCAAAGGCTCCCACGATGGGCTCGAGACCTGCGAAGTGCTCGGCCGCCAAGCCGACGGCGATGGCGAACACGAAGGACCCGACGACGAAACTGCCCTCTACCTTCAGGAACCGCACAAAACGGAAAAAGTACGGAGCGACTACATGACCGACTGCCACGACGACAACGAGAAAACCGACGGCCTTGGCCGTGATGATCAGAAGCGTACCGGCCGAGAACTCGCCGTCACCACCCAGCACTGCCGCGACAACACCGAGGATGATGAGGCCCAGCACGTCATCGATGACGGCTGCCCCGATGATGGTCTTGGCCTCGTCCGTGTGGAGCCGGCGCAGATCGGCGAAGACCCTGGCAGTGATCCCAACGCTGGTGGCCGTCATGGCGGCACCCATGAAGAGGGCCAGCTCCGTCGAGCCGCCCCCGATGGAGAACAATCGGACCGCGAAAAACCCAAGAGCAAAGGGGGTCACCACACCGACAACGGCAACCGTCAGCGCCGACGCTCCCAGCCGGGCAAAAGAACGAAGATCGGTTTCTAGGCCGACCTCGAAGAGCAGCAGGATCACCCCGATCTCAGCCAGCGTTGACAACAGTCCGCCGTCGTCTCCACCAACCCATCCGAGCACGCCGGCACCGATCACGGCTCCGATGAGCAGCTCCCCAATCACGGCCGGTTGCCGAAGGCGGGCCATGACCTCGGCACCGACCTTGGCGGCAATCAGGATCACCAACAGCTCTGTGAGACCTTCGAAGACTTCCACCTTCACTCCGCATCAAGACGCCCGCTCGCATGGTAGACGCCACTTACCGCATCGACTCCACGTACTACAGCCGGCCGCCTACAGTCCACACTTCCATGAAGCCGTTCCGCGTCCTCGCGCTCCTGTCGGTCGTCGCTCTCATCGCGCCTGCCTGCAGCTCGTCGGCCGAGCCGGCCACCACGCCGCCCACCTTCACCACGTCGAGCACCTCCCCTCCAACTTCGACGACCACCCGGCGGGCAACGACGGTGTCACTCCAATTGGTGAATGCACCCAATGGACTCGATGAAGCCCTCCTGGGCCTGTACTCGTATGCAGCGGACCCATCAGCCGGGGGCCAACCGAACCTGCCCGTTGGCCTCACCGACCACCTCGCCGGTCTCGACACGACCGTAGGCGAGGTCGAAGTGTCGGGGGCCGTGGCCACCGGCCGGATTCTCGAATCGGACATCGCGGTGATCACAGCCGGCGACGATGTCGTCCTGGCCGTTGCGGACCCCGGCGGAGATTGGCGCATTGTTGGTGCACGCCTGAGCCGGTTCAACAAACCCGCCTGGTATGGAGGCGGTCCCCGCCTGGTATTGATCATCGGTTCGGACGCCCGGCCCGGTCAGAACCCTCTCGGCTATCGCGCCGACTCGCTGCACCTGGTCGGCATCGTCCCCGACACCGGCCGGGGAGCGATCGTCGGCATACCCCGGGACGCCTGGGTCGAGGCTTCCTACGGCGGTCACAACAAATTCACCAATGTGATGGCATCACGCGGGCCCGAGGTGGTGCTCGAAACCGCCCGCAACGTCACCGGTCTTCCCCTCGAGGGATACCTGGTCACCGGCTTTCTCGGCTTCACCGGACTGGTCGACGCGTTCGGCGGGTTCGAGTTCGACGTTCCTTTCGCAATGGCCGAGCCGAAGTCGCAAGCCTTCTTCCAAGCCGGCCTGCAATCATTCGCAGGAGCGGACGCACTCGCCTTCGCTCGCAATCGCACCCTGTCCGGCGGCGATCTCACGCGCAGTTATCACCAAGGGCTGCTGATGGTGGCGGCCCTACGGAAAGCCCAAGCGCTCGGCATCGGGGAGTTGCCGCGACTCCTCGAACTGCTGGTCGAGTACACCTGGACAGATCTGCCGGCCGAACAGCTCCTCACCCTGGCAGCTTCTTCCTACGAATTGGACCCCGAAGCGCTCACCAATGTGGTCGGCGACGGCCGGGTCGGGACCGCCGGGAGCGCCAGCGTCGTCTACCTCACCGATGCTGCGTTGGCCACCTTCGCCGACCTGGCGGACGGTGCGTTGGAAGAGGATTAACTGTCTTGTCGATCAGGCCCGCGCCGCCGAAGGTTGTTCAGGAAATGACAGACTGAGACCGCATGGACCTCGACACACTGGTACGCGGCTGGGTGCAGGACCCGGACCTGGACGGCGAGCTGGCGCACCTCGAGAGTCTGCCCGCCTGCCCGGCCATCTTCGGTGAACTCGACCCGCCCCTGTCCGGTGCCCTCGCGCAGCGCCTTGCCGAGCACGGCATCGAGCGCCTGTACCGGCACCAGGCGCGGGCGGTGCAGGCAATCCGCTCGGGAACACATTCCGTCCTGGTATCGGGAACCGCCTCGGGGAAGTCACTCAGCTATCAAATACCCATCGCCGAAGCGATCCTCGAAAACCCTCGGACCACATCCCTCCTCATCTTCCCCACCAAAGCCCTTGCGCAGGATCAACTGCGCAGCCTGACCGGCCTGCGAATCCCGGGGCTGGTAGCGGCCACGTACGATGGAGATACCTCCCAGGAAGACCGTACCTGGGCACGACGCCACGCCAACATCATCCTGACCAATCCGGATATGCTCCATTTCGGGATGCTTCCCCATCACGGAAGATGGGCCGACTTCTTTCTCCGACTCAAATACCTCGTGATCGACGAAATGCATGTGTTACGAGGCATCTTCGGCAGTCACGTTGCCCATGTGCTGCGCCGGTTGCGGAGGATCGCCGCTCACTACGGAACAGAGCCAACGCTGATATTCACTTCGGCCACCATCGGTAATCCCGGACAGCTCGCCGGGCGGTTGAGTGGTCTGGACGTCGAGGTCCTGCAGGGCGACGACTCACCGCAAGGAGCAAAACTGATCGCTCTGTGGAATCCGCCTCTCGTCGAGGACGTCCCACGCCGCCGGCGGAGCGCCATGGCCGAAGCAACCGACCTGTTCGTGGATCTCGTTCGCCATCACCAGCACACGATCGTGTTCTCGAGGAGCCGGAAGGCCACCGAGCTGATATACAAATGGGCGAACGACCGACTCGATGCGCCGCTGGCAGAGCGCATCGCACCCTATCGGGGCGGGTATCTTCCGGCGGACCGGCGGCGCATCGAAGCTGCCCTGTTCGCCGGCGAGCTGCTCGGGGTGACGGCCACCAATGCCCTCGAGCTCGGTATCGACGTCGGCAACCTGGACGCGGCGATCATCAACACCTTCCCCGGGACGCTGGCCTCCTTCTGGCAGCAGGTTGGAAGGGCCGGACGGAGCCAGGAGCATTCGCTGGGCGTGTTGGTGGGAGGTGAGGACGCCCTCGATCAGTACTACATGACCCATCCGCGCCAGCTGTTCACCCGGCCCCCCGAGTCGGCCGTGGTCAACCCGGACAACCCCCTGGTGGTTGAGGCCCACACGGCATGCGCGGCTCATGAGTTGCCACTCCAACCCGACGACCAGAGATTCCTCGGCGACAGCATGGAGGAAGCCGCCAACCGGCTGGTGCAAGCCGGCGACCTCCGTCTCCGCCAGGGGCGCCTCTACTGGGCGCGGCGCACACGCCCCGCCGGGTCGGTGAGCATCCGCACTTCCGGTGGATCTGCGTTCTCGGTCCTTGATGTCGCGGCCGGTGAGTTGCTCGGGACCCTCGAGGAAAGCCAGACGTTCAACCAGGCCCACCCCGGCGCGGTGTACCTCCACCAAGGCGACACCTTCGTCGTGGCCGAGCTCGACCTTGCCGGCCGAGAGGTGCGAGTGCACCCGGAAGAGGTCGATTACTACACCCAGTCCCAGGATGAGAAACACCTCGAGATCCTCCACATCCATGATCGGCGACCGGTGGGGCCTCTCACTCAGCATCTCGGATCGGTGCGAGTGGAGAGCCACGTCGTTGCGTTCAAACGCAAGAGGATCGGGTCGGGGGAGGTGCTCGGTTTCCAAGCCCTCGACCTGCCACCCGTTCAATTCGAAACGGATGCCGTCTGGTGGACCATACCCGACGGCGTCTACTCGGATGCGGGGCTCGCCCATCACGATGTGCCGGGAACTCTGCATGCCGCCGAGCACGCCGCCATCGCCATGCTGCCGCTTTTTGCCATCTGCGACCGGTGGGACATCGGAGGCCTGTCGACACCGTTCCATCCCGAGACGGGAATCGGAACCATCTTCATCTATGAGGCCTATCCGGGCGGAGCGGGTATTTCGCCGATCGCCTTCAACGTGGGGGTGAATCACCTCCAGGCAACTCGCGAGATGGTTAACGGATGTCCATGCGAGGACGGCTGCCCTTCGTGTGTTCAGTCGCCCAAATGCGGCAACTTCAACGAACCACTGTCGAAGGAAGGCGCCGTCCGGTTCCTCGCAACGGCCCTGGCAGATCGATAAACAGATCCGCCTGGCAACGGAAGGCGAAAAACGACCCGGTTGGTGGGACCGAACGCCCCAACGGCTCACTGCGCTCGTCAGCGGGAAGAGGTACGAAGAACGAATTACGAGAAACTAGTAGTACCGAACGCGCTCGAGAAGATAGCTTGGCGGCCGTCCGGCGATGGCTGCCGGCCATCCGGTCAGGTCAGGCCTGCTCCCGAACAGCACCTGGACTCGCCCGTTGCAATCCTGGCCCGGCTTCAGACCGTTGTCCACATGCCAACCCCTTGCTTCGCCCGGTAGGAGCGCCGCTCCTTCCACCGAGAAGCCGGGTTCGCCCTCGGCCCGCAACCGACCGGCGTACCTCCGGCACCGGGCGTAGGTGTCCGGTCCGCCGGTCACAACTCGATGCGGCAGCCCGGACCGGCGGTTGGGCGGTTGGGCGATGTCAACCGCCCACATGGTGCGTTCGACCCCGGCCAGGTCCCCCGGATCGGTGATTTCTTCATGCCTGAGGAACTCAGCCCACGCTCCATCCGGGGTGTCCGACAGATAGTGAACGGGTCCATCACCGACCTCATGCCAGCGGGCCGAAGGTTGGTCGGGTGTCTCCCAGAGGAAGGGATACCGGGGATCGACGTGACGGAACAGGATCATGTGGCCGGCGAACCCAACAGTGCGCGAGCGAGAGCGCGCACCTTGCGCGGCCCGGAGTGGTCGGGGTCCCAATCACCCGCCAGGAGCTCTCGCGGGGCCGCCCCCTGCAGCACGCTTCTCGAACGGGTAAACCACCGGCGAATGCCGAAGTCGTTGTAGGCGCCGGAAAGATCTGAGACCACCATGGCGAGGAAATGCAGGCGGGCGGCAATCTGATCGGGAGTTGCTCGCTCACCTCGCAGATAACGACGCACGCTGGCCGGCGACACTCCCAACAACCCCGCCAGGGTTTGGATGCCGAACAGGTGGTCGAGGGTCGGCCACTCACGGTCGGGGGCGGGAGAGCTCTCGAGAATGTCCTCGAGCTCGGCGAGAACCGCGGCGATCTCGCCCCCGCTGATTTCGTCATCAGGGATACGCAGCAGAGCTCCGGGGCCGGAACCCAACCCGGCCTCGGCCATGGCGTCGACCACATCGCGGACCGTTGCGATGTTCAGATGATCGATGTCTTCGTCTCCCAAGAACCCCATCGTCTCCGCTCGTGACAGGAACGCAACGGCCGACCTGACCGTACCGGGAGTGTCGAACGGTTCCTCAACGGTACTAATCCGGATCAGTGTCATGATCCGAATCATACCCGATCGCTGTCCACCTATTCAACGAGAAGGAGATCGACCGGGACGAACTCGGCTGCCGCCATTGCCCGGACCTCCCGTCGGCCCAAGCCGATGAGGTTGATGTCTCGCACCACCTCCACCTCAACGATGCGGGCGACCCAAGTGCGATCGATCGGACAGAAACAGCGAACCAAGCGCGCCCCGTTGGCAGCGGCAAACCGGGCAGCCTCGGCGGCTGGATTCGCCTCGGTACCAAAGGGACGAAACGTGACCGGGGCGGCAGCCAGGGCAGCCGCGTCGGCCGCCGCCTGTACCTCGCTCCGTACGCTGAGGTAATGCCCCGCCGTGGCGAGCATGAGGCCCAGCACGACCATGAGCCCGACTACACCGAGGATGAGCACCGAAGCCGACCCATGGTCGCTCACCGCTCCACCCGCATCACCGATCTGGCGCGGAGATCAATCCGCAGGCCACCGAGGATCATTGCGCCCAGCCGGTGGGGAAGAACCACGGTGACCACCGCACTGCTTCCCACGGTTTCCGGCCGCTCGACCGACACCCTCACACGACCGGCCACGGCCGGGTCGAGGGCGGCCTGCACGGCCCGCACCGCCTGGGAAGGGTCCGCGACGGTTGCTGCCGTCCTGGCCCCTTCCCGGGCTGCGTGCACGAGTTCGTACTGGGTGCGTGCCACGACCGTCACTTCGACCACCGCCAACAGCACCAGTACAACAACGGGCAAGATGAGGGCGAACTCGACCACTGCGGACCCCTGTTCTCCCCGCCTCCCATTCACTTGGCGAATCCGATGACTTTCTTGAGGACGGTCCCGAACAGGCCGCTGAACAGATTCGTACCGCTGATCCAGGCGATTAGCGAGAGCGCAATCGCCGCGGCGGCCAGAATGACCAGCACGTATTCGACGGTGCCCTGCCCTTCATCCCGATAGATGATCCGATGCAGCACGTGCAGCATTTCCTTCTCCTCCTTCGATACCGGCGACCGGCCGGCGCGGGGGAAGTGCTGACAACATCACGAGAGCAAGGGCCCAAACAGCCGCTCCACTGTGACGATCACCGTCGGACCGACCGTGAGCAACACAAATCCAGGGAGGATCAGCAGCGCGAGCGGTACGGTCAGCTTTACCGGCAAGCGCTGAGCGGCCTCTGTTGCCCGGGCGCGTCGATTCTTTCGTTCCTCGTCCACGAACGATGCCACCGCCTTGATGGCCGAGGAGCCGGTGAGCTGCGCCCGGGCCAGCCCCGCAAACAACCGGCCGGCCGAACCCTCGACTCCCGACAGCGCCACCGCCAGCCCCTGGTGCCGGGCAGCTCTCAGCACCGAGCGCACCATGGCAGCTTCGGCAGGCCCCACCTCCCCGACTGCGAATTCGAGGGCGGCCGCCACCGGTAGCCCGGCGGACAGTGCGATGTACAGGACCTGCCCCAAACGATCCGGTCCGGTGCGGTCTCTGGTCGCAGCCGGCCGGACCTGCCGGGCCCGGAGCAAGGCCAAGGCCCAGCCGAGTGCGACGACCGACACACCGGCCGGTATCGCTGCGACAAGAGTGGCAGAGGCCGCCGCGCCTGCCGCCCGACGGGGCGAGACATACTGGCGGGTCCCCTCGTGTATCACCAGCCCCAACACCAGCGCTCCCAGGTAGGTCATCGTTCGGCCCTCCGCAGCATCCCCCACATGACGGCGATCCCTCCCATCAGCAGCAGCAACCCAGCCGCCAACAGCACCTGCCCCCC
>DATEVB010000231.1:0-36638 GCA_035282865.1 Acidimicrobiia bacterium | reverse complement strand
GGGGTGGGCGAGAGACCCTGAAAGGACGTTTTCGGACCAAGCACAACCTGGGGTCGACCAGACATTGCCCAGGCCCCGGGCGTGGCGGGTTGGCTGGGGGTTGCCCGAATGTTCAGCTCTTCGGTCAAGGCAGCATCAATGGCAGCCAGAATCGCCGCCGCCTCGTAAGGGCCGGCGCCACCGATGATCTCGATCTTGGGATCGTTGTCACTCATCGCAGTTCCACCAATTCGATCAGGGTACCGGCCAGTGCCCGGGGATGCACGAAGGCGATGCGGTGCCCACCGCCGCCCATCCGTGGTTGGGCGTCGATCAGCTCCACCTCCTCATCGGCCAAGTGGCGCAGCGCCTCATCGATCGAAGGAACCGCAAAGGCAACGTGGTGGAGCCCTTCACCGTGTCTGGCCAAGAAACGCCCCACCGGCGTGTCCGGGCCGAGCGGTTGCAGCAACTGCACGTTAGAGGCCCCCACCGGGAGCATCGCCTCCTCAACTCCCTGCTCCTCGTTTACCTCCCGGTACTCGGCGTGCACGCGGTACTGCCGCTCGTACTGGGCGAGAGCCGCATCGAGATCGTTGACCGCTATGGCGACATGATCGATATTGACCAACCTCATGAAGGCAGGCTACCCGGGATGGCCGGATCTGTCGGCCGGGGGTAGATTGCTGGAAGGAGAGGAGTGAGCCATGGGTGCTGTCATCACCGGAATAGCCAGAACGCCCCTCGGCAAGTTTGGAGGTGCCCTGGCTCCCTTGCGTGCCGTGACATTGGGGAGCGAAGCCATCAAAGGGGCTCTGCAGCGGTCGAAGCTCGATCCCGCCCGGATCGATGAAGTGATCTTCGGGCAGGTGCTCCAGGCGGGCGAAGGACAGATCACCGCCCGGCAAGCGGCGGTGGGAGCAGGCGTGCCGATGACGGTACCGTCGACCACCGTCAACAAAGTCTGCCTGTCCGGCATGACGGCCATCGCCATGGCCGACCGCTCGGTGCGACTGGGCGAAGCGTCCTTCGTGATAGCCGGGGGCATGGAAAGCATGAGCAACGCCCCCTATCTGACGCCTAGTGCCCGCTGGGGTGCGAGGATGGGCGACGCCCAGCTGATCGACGTCATGATGCACGACGGCCTGTGGTGTGCGTTCGATCATTGTGCGATGGGCGAATCATCCGACTCGAAGAACGCCGCCCTCGGCATATCTCGCGAGCAACAAGATGCGTGGGCGGCGGAAAGCCACCGCCGGGCGGTGCAGGCGGTTGAGGCGGGCGCCTTCGACAATGAAATCGTCCCGGTGCTCGTTCCGCAGCGCAAAGGCGACCCGGTAGCCGTCAAACTCGACGAGGGTATCCGGCCGGATACGACGGTCGAGAGCCTCAGCAGGCTGAGACCTGCCTTCTCTCCTGAGGGAACGACAACCGCCGCCAACGCATCACAGATATCGGACGGTGCGGCGGCCGTCATTGTGGCGGACCGCGCCGCCGCCGAGGCGGCCGGGCTCCCAATCCTGGCGGAGATCGTCGCCTACGGACAGGTGGGCGGTCCGGACGCCACCTTGCAGGAACGGCCCGCTGAGGCCCTCAGCCTCGCGCTCAAGAAGGCAGGAATGGCTCCGGGAGATCTCGATCTCGTAGAAATCAATGAGGCTTTCGCCTCTGTGGCGCTGTGGTCGGCACACATGCTCGACCTCGACCACGACAAGGTGAATGTCAATGGTGGCGCGGTTGCCCTCGGTCATCCGATAGGGGCGACGGGTGCTCGCCTCATCGTGACCCTGGTGAACGAAATGAAGCGGCGGGGTGGCGGCATCGGCGCCGCCACCCTGTGCGGGGGCGGCGGGCAAGGAGATGCCCTGATCATCAAGGTGGGTGACTGAATGGTTGAGGTACCGGAACGTAATCTGGCCCTGGAATTGGTGCGAGTGACGGAAGCGGCCGCCATGGCCGCCGCCCGCTGGCAAGGGCGGGGCAATAAAGACGCGGTCGATCAAGCGGCCGTCGATGGAATGCGATCCATCATGGCCACGGTCGATATGGACGGGGTCATCGTCATCGGCGAGGGTGAGAAAGACGAAGCGCCGATGTTGTACAACGGTGAGAGAGTCGGAAACGGACAAGGCATGGAGGTCGACGTTGCGGTCGATCCCGTCGACGGCACCCGGCTCACCGCCGAGGGCATGCCCGGTGCCCTGGCCGTCATCGGTTTGGCCGAACGCGGCACGATGTACGCGCCGGGAAGCCTCGTCTACATGGACAAGATCGCGGTGGGACCCGAAGCAGCCGGAATGGTCGACCTGGAAGCGCCGGTTGAGCGCAACCTGACCCGGGTGGCCAAAGCACTGGGGAAAGACCTCAACGACCTGACCGCGATCATCCTCGACCGGCCCCGCAACCAGCCTTACATCCAGGCCGTCCGGCAAGCCGGGGCCCGGATCCGGTTGATCCGCGACGGCGACGTTTCGGGAGCCATCTCAACGGTCCGAGAGGAAACCGGTATCGACATCCTGCTGGGCATCGGGGGATCACCGGAAGCCGTCATCGCCGCATCGGCGCTGTTGTGCATGGGTGGTGAGATCCAGTGCAAGCTCTGGCCCAGGGACGAAAGCGAGCGACAGTACGCCCTCGAGAACGATCTGGATCTCGATCAGATCCTAACCACCAGAGATCTGGTCAATTGTGACAATGTGTTCTTTGCTGCGACCGGCGTAACGGACGGCGAACTGCTCGACGGAGTCGATTACTACGCCAACGGGGCCCGCACGCACTCGGTGGTCATGCGCTCCCGAACCGGATCCATCAGGTTCATCGATACCCATCACGACCTGCGCAAGCTCAAGGCGCTCAGCGCCGTCGAGTACGGGTAAAGGATGGCGTCTCCCCGCGCGGGGAGGGGAATCGCCGGTCTTCAGATTGCTCCTCCTGCCCGGAGCCCTTCGAGTAACAGGGTCACTACCGGGACCCCGGCGGCGGCCAATTGTGAAGCGGGGTGTGCCCCGCCGTCGTACAGCACGCAGTTGAAACCGAGAGCCAAGGCGGCCTCGGCGTCGTCGAGCGCATCCCCGATAATGAGCACCCCGGCAGGATCTATCCGGCGGACGAGGTCATGCTCAACGGCCGCCATATGCTCCTTCAGGTACGCCTGCTTGCGATCGCCCGCGGTCCCGCGCAACCCGTCGATGCGAACCAAGAACTCGCCAAGGCCGAAACGGTCGACTTGCGGAACCAGCTCTTCGTGCCAGTACATCGACAGCAGGGATTGGCTGAGCCCGGCATCGTGAGCGGCGGCCATCGCCTCCCGTGCGTCGGCGGCCAAGGCGGCCGTATCGACCCGACGGCGGTAGGAAGCGTGAAAGGACTCATCGAACGCCAGCCACTCCGCCTCCTCTATCGACCGTCCCAGCAGACGCTCGTAGAAAAGGAGTACGGGGCGCGTGTAGCGCGCCCCGTACTCCTCAATGGTGATCGGCAGGCGGCCTACGGTTGCCAGCGTATCGTTGACAGCCGCAACGACAACTGCCAGGTCGTCGAGCAGCGTGCCGTTCCAATCCCAGACGATGTGGCGCACCGAAGGCAAGCCGGGGGGCAGCCCGGTATCAATCACCCGGCCATCTCGGAAACGGTGTCCGTCGGTTGTCTACTCGGCCACGCGGTCCTTCAGGCCCTTGGCCGGACGGAACTTGGCGTGCTTCTTGGCTGCGATCTGGATCGCTGCACCGGTGGCCGGGTTACGGCCGACGCGGGCCTTGCTTCGGCTGGTATAGAAGGTGCCGAAACCTGAGATACGCACTTCGCGGTCGGCATCCAGCTCGACGGCGATGATGCCCTTGTTGGAGTCGCTGCTGAAAATCGCGTCGACCACTTCCGCGGCCTTAGCCTTGGATAGCTCGGTCTTCTTAGCCAGCTTCTCCGCCATCTCGGTTTTGTTCACTCCGCCTCCCCTCATCGTTGCGGCCGGCATCTCCGGCTCTCGCGTGGGTTACCGCATTCACGCGGTAAGGAATAAAACTACCGGGTTTACCGTGGTTTTTCGAGGATCTTTCATGTCGCACACTCTGATCGGCCCGCGCTAACCACCCGTGCGAGCCTGGCGAGGCGCTCGTCGTAGCGGACGGCAAGTGATATCCACCCGTACGCGGACATAGCGGTAGCGAGCTCGAGCGCCGCCGAGCCCACCTCGGAACGGTGGGTGAGTGTCCAGCGAAGGACCGCTGGGATAGCTTTGACGTGGGTGAAGTCCGGCAAGCTGCCCAGCAGGCCCGGCAGCACAAAGAAGAACTCTTCGAGGTGGTACGGGGAGTTGAACAACACGAGATCGGCAACCGCGGCGCTCAGCCAGTTGGTGAATCCGTACGAATGATCGGTGCTTGCACGCGGCGGTGGCGGGTAGGTTATCTGGTTCTCCTACATGTAGAGGGCAACGGCCGGTCTACCGATGAAATGCCGGGTGAGGCCCAGAAACGTCGGAAGGTCGAGCATGTCGGAGGCGAGCACGATGTCGGGGCGGCCCCGCTCGGTGACGACTTCTAGCGCGTGATCAGCGAGGGTCAGCGCCGCCCCGCGCATTCGCCACTTCCAGAACCGCGCCGGAAGCGTGAGCAGGTCGACGTCGTGGGCGCTCGCTTGCGCATAACCCTCCGCCCAGGCGGCGTGGGATCCGCCAAAGTAGGGCTCAACGAGCAGGAGGCGCATGGCAGCAAGTTAGCCGTGAGCAGTCCGCCGTCCGCAGCCCGGGGAGGTGGTAAGGGGGAGCGGGAAATGGAGACGGGACGGCCAACCTCGAATTTCGAACGGGCCGCAAGCAGTGCGGCCTCACAGCTTCTTACGGAACACCCGGTGGTTCTTGTGGGGTACGCCGCCGATTTTCACCAGGTCGCTGCGCATCTTGATGGCCGACTCGGCTATCTGCGTCAATTCGTAGCGTTTGAACCCCGCCGCCTTGAAGGTCTTGACGATCTCGGAGTAGAGGAACGCGTTCCCGCCCCGCTTTTGGAATTCCGGCAGGATGCCGATGCCGTTGGCAACCACCCAGTCTTGCGTGCGCATGGCCCGCAGCAGGTGCACCACTCCAAACGGGAGCAACCTTCCTCCGGCTTTCTGCATCCCGGCCGACATGTCCGGGAAGGCGAGAAGGAAACCGACGATGCGTTCACCCTGCGTAATGAGCTTGATGAGATCCGGACGGACCACCGTCATGATATTGGCGACAATGAAATCGACCTCAGCGTCGCTCAGCGGTACGTACTCCCAGTTGTCGACAAAAGAGTTGTTGTAAGCGCGAGCGATGCGTTCAGCCCACTGCCGGATCTCCTTCTTGGAGGAGAACCCCTTGATGGTCAGCCCGCTCCGCTCCTTGGCCCGGGCGGCCACATTCTCGATCCGCTCATCCAATTCGAAGGTGGAGGCATCGATGAGATGGGAAACGAAATCGACTTCCTTCCTGAATCCCGCCCGGACCGCCAAATCGATGTAGTAGGGAGGGTTGTAGCTCAGCATGGTCATGGTCTGACGGTGTTCAAAACCCTTTTCCAGGAAGCCGTAGGCGTCAAACGGACCGAAACCCTTAGGACCGATGACGGCGTTCAACCCGCGCTTCGATGCCCATTCGAAGGCAGCTGCGAACAAGGCTTGCGCTGCTTCCGGATCGTCGACGCACTCAAAGAGGTAAAACTGGCCCTCCCGGGTCTTGTGATACTCGTTGTACCTCGTGTTCTCGAGAGCAGCGATCCGACCTACGTCGCGTCCGGCGCGTACCGCGATGAAGAAATCTGCTTGTGAATGCTCGTAGTAAGGATGCTTGCGAGGATTGAGCATGACGTGCATGTCAAGGCGCATCGGTGGAACCCAGTTGGGATAGTCGGCGTAGAGCCGGTAGGCGATGTCGACAAACCGCCGCACCTGAGCGCGGCGCGAGATGTCTACCTTTTCGATCTTCAGCATGACCCCTCCGCCGTGAGGCGTGTCATTCTCCCACCTTCGCCAGCTGTCTCGCTTCCAGGGTCGCCGAAACCAAGAAAACGGCGATGAGGGCTACTCCGAGGGCGCCGATGGCGAAGTCGTAGACACTGACCTCACCAAACCAGAGCGACACTTCGCGCACGCCGACGAAAAAGAGCACCGCGTTGAAGAGGATGATCATCACCCGCACCTCGGTGGGACCGAAGCGCCCGTAGGAGATCCGGAACTCCCCCGTGACATAGGTCCGGACGTACACAAGGACCGACATGAGGAGATACCCGATCAGGGCCACCGCGGCTACCTCGAACGACACGTAGGGCGACAGCCCGAGCCCGAAGACAACCAGGGTTTCGCTCACCGCATCGACCGTGTGATCTATGAAGAAGCCGAACTTGGGTCGCTCGATCTTGCGATGACGAGCCAGGGTGCCATCGAGGCTGTCACCGAACCAATTGACGAAAAGACCCAGGCTGGCCAACCAAAGGAAGGCGGCCGCCCACGAACTGGCCCAGTACCCGGCAAAGGTCATCAACGAACCGACAACGCCAATGCCGGTCAGGACATCCGGAGTCACCCAAGGCGGCATGTGCTCGGCCAGCCACCGTAGCGCCGGACGTTCGAGCGGCCCAAGCAGGATGTCGTTGACCCGCTCGTGTGGTTTGAGCCGGCTCATGGGTAACCCCCCGACCCGTCATCGAGAGGGATCTCCAGTTCGGGCCTGGTGTCATCAGGCCAGAGCGGAAAGAACATCAACCACTGGTCGGGATTGGCCCGGATGGCTTCTTCCGCCTGGTGGAGAATCAGCGACGTGACATGTTCGACGTCGCCGGGCGGGTCGGCACAGTCGATCGGCTGGTTGAAGCGTATCTCGTAGCGGCCGTCCGGAGTCCGGACTACCCACATGAAGACGAGGAGAGCGCCGGTCGACATGGCGAGTTTGGCGTAACCATTCCAGAGACGCGTCGGCCGGCTGAACAGGACCACCTCATTGGCCTTACGACCACGCGGTACCGGGCGATCGACGGCCGTGAACACGATTCCGGCGGACTCGAGACGAGCGGCTGCTTCCACCATGGCCTGTTTTGAGGCGGGCGTGATGACCAGCCCATGGTCGGAACGCAAGGCGTTGACGAGGCGATACCCGGCCGGGGGAGCAGCGTAGGAGATCACCTGCACCTGAAAGTCGGTAACCGTGAACGCAACTCCGGCCAAATCGAGTGCGCCCAGGTGTGCCGCCACAACCAGCGTGCCGCGCCCGTCGACCTTCGCCTTCTCGAACAAATCGAGGAGAGCAGGTGGGAGAGGCACCAGCTCGCCCAACGCGTCCCGACCGCGCCCGACTTTGTGAAAGAACTCGAAGCCTGCGATGCCTGCGTGATACAGCACCCTGGCGACATGACTGTTCAGAGCCGGATCATCTTTGGAGGTCTCGAGGACCACGGCCAGGTTGGATTTGATCGCAGACACCATGCGCGAGTTTCGTTGCCGGGCCGACAATCTTGCGATCCAACCGATGGCAGCCGATGCAACACCGGGTGGCACTACTTTCCCGAGCCAGACCGCCGTGCGGAGACCTCTGTCCGTGTTGAGGTAGTCCTGGAGGCGGCTCACCGGAACCCACCCTCGTTGGCGGCGGGCACCATCTACATCTCCTGCCGGCCGACCAGAGCCCGCCCGAGCGTCAGCTCGTCGGCGTAGTCGAGATCACCGCCAACCGGGAGGCCGCTGGCAAGCCGGGTAACCCGAACGCCGAGCGGCTTCAGCTGGCGAGCAAGGTACAAAGCGGTGGCGTCGCCCTCCACGGTCGGGTTGGTCGCCACGATCAGCTCCTCGATGCCCTCAGCGGGGATCCTCCCCCGCAATTCTGCGAAATGAAGCTGCCCGGGACCGACGCCGCCGATCGGAGAGAGCGCACCGCCCAGTACATGGTATCGCCCCCTGAACTCCTGGGTCCTCTCCAGAACGATGATGTCCTGAGCGCGTTCGACCACACACAAGACGGTCGGATCGCGGCGGAGGTCGCGACAGATCGAGCATTCTTCCGTCCCGGTCACATTGAAACACCGGATACAGGTCCTCACCTGTTCCCGCATGTCGATGATGGCTTGGGCGAGGCGGCGAGCATCGACCTGATCGACGACGAGCAGATGGAACGCCAGCCGCTGAGCCGACTTGCGGCCGATACCCGGGAGACGCGAGAGCTCGTCGATGAGCCGCTGAACCGGGCCTTCGAACATCAGCCCAGCAACCCGCCCAGGTCCAGCCCGCCGGCGATGCCGCCCACACCCGCCTGGGCCGCCTCGTTGGCGGCGGCGAGCGCCTGGTTGGCGGCCGCGACGATCAAATCCCCCAACATCTCCGGATCTTGAGGGTCGATGACCTCCGGGTCGATCTCAATCGAAACCAGCGAGCCGCTCCCGGTCACCGTGGCCTTGACGACCCCGCCCCCGGCGGTGCCTTGGAAGGTTTGTGCCGCCAGTTGCTCCTGGTGCGCAACCATCTGCTCTTGCATCTGCTGGGCCTGCTGCATCAGCTTGCGCATGTCTTGTGGTCGCATTCCCATGGCGAGAAGGGTAACCGAGAAGTGGCAGGTGGGGAGTTCAAGGCACCGGAGCCGAAGGCGCCCTCAGTTCTCGTCGATGATCTCTTCGATCACCTGACCACCCAGCAGGCCTTCGACGAGAGCATCCGGATCGGTGGCAGCCGATGGGGATTCCAGCAGTTGATGCTTGTCGGTTAGCGTTTCCTCGTCCGGAACGGACGAGGAATCCCCATCGTCCGTTCGGCTTCCTGCCCTGAACTGAATCCGGATCGATCCTCCCAACAACTCGGCAGCCCTCTCCTGTACCACCTGCTTGACCAGGTCATCGGTCTGGAGCTGCTCGAGGTGAAACGCGAGGTGGTCCGGCAGGATCAGGGTCACCATCGACCCTTCAACGCCGCCCGGGCTGGCTTCGCGAAACAGAGCCTGGCGGCGTGGACCGAGATCATCCCGGACTCCGGCGACCAAGGCCGGCCAGACCGATTCGAACTGGCTGAGGGTGAGGTCGGCGACTGGTACCCGCCCAAGGGCGGCCGCCGCAGGTTCAAGCGACGCCTCGTCGGGCTCGGCCGGCTCAGAGGCCGGTGGCTCCTCGGGTAGCTCAGCCTTGGGCCGTACCTCGGCGGCGGGAGGGGTGGTCGGTATTCCGGTCGCCTCAACGTCTCCCCCGGCGTCTCCCCCGGCCACGTCACGTACGCCCGAAAGCGCAGGCCTGGGAGTGGCGGGAGAACCAGCGCCGAGGCGTCGAACGCGCTGCTCCAGTTGCTCGATCCGGGCCGTCATCGAGACGGGATCGCTCGCAGTTTCCGGTCGCGTCAGCTTCAGCAACGTGATCTCGACCATCAGTCGTTCCTCGCGGCCCTCCCGCAGCCGCAACAGGGCTTCGGCGAGATGGTCGAGGGTACGTAGCACATCGGGAGCAGAGAATTCCTTCGAGACCCTCATCCACTCCTCGAGCACATCAGCGGCTTCGTCTGCCACCTCGGCGAGATTGGGGGCGTAATGGGCCAGAAACACCCCCCGGAAGAACGCGATCCCTTCGGTCACGAACCGGCGAAGATCGACTCCCTCTGCGGACAGCGCCGCCACCATCTCGATCGCCGCCCGGGCGTCTTGGCGCATGATTGCCCGGGCTAGATTCGCGTAGACCTCGGAGTCGGCCAGACCGAGAGCACGATGGACGCCCCGCACCTCGACCGATCCATCACCCAGGGCGGCGACTTGCTCGAGGAGGCTCAGGGCGTCCCGGACGGATCCCCGGGCGTGCCGGGCTACGGCGGTCAGCGCCGACGGCTCCGCCAGGTATTTCTCCGCTTTGCCGATCCGGTCCAGATACCCGGCCAGCACTTCCACCGCCACGTTGTGGAAGTCGAACCGCTGGCTGCGACTACGGATGGTGTCGAGCAACTTGTACGGCTCGGTAGTTGCGAGAACGAAGTGGACATGCGGCGGTGGCTCTTCCAGTGTCTTCAGCAGCGCATTGCCGGCCGCTTTCGAAAGCATGTGGGCTTCATCGAGGATGAAGATGCGCTTCGCTCCGCCCACCGAGGCGACGGTGGTCACGCTCATTCGGATATCTCGAATGTCGTCGACCGAGTTGTGGGAGGCGGCATCGAGTTCGATGACATCGAGAGAAGAGCCCTCGGTCACTGCGACGCATGAATTGCAGGTGTTACAGGGCTCGCCGTCCTCACCGAGGTTCGTGCAGTTCAGAGCCTTGGCGAGGATTCTGGCGGTGGTGGTCTTGCCCGTCCCACGTGGGCCGGCGAAGAGATAGGCATGCGCCACCCTGCTCTCCTGGACCTCGCGCGCCAGAGTATCGGTTACGTGGCTCTGGCCGATGATGTCTTCGAACCGCTGCGGCCGATATTTCCGATAGAGGGCCTGATACTCCACGCCGGCGATGGTAGCGGGGGGCTCTGACGGCGGAGCCGTCAGAGAGTTCGAAGTTCGAAATGGGAAGGTGCCTCCCCCTGAGGCGCAGATAAAGCCGGAGCCGATATGGGGGGAGTGCCCCGGGTCCGAAGGATCCGGGGAGGGGGATCCGTGCACGACAACTCAGGTCCTGTCGGCCTTTCCACCTCCCACTCCCGACTTCCCACCTATTCAGTTCACCCACTAATGCGCCGATGACCGACAATGGGCAATCGACCCTGCTTGGATGCCGGGATCTCGCGCCGCCAACCGATGACTGAGGACCGATGACTGAAAACTCACATCCTTCCGTTTGGGCCAAGGGTCTCGTCCGCCGGTTCGGCAGCAAGGTGGCCGTCGACGGGGTCGACCTGTCGATCGGTCGCGGCGAGTTCTACGGACTGCTCGGACCGAACGGTGCCGGAAAGACCACAACGATCAAGATGATCGTGGGCTTGCTGCGACCATCCGAAGGAACTGCCGGCATCAACTCCCTCGACACCTGGCGCCAACCGCTGGAGGTCAAGCGGAGAATCGGTGTGCTTCCCGAGGAGTTCAACCTGTACGAGCGGTTGACCGGTGCGGAACTGCTCGACTTCACGTCGGCAATCCACCGGTTGCCGAGAGAAGACGCCGTGCAACGCCGTCGCGAATTGCTGCAACTCCTCGATCTCGAGGATGCAGCCTCCGATCTGATCGCCGACTACTCGCGGGGAATGCGCAAGAAACTTGCGCTGGCTGCCGCCGTAATCCACGCGCCCCCTGTCCTGTTCCTCGACGAACCGTTCGAGGGGGTCGACGCAGTGAGTGCCCGGCTGATCCGGGGCCTCCTCCAGCAGTACACCGCAAGGGGTGCAACGATCGTCTTCTCCTCACACGTCATGGACCTGGTCGAGCGCCTGTGCACCCGGATAGGCATCATGGTGCACGGCAAACTGGTCATAGAGGCCACGCCCGAGGAACTTCGACAACAGTTCGGAGCGGCGTCGGTCGAAGATGCGTTCCTGGAGGTCGTCGGAGCCGGTGACCTAGGCGAAGGATTGGAATGGTTGGGCGCCTCGTCTGGCTGAAGTGGCGTTTGCTCGTCAACGGCGTGCGGGCCGACCGCCAAAGGGCGTTCGGCCTTCCCGTCGTCACGATCGGCGTGGCCGCGATCGGGTTCTGGCTGGCCGGTAGGTATGGAAGTGCGGCAGGCGAAATGTCGGCGCGAGCTGCCGGCGAGTTCACGCTTTGGGTGATGCTGGTGGTCTGGCTGGCCTGGATCACTCTGCCCGTCCTGCTGTTTCCGCTCGATGAGACGCTCGATCCGGCCCGGTTTTCGCTGGCTCCGATCAGCCGCACCCAGCTCATGGCCGGGCTGACCGCAGCCGGGTTGGTCACCCCCACCATCGTGGTCCCCGTCCTATTGCTGGCCACCAACGTCGGGCTGTTCCCCGGTCCCCTCACCGCGTTGATGGCCCTCATCGCCGGCGGTCTGCTTCTGCTCCAATTCATCGTCGGAGGCCAGACCTTCACCGCGCTGGTTTCCCTGATTCTGCGCAGCCGACGTGGTCGTGACCTGGCCGTCGTCGTCGTCTCGTCCCTTGGTTTGCTGGGCTTCGCCCTCCAGCAGACCATCGCAACGGCGGTAGGCGAATACGGACTGGCAGGAGCCGTCCAGGTCTACCGTCTTTCATCCTGGTGGTGGGCGCTTCCTCCGGTTGCCGCCCAACAAGCAGCAGTAGCCGCGGCGGCCGGAGCTTGGGGACAGTCCGTACTTGCCCTGGCCATATCGGCAGTGTGGCTCCTACTCATCATCTCGCTCTGGAACCGGTTGTTGCTTCGACTGGTGACCACTCCGGAATCGAGCCCGCTAGGTGGAAGCAAACGGATCCGTCCGACCATCGCCGATCGACGGGGTTGGTCGCCGGTGATCGTTGTGGCCCGCAAGGAGCTCCTCTTCTATGTGAGGGACCCCCGACTGCGCATGGTGTGGACCGGGGCGGTGATATTCCTGGGAGTGATCATCGCCACGCTGTTGATCGGAACCACCCAGCTGAGCGACATCCAACGCGCCCGGTGGCTTCCGCTGCTCGGCCCGATGGTTGTGATCTTCATCGGCCTGCCGGTTGCTCTCAATCAGTTTGGATGGGAACGCAACGCGTCGTCGTTCCTGTTCGCCCTCCCGGCCGGACCGCGCAAGCTCCTCATCGGTAAGAACCTCGCTACCGGAACCGCCCTGTTCCTCGAGACCATGACATTGTCGGTCATCCTCGCCTGGGTGAGCGGCGGGTGGGCAACCCTGCCGATGGTGCCGCCGCTGGCTCTCACGGCCATCGGTTGTCAGCTCGCCGTCGGCAACATCGTGTCCGTGCTCGCCCCGCTCCGTTTGCCCGACATGGGTACCGACCTCTTTGCCCAGGCAACCGAACAAGGTTGCCTCGCAATAGTCGCCCAGATGGTCTCCTTCTTCGTCATCGGACTCCTCATGACGCTGCCGGCCAGCGCCTATGTACTGGTTGTCCAGTTCGGTCAGAACCTCAACCCGGTCGTCGTCTCCCTGGCGTCGCTGACGTGGGGAGCCATCATCTACAGCATCGGGTTGTGGATCGCCGCCAGGGTTTTGGGGAAGCGGATTCCAGAGATGGTCGCGCTGGTGCAAACGGTGTGAAGGCGAGTTTTGCTCGCCTTGACACATGGCGTGGTCGACACGGGTACGAAATCCGTATTATTGCTTCATGACCTCCCTCCGATTGGGCATCGACCTCGACGGGGTTGTCGCCGACTTCGTTGCCGGTTGGATCAGCCGTTACAACCAGGAGTTCGAGGCCGATCTCACCCCCGCCTCCGTTCAGACCTGGGACGGTTTGCATACACTCACGCACTTCCGCGACAAGGACGAGTTCTGGAAATGGGCCAGCGACCACGGAGGTGGAAGCGTCTTCCGACACCTCGAAACGTACGAGGGAGCCACCGATGCCCTCCACGAGCTCGCCATGCAGGGCCACGAGATCGTGATCCTCACCCTGAAGCCGGACTGGGCGGTCCACGATACGTTCGCCTGGATTGCGGACCACCGGCTTCCCACCCGTGAGGTGCACATCCTCGCCGAGAAATGGAAAGTGCCCTGTCACATCTACCTTGACGATTCCCCGGAGCAATTGGCTCGCTATCTCGAGAAACGACCCGACCGTCTCATCTGCCGGTTTGTCCGCCCGTGGAACGATCCCATCGAGGGCGTTCACGATGTTCCCAACTGGGATGACTTCTCCGAACTGGCCAAAGCACACGCCGGGCCGTGATGTAGGGAGCTTCGCCGCTCGGTGGAACCACCGAATTCCACCAACTGGGAGCGAACGGCCCGAACGTACTAGCCTCCGCAATGCGGCAGTAGCCGCGCTGGAACCTGCCAGACACGGGAGGAGTGCGTTCGAATGAAGTTCACCAAGGTACTGGTGCTTCTGCTGGTATTAGGTCTGATTGCCGCTGCTTGTGCCGGCGAAGACACCACCACCACCACCACGGAAGCCACCACAACCACCACAGCAGCAACAACAACGACTGCAACACCCACCACTACCGAAGCGCCCATGGCCGAGGTAGGTTCGGCGGAGAATCCGATCAAAGTGCTGTTCGTGCCCTCGGTCGAGGCGGAAGTGATCGTCACCGGTGGTGACATCATGAAAGCGGCCCTCGAAGAGGCCACCGGCCTCAAATTCGAAGTGACCATCCCGACCTCGTACGCGGCCACCATCGAAGAAATGTGCGCATCGCCGGATAACACCATGGGATTCATCCCCGGCCTCGGCTACGTGTTGGCCAGCAACCGTTGCGGTGTGGACGTCTCGTTCAAGGCCGTCCGCTTCGGCTGGTCCGTCTACTGGGCCCAGATCCTGGTACCCCGCGACAGCGACATAGAAACCATCGCTGATCTCGAAGGTAAGACCTGGGCGTACCCGGACACCGGATCGACCTCTGGCTACATGGTCCCGACGTTGATGTTCGACGAAGCCGGCGTTACCCCGGGCGATGAAGTGGAATCGGGAGGGCACCCGCAGGCAGCCCTGGCGGTGTACCGCGGTGAAGCCGACTTCGCCACCACCTTCTTCAGCCCGCCGCTGACGCCCAACTTCGACTGGGCGGTCGGCGACGATCCGGAAATCCCGGATGACATCGTCGATTCCTGCGCGCCGAGCGAAGATGGCTCGAAGCTGCTGTGCGGTCCGGAAGATGCCCAGTGGCGGGTACTCGATGCCCGGGCCAGCGCCCGAACCGATGCGCCCGACATCATCCAGGAAGTGAAGATCCTGGCGATCTCGCCGGAGATCCCCAACGACACCCTGTCGTTCGGTCCCGAATTCCCGGCCGACGTCCGTGCCCAGATCGAAGATGCACTGGTGGCCTTCGCGGCTGAGTGCGATACCAACGAGGACTGCACCTGGAACCAGTCGATCGGCAACCAGGACTTCTACGGCTGGACCGGCATCGACCCGGCCACCGACTCCGAGTACGACAGCCTTCGCAGGATCGTCGAGTTGGTCGGTTACGAGCTGGAGGGCTAGGAAACGCCTCTCCATGAGGAAACGGAACCGGGCAGGGGATCTATCCCCTGTCCGGTTCGCGAACGGCCCTCCCAAGGAGCGAGAGGATAGGCTGGCGGGGCATGCTGAAGGTCGAACACCTCACCAAGATCTACGAGGGAGGGACGCTCGCCCTCGATGATGTGAGCTTCGAGGTCCCCGACGGGCAGTTCCTGGCGGTGATTGGTCTCAGCGGCTCAGGCAAGTCGACGCTCCTGCGATGCATCAACCGTCTGATCGAACCGACCGACGGTCGAATCACCTGGAACGGAGTGGACGTCACCAAGGCATCCCAGGAAGAAATGCGCCGGATCCGGCGCCGGATCGGCATGGTGTTCCAGCATTTCAATCTGGTCCACCGCTCCAAGGTGCTCACCAACGTTCTGCAGGGAAGCCTCGGGTACGTCAACCCGGCGTTGAGCCTCATCAACCGGTTCCCCAAGGACCAAATGAGCAAGGCCTACCGCCAGCTGGCCAGAGTCGGACTGGAAGAAAAGGCGGGACAGCGGGCCGATGAGCTGAGCGGCGGTCAGCAACAGCGAGTCGGGGTGGCCCGTGCTCTCATGCAGGACCCGGAGATGATCCTGGCCGACGAGCCGGTGGCCAGCCTCGACCCGGTACTGGCCCACAGCATCATGCAATACCTGGAGCGAATCAACCGCGATGACGGGGTGACCGTGCTCTGCAGCCTCCATTTCCTCGACCTGGTGCACCGGTACGCCGATCGGGCCATCGCCCTAAACGAAGGCAAGCTGGTTTTCGAGGGGCCACCCTCGGAGATCGACGACGCCAAGTTCAAGGACATCTACGGGCAGGAGGCCGAGCGCGTTGGCTGACGGCAAAGACACCTCGCAGCAATCGCCACTCGACCCGATGCCGCTTGAACCGAAACGCGGACTCAAGCGGACGGTACTTTTCATACTGGCGATGGTGTTCGGCGTGATCGTTTACGCCTACGGATTCGACGTCACCAAGGTGAACCTCGACGAGATCAAGTCCGAGACTCGCCAAACGCAACTGGTGCGGGTGCTGCGATCGCTCGCCCGACCCGATCTCATGACCTACGAGCGAGTATCGACACCGACGGATGCCACTTTTGCGATGCCGTGCCCGGCCGGTGGGTTCACCTCTGACGAGCCCGATGTCGATGCTCGACATATCACCATTGAACCCGCCTGTGTCGAACCGGGGGGCAAGATCACCGTCCGGGGTGTCAATTTCTCGGCCAATGCTCGCGGCACCCTTTTTCAGGTGCCACCGTCCGACGATCTCGAGTTGAGGTTGGCCGACTTCCAGGTCGACGGGAATGGAGACTTCGAGCTGGTCGTGAATACCCGGGAGCGCGAGAGCGACCAGCCTCAGACCATCCGGGCCATCACCCGGGAGAACATCGGCACGCTCTTCAACCCGGTGGAGGTCTCACAGGACGACAACGAAAACGGCGTGCAGGATCCGATCGAAATGCCGGCCGCCGGGCAGTACACGTTCGAGATTCCTGCCGCCCTTCCCGGTGTTCCGGGATTCGCCCTGATCGATCCGGGTCGCGACGTGGTCCAGTTCGCCACGCTGGGCGAGCCGTTCCAGGCAACCAACGGACCCGCCCAGGGAGATACCGCGATTCCTCTCGAAGAAACCCAGACCGATGGATTGCGCATCGCACAGGTGATAGGCGGAGCCTCCGGTGGACAGATCAATCTGCAAGGACCGGCCGGGACGAGCATGTCCAATTGGACAATGGCGATCTATGACTCGCTAACCGGCGAGGTCACCGCGACAGTCGTCGTGACCGACTCGATCGTCAAGTCTCCGCGGATATCCCAATCCACAACCGACACCTGGGACCGCATCATCGAGACCGTCTTCCTGGCTTTCCTCGCCACCACCCTGGGAACCATCATCGCCGTGCCTCTCAGCTTCATGGCAGCTCGCAACTTGATGAAGGACATCAGCGTGCCGATGACCAAACTCGCCCTCCAACTCCTCGCCATGCCGGTCGGAGTCGGAGTCGGCATCCTGGCGGCCGGATGGGCAAGAACCATCAGCGAGCAACTCATCGACTCGACCTTCTTGGTGATCCTGGGGTTGGTGATAATCCCCTTCCTCATGGTGCTGGCGTTCCGCTGGGCGCTGCCGCCGGTCGAAGAGGAGCCGCCCACGCCGGGCGAACGCAGCGTGCGGGCAGGGGTCATCGCCATCGCTTCGGTAGGCGGAATCGTCGTGCTGTTTCTGCTTGCCAGCCTGATGGTGACGGTGGGCGACTGGCTCGCCCCACGGCTCTCCGCATTCGATTTCATCGGTTCGTTCGTGGCCAGCCTCGGAGACATCCTCAACGCCATCATCACCCTTCTCACGGCGCTGGCAACTGCCGGAGTGCTGATGAATCTCGCCGGCAAGCTGGGAATGTGGATGAAGGGTCATCTCCCGGCCGGGTTCATCAAGGTGTTCCGCATGCCGCTGGCGGCCGCCGCCGGGGCGGTCCTGGCCGTCCTCATCGGGATAGGGATCGGCTCGCTCTATCAGATCACCGACCCCTTGAAGATCTACTGGGTCCCGGCTGCGGTGGGTGCCGCCATCGGCCTGGCCCTGGCGATCCGCGCCTACCAGAGGGAGCAGGTCGGCATCGGATTGTCCGTCTACTACATCGCCCGGACCATTTTCAACGCCATCCGGTCGATCGAACCGCTGGTGATGGTGATCGTGTTCGTCGTGTGGGTCGGCATCGGACCATTTGCCGGGTCCCTGGCGCTCGCCCTCCACACCGTAGCCGCCCTGGCCAAGCTCTACTCCGAGCAAGTGGAGAGCATCCAGCCCGGACCGATCGAAGCCGTGAAAGCGTCGGGTGCGACCAGGGTCCAGACCATCGTCTACGCGGTCATCCCCCAGATCGTCCCGCCCTACATCTCCTTCACCTTGTACCGGTGGGACATCAACGTCCGCATGTCGACCATTATCGGATTTGCCGGTGGTGGCGGTATCGGCTTCCTGCTGCAACAGAACATCCGTTTGCTCAATTACCGGGCCGCGTCGGTGAACATGCTCGCCATCGCCATCGTCGTTGCGTCGATGGACTACCTGAGCTCGAGGATTCGCGAGCGGATTGTCTAGCTGAGGTGCCTTTCGGCGCCTCTGCCGTTTCTCATTCCTCGTTTTTCGTTCTGCGTATTTCGTTGTTGGTTGCTCGCGTCCTCCCTCGGCGTCAGCCGGGGAGGTGGCCGAGCACAGCGAGTCGGAAGGGGAAAGGGAGCGGCAAGGCCCGTTCTAGTCGAGGCTCTAACCTTGAGTCATGGCTTCTATGACCCGGCGTACTCGAGAGGTTCGTGAGCAGGAAGAGCGCGATCTGCTTTCTTCGGCCGCCTCGCTTTCCGGCGAGACCAGGGGCCGGGAGCACGAGGAGGAACCGGATCCGTATCGCACCGCGTTCGAGCGGGACCGGGATCGGATCCTTCACTCCAAGGCGTTCCGGCGCCTCAAGCACAAAACCCAGGTGTTCATCAACCCCGATGGTGATCATTTCGTTACCCGCCTCACCCACACGCTGCAGGTAACGCAAGTTGGCCGGGCGATGGCTGCTTCCCTGGGACTGAACGAAGCGCTGACCGAGGCGATCTGCCTGGGACACGACGTGGGTCACTCCCCCTTTGGCCACACCGGCGAGGACGCCCTCACACCATATATCAACGAGGGTGAATGGCTGCACTCGGCCCAGAGCGTGCGAGTGTTCCGGATCCTCGAGCCTCTCAACCTGACCTGGGAGGTCCTCGACGGAATCCGGGCACACTCATGGAAGATCGACCCCCCGCCCAACACTCCGGAAGGCTATCTGTGCCGCTACGCCGACCGGATCGCCTACCTCACTCATGACCTCGAGGACGCCCTCCGGGCGGGAGTGCTGTCCCACGGCGACATCCCCCGGGGGGCGCTGGCGATGTTCGGCGAACCGGGCAGTGAGTGGATATCGACCATGATCGACGCGGTGATCGACGAATCGCTCGACCAAGACCGGGTGGCGATGCGACCTGAAGTCCAGGAAGAGATGAACCGGTTCCGGGCCTTCATGTTCGAACGGGTCTATCTGCGCCACGAAGCTCAACCGCAGCAACACCGGGCCATCGCGGTGATCCGGGATCTGGTTGACTATTTCGTCGATCACCCGGACGAGATCAGGGATACCTACCGGCAGGACAATGCCACTCCGGTCGAACAGGCCATCGACTACGTGTCCGGGATGACCGACCGGTACGCCCTCCAGATGCACGATCGTCTCTTCCGCCCGGAAGGGATCGTTTGAGCCGTCTTCGACGGCTCAATAGGGTGGGAAGATCAAGGTTGTACTCGGCCTGCGCTCCGGGCATGGCTCGTTGCTGACCTCCCACTTCTAACTTCCCACTGGGGGGGCACGCCGTGCGCCCCGCTAGCCTCCGGAGCGGAGGTAACGTCATGCACCTATCGAGTAGCAGCTTCACGGACGGCCAGGCGATTCCGGGTGACTTCGCCCTCTGTGTCCCGGACCCCGACACCCACGCCACGTTCGCTCCCAACCGCAGCCCGGCATTGAGGTGGGAGGGAGTCCCCCAGGGAACCCGCAGCTTCGTGTTGATCTGCCACGATCCGGACGTCCCGACCAGGCCGGACGACGTCAACCAGCAGGACCGGGAGGTTCCCCCGGACCTACCTCGCACCGATTTCTACCATTGGGTCTTGGTGGACCTGCCGGCCCACGTCACCAGCATCGCCGACGGCGAGTTCTCCAACGGCGTGACCGAGCGCGGTAAGGCCCAGAAGGGACCGTACGGAGCGAGGCCCGGTGTCAACGACTACACCGACTGGTTCTCCGGCGATCCAACCATGGAGGGCACTTACTTCGGCTACGACGGTCCCTGCCCGCCGTGGAACGACTCCCTTGTGCACCACTATGTGTTCACCCTGTACGCGACGGATCTGGGACTCTGCCCGGTCGACGGCCGTTTCGGTGGTCCCGACGTGTTGGCGGTCATCGACGGGCACGTGCTGGCCTCGGCGTCGATAACCGGCACCTACACCCTGAACCCGCGGCTGATGTGAGGTGTCTCCCCCTGACCCGTCCGTCACGGTCCGCGTTTGCCTCTCCCGCCGCGATTGCCTCTCCCGCCGGATTGCCTCTCCCGCTGGCGGGAGAGGCGCGTAGCCGCCGGAGGCGGCGGAGCGGAGAGGGTGGAAGCGAAGCGACAGGCGCGCAGCCGCCGGAGGCGCCGCAGCGGAGAGGGTGGAAACGAAGCGACAGGCGCGCAGCCGCCGGAGGCGCCGCAGCGGAGAAGGTGGAAACGAAGCGACAGGCGCGCAGCCGCCGGAGGCGGCGGAGCGGAGAAGGTGGAAGCGAAGCGACAGGAGAAGGTGGGAACGAGAGGACCGGAAGGTCAAGGGAAACAGAGAACGACCCGTTGCCTCCCACCCACCCCCTGCCCCCTCCCGCCGGCGGGAGGGGGAACAGATGATCCCCGACCTCTCCCGCCGGCGGGAGAGGGGACAAGAACTAACCCAGGACTTCGTCGATACGGTCGAGCACGTCTCCGGGCAGGTCGACCCCGGCCGCCCCGAGGTTCTCCTCGATCTGGGACGGCTTGGTCGCCCCGGTGATGGCGCAGCTCATCTGGGTGTGACGCAACACCCAGGCCAGCGCCAGCTGCGTCCTGGTCAACCCCACCCCGTCGGCGACCTCCTTCAACGCCCGAACCTTGGCCTGGTTGGCTTCACTGAAGAAAGCGCCGCGCAATTCTTCGTCGTCCGAGAAACGGGAACCTTCCGGGAGTCCCTCGTCGTACTTGCCGGTCAGCATCCCCATGGCGAGCGGACTCCACGCGACCACGCCCATCCCGAACCGCTCGGCCTCACGGAGAATGCGCTTCTCGACTCGCTCCCGGTACAGCATGGAGTACTGGGGTTGTTCGACCACCGGCGGGTGCAACCCGTTCGCCGTGGCGAGTGTATTGGCCTCAGCCAGACGGGAGGCAGGCCACTCGGAGGTTCCCCAGTAGAGGATCTTGCCCTCGTCGACCAGGTTGCTGAACGAGGTGACGATTTCCTCCATGGGCACGTTCTGGTCGTAACGGTGCGCAAAGAACAGGTCGATGTAGTCGGTGTTGAAACGGCGCAGGCTCTTGGCGATCGATTCGCGGATGTGCTTACGGGAGAGTCCGTGGTCGTTGACGTCTGTCGACATAGGCCAATACGCCTTGGTGGACAGCACGAGGGTATGGCGCGGGTAATCGGCCAGGATCCCGCCCATGATCTCCTCAGCTTTGCCCATGGCGTAGATGTCGGCGTTGTCGAAGAAGTTGACCCCGCCGTCGTAGGCGATCTTGACGATCTCGGTGATCACCTCCTTGTCATGGACGGTATCCCCGTACGTGACCCAGGCACCGAGAGCGATCTCGGAAACCTTCATTCCCCATTTGCCCAACCGGCGGTAGCGCATGTCCCTCCCCCGTCAGTCTCTTCCATGGTTCTCCGGTTCCATCCACAGCGGTTCTTCGACAGTCCAATCCGGCCGGTTTCCCCAGCGTTCCGAGAAGACCACCCGGTCGGCCGGGAGACGTTTGGCAGTACCCCACCGCCCCAACGGATAGCCGGCCGATACGGCGGCGTTGTTGACCCATCCCTTGTCGGTCGGCACCCCGAGCACCTCGAAGACTTCATCGCTCTTGAATGACCCGGCAATCGTGGTGAGACAGGTGCCGATGCCGAGACCCCGGGCGGAAAGCATCATGTTCCACACGCCGGGAAAGATCGAGGCTCCGCTCGGATCGTTACGGCTGAAGGCGAAAACCCAGAGCGGCACTTGTTCGAAGTTCTCGGCCAGCCACTCACTGGAGCTACGGATTCGCATCGCCTGGGTGTCGCCAACGGCCTCGGCGCGTTCGTGGGCCTTCTTGTAGACGGTCTCCTGCAGGATCTCCCAGGCTGCCCGGTACAAATGCCCGAGGGGTGCCTTGAGAGCCGGATCGGTGACCGTGACAAACCGCCAATTCTGGTTGTTGCCGCCCGACGGGGCCCGGATGGCCGCGTCCAACATGGCCTTGACGGCCTGCTCGGGGATGGGGTCGGGTTTGACCCGACGCATCGCCCGGGTGGTGTAGAGGGCTTGGTTGAGGTCCATGAGACCAGGGTAGAGGTTTCCTCTCATCGCCGGAACCCGATCTGCGACATAGGATGGGCCGGTCCGCCGGGAAAGGATTGCCAATGGGCGAATACGTGAGCAAAGGTGCCATCAAGATCCTCGAGATCATCGGGATCTCGGAGGACGGTTTTGACGATGCGGTCAAACAGGCCGTCGCCAAAGCCGCTGAGACCATCGAGGGGATCACGGGTGTCGAGGTGACCAGCCAGACCGCCCGGGTCAAGGATGGGAAGATCATCCAGTACCACGCCACGGTCAAGCTGGCGTTCGCCGTCAAGTAGCAGGCGCGAAGGGGCCCCCGCACGGGGGCCCACTCCGCCCTGTAGGACTTGATGACAGACTCTAGTGCCGATCAACCAGTGGTCGCCATGTCGTCAGACATACGTAGATGATAATGAAAAGGCTGCCAGCCGGACCGGCACTGGTGGACCATGAGAGAATAACCGGGCACTGCTAGCGCCGACTGATCCCATCGCCTGCCATACGCTCCCCTTGGCGATTCAGCCCGCCCGACCAGACAATCCAAAAGCACACCACGCTGTGTGGGCGCCATCCAGTCCCCTACGATGCGGTCATGGACTTCTCATCCGACGTCATCACCATCGAGCAGGACGGGCACATCGCCACGGTGTGGCTGGATCGGCCCGACAAACTCAACGCCATGAACATCCCCATGTGGGACGACCTCCCCCCGGCCATGGACCAGGTGGGATCCGATCCTGAGGTGCGGGTGGTGATCATCGCCGGGAAGGGTCGGGCATTCACCGCCGGGATCGACATCCAGGCATTGGCCATGGTCGGCGCCGGGATGGAAAGCGACTCCGAGGTGGCCAAACGTCAAGCGCTCTACCGGCAGATCAAGAAGATGCAGCACACCATCACCTCGGTCGCCGACTGTCCCAAGCCGGTCATTGCCGCCGTGCACGGCTACTGCATCGGAGCAGGCGTCGATCTCATCACCGCCTGCGACATCCGGCTCGCATCACCAGACGCCACCTTCTCGGTACGAGAAGCCAAACTAGGCATGGTCGCCGACGTCGGCACCATGCAACGGCTCCCCAAAGTGATCGCCCCCGGCCACGTCGCCGAGCTGGCCTTCACCGGCAAGGACATCACCGCCGACCGGGCCAAGGAAATCGGTCTCATCAACGATGTGTACACCGACGTGTACCGGGCCGCTCTCAATCTCGCCGGCGAGATCGCCTACAACTCACCGCTGGCCGTGCAGGGCGCCAAGGCTGTCCTCAGAGCCGCAGAGAACCGGTCGATCGCCCAAGCCCTCGATTACATGGCCGTCTGGAATGCCGCTTTCCTGCCATCGAACGACCTGCAGGAGGCCATGCGCGCCCACATCGAAAAACGGCCGCCCGATTTCAAGGGCGAATAGGTACCCATCGGTAGGGTTACAGGAGACAACCCGATAGGAAGTGTGGATGGAGGAACTCTCAAACCTGGACATGGTGGCCCGTCTTCTGCTGGCCACCCTCCTCACCGGCCTGATCGGCTTCGAGAGGGAGGCCACCGGTAAGGCGGCCGGACTACGTACCCACGCCATGGTCGGGTTCGGCGCCGCCATGTTCACCATCGTTTCGATCACCGGTTTCGAGGCCGGTGACCCGGCTCGTGTCGCCGCCCAGATCGTCACCGGCATCGGGTTCCTGGGAGCGGGGGCCATCTGGCGGAGTGAAGACCGCGTGAGGGGTCTGACGACCGCCGCCGGGCTATGGGCGGTAGCCGCCATCGGGATGGGAATCGGGGCGGGTCTGCTGCTGCTCGGCACGGTAGGAACCATGGTCACCCTCGGTGTACTGCTCGGCTTGCGTCGCATAGACATGGTGATCGCCAGGAGGACGGCGATTGCTCCGCAGCAGATCGGCATCACGATCGACCATGTCGACCGCATCAAGCAGGTCATCAAGATGGTGGCGAGACTGGATGACAGTGTGGATGAGATCAGCTTCGAGAGGAGCCCCGGCGGCGCAGGGATCCTGGTCATCGCAGTCGAACCGGATCGGGCCAAGATGATCTCCGAGATGGTCCAATCGATGAAAGGTGTATCCGCGGTTGAGATCATCAGCCCGCACTCCTAGAAAAACCGCAGCCAACAGGGGCCCGGACCGAATGTGGAGGCAACCATGATCCTTCCCGTCATCCTTTCCGGCGGTGCCGGCACCCGGCTCTGGCCGCTCTCCAGGGAGCTGGAACCAAAGCATCTAGTCGACCTGCTCGGAACCACCACCCTCCTCCAGAAGACGGCCGCCCGCCTCCAAGGCCTCGACAGCGCAGGTGCCCCGGTCATCGTCGGCAACCACGCTCATCACCAGCTCGTGATCGATCAGCTCGCCGAGGTCGGAGTACAACCGGTCGCGATGCTCCTCGAGCCGATCGGTCGCAACACCGCGCCGGCCGTTGCCGTTGCCGCCATGGTCGCCACCCGCGACGGCGAGGACCCGGTCCTGCTGGTCCTACCCGCCGACCATATGATCGGCGACGTAGACCGGTTCCACGCGGCAGTCGAAACCGGCCGATCTGCCGCCCTGGACGGGTACCTGGTGACCTTCGGAATAGTTCCCGAAGGCCCTCACACCGGATACGGCTACATCCACAAGGGCGAGAGCCTGGCGGGCAGCTCCACCTTCGCCGTTGAGCGTTTCGTTGAGAAACCCGACCTGCCGACGGCCACCGGGTATGTGGCCTCCGGCCGCTATCTGTGGAACAGCGGCATGTTCATGTTCCTGGCGTCGAGGTTTCTCGAAGAGCTGGAACGGTTCGACCCGCGCATGGTGGCGGATTGCCGGCGGGCTCTCGACGGTGGAGAGGAGATCGCAGGCGGCATCCGGCTCGATCGAGCAGCCTTCCAGGCCATCAAAGGTAACTCGATCGATTACGCCGTCATGGAGCGGACGGACCGGGCCGCGGTGGTACCCCTCGACGCCGGCTGGAGCGACGTGGGGTCGTGGCCGGCTCTGTGGGAGATCTGCCATCAGGACGACCACGGCAACGTGGTGCAGGGCGATGTGCTGGCAGAAGGGACGACCGGCTCGTATCTGCGGTCGGAGAGCCGCCTGGTGGCGATCGTTGGGCTCGAAGACGTGGTGGTTGTTGAGACCCCGGATGCAGTGCTCGTGTGCAGCAAAGACCACGCTCAGGGCGTCAAGGCGATCGTGGAGCGGCTCCGGCAGGCGAGCCGTTCAGAAGCGGTCAGACACGAGGAACGTTGATGCGGAGAGTACGAGGCAGGCGGTCTCGGGTGGGAAGAAACGGTTTGGACATCCCGACGGCAGGCCGGTTTCTACTTCCCACCTTCCACTTCGAACGGCGCGCGCGGCGAGCCTGATGTCGAACTTCCCACTTCAAACCGCCGGCGAAGCTCGCCTCACACCATGATCCGGCACGAGATGACCGGAATCAGGTCGAGAGCCTTGGCGATCGCATCGATCAGCTCGGCCCTGGTGGCCGGCCGATCGGGCTCGAACGGTAGCGGTCCCAAGGAGGTACAGATATCGAAGACCTCGCCCGCCGTCAGAGCATTGATCGCGCCCTGGGCGTAGTGCTCTTCGTCATCGACGAAGTAGTCGGCATCAGTCGATTCGAACTCGAACGCACTCGCCAGAATGGCCGCCATTTCCCCGCGGGTGATCAGCTGCTGCGGACAGTACTGCCATACCCCGCAACCCAAGGCTTCCTCCAAACTAACACCGGGGAGAAACGTCTCCTGCTTTGGCGCAGGGCGCGGTTCGAGTTGCAGGTAGGCGCCGACGGATACTTCCCCACCCAATGCGGCTTCGAGTAGTGCCTCGACGTCTGCACCGGTCAGCTGGGCGTCCGGACAGATTTCCAGACCGTACGAACCGCAGCCCGTGATCAATCCCAGCGAGGCCAGCAGATCGGCCGTCGCAGCAATCTGGTTGTCATCGTCATCCCAGAAGGCGCCTTCGAAGTGGATCGGGACGGTCTGATCGACCCAGGCGGCTCCCCTCAGGCTCCCCAGCGGATCAATCGCCTCGCCCCACGGTGTATGGAGCTCAAAATGGAGATGCGGGGGAGTCGGTTCGGCGTTGCCGCTATCCCCAACCCAGCCGATCACCTGGCCGGCCCAAACCCGGTCGCCCACCTCGAGACCGGGCATGACACCACCACCCAGCCCATCGTCGGTCAAATAGGTGTCGTTGTTGAGATGGAGATACCAAGAACTCCAACCATCGTCGTGGCTGATGAAGACCGAGACGCTCGGTTGGTTGACTCGGGTCACCACCCCGTCCCTGACCGCTAGCACCGGAGTCAGACGCGGAGCAAGCAGGTCGACTCCCTTGTGATCACGCTCGCCGCCGTCGCGCTCGGCGCCAAAGGTCGACAGCACCTCGAGCGGACCGGCCAAAGGGAAGACCATGCGGTAGCGGGTTGTCGGGGCGGGCCCAACCGGAGCAGACCGTAGGTCGGGTGAAGCGACCGGAGCCGGCGCCGCCGTACCGGCCCGGGCCGGCGATGGGTTGGCCGGAATCAGCGCGGTGCACAGCACCAGCGCCAGCGCCACCGATACGAACCGGGTTGCCTTCACCCACGGTCCATCGGCAATACGTTCAGGGCCTTGACGAGAATCCCGCCGAAAGACGGCGTCTCCCCCGGCGAGCGAAACGAACCGGCCGGGAAGTGGGCAATGGGAGGTGGCAGTCGGAGCAGGACACCGTTCCCGGGACGTCATACTTCAAACGTTGAACCTCTCATGGCCGGCCCGGGCGGGGCTCAGCTCAACCTTCCACATAGGCCTTCAGCTTGGCGATGCCTTCGTTGATCTCATCCACACCGATACCCGAGTAGGCAAAGCGAATGTACTTCTCCGGCTCACCCTGCCCGGCCCGGCCGAAGTGCAATCTCGTCGTGAAGGAGACGCCGGTGTTGTGCAGGGTGGCTCGCCGGAACTCCTCGTAATCGTGCATCCCGAGGTTGGCCATGGCTTCGGTGACGTTGGGGAAGAGATAGAACATCGCGTCGGGCACGTAGGTGCGGAACCCGGCAATCGAGTTGAGGCCCTCGGCCAGTGCATCGCGGCGCTCCCGCAGCGTTGTGAGGATCGCCTTGACCTCGGTCTGGTCACCGGCCAGGCCGGCAATGGCTCCGTACTGGATGAAGTGGTTGGAGCATGATTCATCGTTCACGTTGATTCTGCCGATCACGTCGATGACCGGCTTCGGACCGATGCTGGCTCCCAGACGCCACCCCGTCATGGCGAACTTCTTGGAGAATGTGTAGAGGATCACCGTTCGCTCGGCCATGCCCGCCTGCTCGACAATCGACCGGCTGGCTCCCTTGTACCGCATATCGAAGTAGGCCTCGTCGGCCAGGACATAGAGGTCGTGCTTGCGGATCAGCTCGGCGAGGCGCTCATGCTCATCCAGGGAACACTCGGCGCCGGTTGGGTTCTGAAGGTCGTTGAGGATCAGCAACCGGGTCTTGGGGGTGATGGCTCGTTCGATCGACTCGAGATCGAGGCGGAAGTTGTCTTCGCCCTCCACATACCCGTACGGGACGGCGATGCCGCCGTTGAATTCGATTTGCGATTCGTAGATCGGGTATCCGGGGTTGGGGTACAGCACCTCGTCACCCGGGTTCATGAGCGCCAGAATGAATTTGCCGATCGTGGGTTTTCCGCCCGGTTGTGCGACCACATTCTCCGGCCCGTAGTCGACGTTGTGGGAAGCCGAAACGTCGGCCGCCAGCGCCTCACGGAGCTGAGGGATACCGGCGTTGGGGCAATAGCCCGTCTTCCCGTCCTGCAAGGCTTTCCAGCTGCCGTCCACCACCGTGGAGGGTGTAGCGAGGTTGAGGTCGCCCAGATGGAACGGGTACACCTTGTTTCCCTGCGCCGCGAAGGCATTCGCTTCGGCCGATACGGCGAACGCCGTCTCGGTGCCCAATCGGGCTATGCGGTCGGCAATGGTCACCATGAGGTCCTTCTCTCTTCTACAACCGGGAGGCGTTGACGATGCTGGGTGCGGCCTTGGGTACCTCTCCGGACAGGAACGGGGTGATGTCGTCGCTTCCCCATACGGGGTAACCCCGCAGGGCGGCCGCCACATTGGCGGCCGCCAGGCTGGACATCCCCTCCCGGGTCCACACGGTGGCCGAGGCGATGTGAGGGACGACCACCACATTGTCCAGCTCCGCCAGGCCCGGTTTCATAGCCGGCTCATCCTCGAAAACATCGAGGCCGACCCGAAAATCGGGGTTGGCGCGGCAGTGCTCGACCAGGGCGGTTTCGTCGATCACCGGGCCGCGGCTGGAGTTGACGAGGACGGCGTCGGGTTTCATCACGGCCAGCGCCCGGGCGTCGATCAGGTGGTGGGTGCTGTCGTCGAGCACCGTATGGAGACTGACGACGTCGGCTTCCCGGAGGACATCGAGCACACTGTCCAAACGCCGGCAGGAGAGGGGGGCTTCGCCGTGCTCGATCAGAAAGGCGGAGTAGTCCGCAACGTACCGTTCGAGGGCCTCGTTGGGGTACACGTCGTGGTAGACAAGGTGCATCTTGTGCCCCTCGACCATCATCCGCGCGTAGGCACTTCCGATACGGCCCGCTCCGACAACCCCGACCGTCTTCCCGACGAACCGCAGCCCCAGGAACATCGTGGGAAGCCAGCCTTGGTACATGCCGCCCCGCATGAACCGATCCGCTTCGGTGACGCGCCTACCGGCGGCAAAGGTGAGAGCAACCGCCATCTCAGCGGTCGTCTCTGTCAGCACGCCGGGAGTGTTCCCGACCGGAATGCCGTTCTCCGTTGCTGCCTCAACGTCGACGTTGTCGTATCCGACGGCACCGTTGCTGTAGGCGGTCCCTCCCGCCGACCGCAACGCGGCAAACAGCTCGGCGTTCCAGTCCTCTGTCAGCTGCCCGATCGCCCCGTCACAGCGAGTGCCGATCCGGGCGATGATCTCCTCGCCGGACAACACTGCCGTATCCGTGCAGATCTCGATGGAGCAGTCGGCCTGCTGGAGAATCTGCTTCCAATGCTCGCCGGGCAGGTCCTTGGTGACAATGACCCGGCGACTCCCGCCCGGATTGACGGTGATCCATTCCTTCTCCGACATGCCTCGTACCTTTCCCTCTGGTGACCTCGACCGGGTCGCCCTCCTACATGGTGAGGGCCATCACCGCCTTCTGCACGTGCAGCCGGTTCTCGGCCTGGTCGAACACCCGGCTCCAATGTCCGTCGATGACGCCATCGGTCACTTCGACGTTGCGGTCGGCCGGGAGCGGGTGCATGTATATGGCGTCCTCGTCGGCCATTGCCATGCGCCGCTCGTCGGCGATCCAGTCGGTGTACTTCCGGGAGATCTTCGCCGATTCCTCGTGGTCGGCGGTGGTGAGCATCGAGCCCCAGCTCTTGGCGTATACGACGTCGGCGCCCCGCATTCCCTCTTCGAAGTCTTCGACGATCTCGAAGCTGCCGTGTGCTTTCCCGGCATTTTCCTCAGCCTGAGCGACGATATCGGGCATCAGCTTGAATTCGGGAGGGTGGGTCAGGCGGACGTTGGCCCCGTAGCGGGTCATGAGCAGGATCAGGCTCTGGGGGACGCTGATCGGCTTCTGATAGCTGGCCGCGTAGGCGTAGCTCATGTTGATCGTGAGTTTGCGCGGGTCGCCTTTCTGTTCGATGATCGTGAGCAGGTCGGCCAGAGCCTGGAAGGGGTGATACCAATCACACTGCATGTTGAGCACTGGAGTGCGGCTCGCCTCGGCTACCGCCCGGATGTACTGGTTGCCGATCCCCCAGTCGACGTTACGGATGGCGATGCCGTCGTCGTAGCGTCCCAGGATCTCTCCGATCTCCTTCCAGGTGTCGCCGTGGCCGATCTGAGTGCTGGTGCTGTCGAGGAACATGGCGTGTCCCCCCAATTGGGCCATGCCGGCCTCGAAGCTCGCCCGGGTTCGAGTGCTGGAGAAGAAGAACAACATGGCCAGCACCTTGTCGCGCAGGAGGGCGTGCGATTCACCGAGCGCCCGCTTGCGTTTGAGATCGAGGGCCACGTCGATGATCGTGTCCAGCTCATCCTTGGTCCACTCCTGGGTGGTGATCATGTCCCGTCCGCGCAGGTACGTCTGCATGTGTGCTCCTTGGTCAGGCCCCGGCCTTCCGCCTGATGAGGCGGAAGCGGAGCAGGTCATCTCTGAAAAACGAGGTGGCATTCACTACCGGTTCGTTGTCCTGGTCGAAGCCGACCTCCTGGAAACTGAGGGATGGTGTGCGGCGAGGGACGCCGAGCTGCCCGGCCTCAAAGGTCCCCAGCGCTACCGGAACGATCTCCGACAGGTAGTACGACAGGAACCGGCTGCAATGACGCTCCAGCAACTCATAGAGGGGCATTTTGCCGTCCGAGGCCTCGACGGGTACCGACACCAACCGGTGGGGAATGCGGTTGATGGTGAAGACCACCGGCAGATCGTTCTCCAGGAACAGTTTCTCGATGACGATCACCGATTCGCCCGGTTCGAGGTTCAAGTCGGTGGCCAGCTGCTCGCCGGCCGGTTCGGTCCGGACCGCCCCGACTCGCACCGAAGGTGTGTAGCCATGGTCCCTCAGCACCTTCTCGTACGACCAGATCTCTTCGAGACGCGACCTGATCTGCAAGCCGGGCTGGTTCACGAAAGTTCCGGCACCCTGCTTGCGGTAGATGGTGCCTTCGTGGTCGAGCCGGCTCAGTGCGTCGCGGATGGTGGTCCGACTGACTCCGAGGTCGGCCGCCAGCTCGGTCTCGGAGGGGATTCGCCCCTCTTCAAAATCGCCACCGACGATCCTCTCTTTGAGATGCGCTTTCACCTGCTCGGTGAGAGAGGGGCTGCGGGTGAACATCGGGCGAATCCTAACTAGCCGGTCGGGTCATCATGTTGTATGCTTGTATGACAAATCGTACAGGAGGTCCCGCTCGCTGTCCAGTGGCGGGTTTCCTCCCCCGGAGACGCCGGGACGGACAAGCAAGAGGAGTGCAACATGCGCAGCTTCGCAGGACGGGACATCCTGTCGCTCAAGGACTTCGAACGCAACGAGTTCTTCCACGTCTTCGAGATTGCCGACCGGCTCGAGCCGATTGCCCGGGAGCGGCGCAATACCGACCTCCTCGCCCACAAGACCATGGTTACGGCGTTCTACCAGCCGTCGACCCGTACCCGGCTCGCCCACGAAGCGGCCATGCACCGCCTCGGCGGGCACGTGACCGGTTTCTCGGACGCCAAGATGACCAGGGCCGGCGATTTCTACCAGGAGTCAATCAAGGACACCGTGCACATGCTGGAGTACTACGGCGATGTGCTGGTCATGCGGCACTTCCAGCAGGGCGCACCGCATGAGGCCGCTCGTTGGGCATCGATCCCGGTGATCAATGCCGGTGACGGTTGGGGCGAGCACCCCACACAGGTCCTCACCGACCTGTATACCGTGCAGAAGGAAGCCGGCAGCATCGATGGCAAGACGTTTGTCTGCATCGGTGACCACCGCATGCGCACCATGCATTCCATCGGTTATGCCCTCAGCCAGTTCGACGCCGAGATGGTGATTCTCGCCCCGGCGGACATGTCCCCCACCGCCGAGTTCTTGGCCGAACTGGACGAAAAAGGAACCTCGTGGCGTATCGCAGACCACATCGACGAGGTGATCGAGGAAGCCGACGTCCTCTACATGGAACCGGTCGTCCAGCCCGACTACACCCAATCCCGGCAGGACAAGGCCGACGAGTACGGGTTCACCCCCGATAACTACCGGATCACCAAAGAAGTCATGAAGAAGGCCAAGGGCGACTCCATCGTTCTGCACTCCCTGCCCCGCATGGACGAACTGCTGCCCGAAGTCGATCAGCTCAAGCATGCGCGCTACTGGCAGGAGGCCTACAACGGTGTGGTCATGCGGATGGCACTGCTGGCCCTGGTCCTCGGAGCCACGGAGTAGCCCATGCCGAGAGCAGTCATTGCCATCGGTGGCAACTCGCTGATCACCGACCAGGACCACCAGACCGTCCAGGATCAGTACCTGGCGGTCGGGGAGACCGATCACCATATTGCCCAACTGGTCAAAGCCGGTTGGGACGTGGCCATCTCGCACGGCAACGGCCCGCAGGTCGGGTTCATCCTGCGCCGGTCGGAGCTGTCCCGGCACGAGTTGCACGAGGTGCCGCTCGATGTGTGCGGCGCCGACACGCAGGGAGCCATCGGGTACATGCTGCAGCAGAACTTGATCAACGATTTCCGGGCGATGGGTCTTACCAAGCAGGTAGTGACGGTTGTCACCCAGGTTGAAGTCAGCGCCGATGATCCTGCCATGCTGAACCCGTCCAAGCCGATCGGCACCTTCTTCGATCGGGAAGAGGCCCAGCGGCGGCACGAGCAGGAAGGTTGGGCGGTGATCGAAGATTCCGGTCGCGGCTGGCGCCGCGTTGTGGCGTCCCCGATGCCGATCCGGATCGTCGAGATCGAGGCCATCCGCACCCTGATGGATGCAGGCGTAATCGTCATCGCGGTCGGTGGGGGGGGCATACCTGTGGTAGCCGATGAGAACGGCGACCTGACTGGGCTGGCCGCCGTTATCGACAAAGACCTGGCCTCGGCCCTCCTTGCCAACGAGATCAACGCCGACTTACTCCTGATCTCAACGGCAATCGAAAAAGTCGCTCTTCGGTTCGGCACTCCCGAACAGGAGTGGGTCGACCGGATGACGCTCGCCGAGGTAAAACAGCATCTCGCCGAGGGGACCCACTTCAAGGAGGGATCGATGGCCCCCAAGATGCGAGCCGTCGTGCAGTTCCTGGAGGGGGGCGGCCGGCGGGCGCTGATCACCAACCCCGAGAACATCGCCAAAGCGATGGCAGGCGACACGGGAACCTGGATAGTTCCATGATCGATCATGTCACCGGACTCGTCTGTGTGATTTGTGGCACTGTGTACCCGGCCGAAGAGGCCGGGTACGTTTGCCCGGATCACGGCAACGAAGGCATCCTGGACGTCCGCTACGACTATGACCTGATCGGTTCCCGGATCTCGAGGGAGTCGCTCCGCCAGGAGCGCGACTCGACGATGTGGCGATACCGGCCCCTCCTCCCCATGGCATCGGACGCGGCCGTCCCACCGCTGACGGTGGGCGGAACCCCCACCTACGAGACGCCTCGCCTGGCCAAGGCTCTCGGGATCGGACGGGTATGGGTGAAGGACGAAGGCCGCCAACCGACCGCGTCCCTGAAGGATCGCGCCAGCGCCATGGCCATCGTCAAAGCCCGGGAAGCGGGCAGCGAGGTAGTGACCACCGCCAGCACCGGGAACGCTGCCGCCGCCCTGAGCGGACTGTCGGCCAGCATCGGCCAGAAGAACGTGATCTTCGTTCCCCAGACCGCCCCGCAAGCCAAGATCGCTCAACTCCTCGCCTACGGCTCGACGGTAGCGCTGGTCAAGGGCACCTACGGCGACGCTTTCGAGCTGTGCATGGAAGCGGCTGCCGAGTTCGGTTGGTACAACCGCAACACCGGATTCAACCCCTACATGACAGAAGGCAAGAAGACCGCCGGCCTCGAGATCCTCGAGCAACTCGACTGGAAAGTCCCCGACGCCATATTCGTCAGCGTCGGTGACGGATCGATCATCGGTGGCGTCCACAAGGCGATGAAGGACGCCACCGCCCTGGGCTGGATCGCTCACATGCCCCGCATCTACGGAATTCAGTCGGCCGGCAGCGACTACCTCGTGCAAGCATTCGAAAGCGGTGAAGACGTGCTGACCAAGCCGCCGATCTCGGCGGATACCGTTGCCGACTCGATCGCCGCCGACCTTCCCCGCGACCGTATCAAGGCCATGGCCGCCGTCATCGAAACCGACGGGGCATTCCTGCGGGTGAGCGACGGGGCCATTCTGGCGGCCGTCCCCACCCTGGCGCGCGGATCAGGTGTGTTCGCCGAGCCGGCCGGAGCTGCCGCCTATGCCGGCCTGATCGCCGCCGTCGATCGAGGCTTGGTCGGGCCCAACGATCGGGTCGTTGTGCTGTCCACCGGGAGCGGCCTCAAGGATGTCGCCTCGGCCATGAAGGCCGTGGCGGCCGCCGGGACCGAGCCGATGGTGGTGGAACCCACCCTTGAAGCACTGAAAGAGGCAATGGGGAGTGGGAAGTAAGTGTTGGAAGTTGGCTGTTGGCAACTGGCAATTGGCGGTTGCAGCAAGCGGCAACCTGCCAACCGCCAACGGTGGACCATGAGAACGAAGAACTTGGAACGAACAACGAAGGACGAGGCGCTCTCACATGATTGATCTCACCATCCACGAGAAGACCCTGGAATCGGCGGCCGGACAGGCACATAGACGTTCGATTCGCATCCCCACCTTCAAGCAGATGCGCGATCCCTCCCTGGTACCCGACTCCATCAGGCAGGAACTCCAGTCCGTCGGACTGTGGGACCTCGATCCACGCAACCTGTTCCGGATCACCTGGCATAACGTGCCGACCCCCAGCGGCGGTGGCTACGGGCGGGTGAATTACCTCGAGCTTCCGTCGGAATTGACCGGCACATCGGCCAGGATTCTCCTCCTCGAGGGAAAGTGGTTCCCGACCGGCGCCCACAAAGTCGGAGCGGCCTTCGGATGCCTGGTTCCCCGACTGGTCACCGGCCAGTTCGATCCAGTCACCCAGAAAGCCGTCTGGCCATCGACGGGCAACTACTGCCGGGGAGGCGCCTACGACTCCAACCTCCTGGGCTGCGAGTCGATTGCCATCCTCCCCGAGGGCATGAGCGCGGAGCGGTTCAGCTGGTTGGAGAGCGTCGCCGGCGAGATCATCAAGACCCCGGGTTCCGAGTCGAACGTCAAGGAAATCTTCGACAAGTGCAACGAACTGCGTGCCTCCGGGGAAGATCTAGTGATCTTCAACCAGTTCGACGAGTTCGGGAATTACCTGTGGCACTACGCGGTGACCGGTCCGGCCATGGTCGAGGTGCTCGAAGCCGCCATGAGGCCCGGAGACGAGTTCCGCGGCGTGACCCTGACCACCGGCTCCGCCGGGACCATCGCTTCGGGCGATTACCTCAAGCAGCTCTATCCCAACTCCAAGATCGCCGCCGGCGAAGCCATCCAATGCCCGACGATTCTGTACAACGGATTCGGCGAGCACCGTATCGAAGGCATAGGCGACAAGCACATCCCCTGGATTCACAACGTCAAGAACACGGACATGGCCATCGGACTGGACGATGAAGCGACCATCGCCCTCACCCGCTTGTTCAACGAGCCGGCCGGAGCCGCCTATCTGGCGGACCAGGGAGTGGCCCCCGACCTGATCGCGAGATTGCCGCTACTCGGCATCTCCGGCATCGGCAACATGCTCATGGCCATCAAGATGGCGAAGTACTACGAGATGGGCTCCCAGGATGTCATCATCACCGTCGGGACCGACTCGATGGAGATGTACGGCAGCCGCCTGCGAGAGCTCACCGAAGAGCGTGGGGAGTTCACCACCCTCGATGCGGCAGCCGCGTTCCACCACTTCTTGCTCGGGCAGGGCATCGATCATGTCCAGGAGCTGGGCTACTACGACCGCAAGCGGGTCCACAACCTGAAGTACTACACGTGGGTTGAGCAGCAAGGCAAGACCTACCAGGAGATCCAGGCTCAGTGGTACGACCCCGACTACTGGACCTCCATCCAGGCGATGGTTGATCCCATCGACGAACTGATCGTGGCGTTCAACCAGCAGGTGGGTTTGGGATAGCTTCACCTATGCCTCTACTCCTGGTAGCCGGGGTGCTCGATCCTGGCACGGGATGCACCATCGTTGCTCATCACCGGCAGGTGGGCCATGGAACCCTGCAGGCCTCGCAACAGGACGAACATGTCGGCGGCCGGTCCCAGGGAGAGCGCCTGTCCGTCGACCGTGCCTTGGCCGGGAGTTGCCTCGAGCAACCCGAACGTCCCGGAGTCGAGACGGGCCGAGAACGAGGGCGATGAGTACTCGACGGCGCCGTTCACTGACATCCGGTGAGTCTCTCCGTTCCAGCGACCCTCTATCGACCCGTCTGCGAACATCATGAAGGCGTTGTCCTTCTCCGCCTCGAAATCGGCTCGATCGAGGTAGAGACGCGGCTTGTCTTTGTAAGGGTCGCCGGAGGTCGGGCAGGCGGTCGTGCAGTTGCCACACTCATTGCAGAAGTCGGTCAGCACCGCGATTTGCAAGGTCTGGACTGCCCGATAGGCATGCTTCTCGCCGGCCACCACCCTAGCTCCGTCCACGCTGAGCGCCGGGAGGGCGGCTGCGAACGGGTCCATCTCGTAGGTCATCAAGGCCATATTGGGGCACACCCCCACGCACAGACTGCAGATTTCATGGCAGTCCAGGCAGCGGCTCGCCTCGGCGACGGCCTGTTCGGCGGTATACCCCAACACGGTCTCGTCGAAACCGTCTCGCTCATCCAGGGGCGAGAACTCGATAGGAACCCGGTACTCGCGGCGGGCTCGCCTGACGGTCATCTCATGAAGATCGACGCGCACCGGCTCTTCTCCCGGCGC
>DATEVB010000230.1:0-8262 GCA_035282865.1 Acidimicrobiia bacterium | reverse complement strand
CACAACGGGAGTTGCTCACCTTGCTGGGCACTGATCCGGCCGCACAATTCGTCGGTCGGATGGCCTCGAGTACCCTGCTTCTGCTGATCTTCGAAGCGGTACTGGCCCCGGTAACCCTCATCCTCTACAACCCCGGTCGTATACCAGGATGGCCATGGCTGCTGCTCGTCATGTTCTTGCTGGCGCTGGGACTAGCGCTGGTGGGCACGCTGGCCGGCTCGGTGACCGCCGGTTTGCGCACCCGTAATACCCTGACTCCGCTGCTGGTTGCCCCTCTGTCGATGCCGCTCTTGCTTGCTTCGGCTCAGGTCGTCGAGGCTTTGCGCGAGGAGGCGAGTATCCTGCTTTGGATCACGTTGCTCGCCACCATGAACCTGGCGATCGCGGTGATCGGTGTGTTGACCGCACGGCCGTTGGAGGAGTCATCTCGATGAGACAACGTTCGCACCAAGTACTCAACGTCCTGGCGGTTCTGGCGATTGGGGCGGGCTTCACGTTCGCGGTGTTGGCTCCCTCCGAGCGCACCCAGGGTGACTTTGCCAAGATCATGTTCGTGCACGTTCCTTCTGCGTGGCTTGCCTTTCTTGCTTTCGGCGTGACACTGGTGGGCGGCGTTGTCTGGCTGGTCAGGAAGTCACCTCTGGCGGACCGGATCGCGGCGAGTTCTGCCGAGGTGGGGGTCTTCTTCACCGGTTTGGCGCTGGTGACCGGCATGATCTGGGGCTACCCGGTGTGGGGAACGTTCTGGGACTGGGGCGACGCTCGCATGATGTCAACCGCCATCATGTTCTTCGTCTACCTCGGCTACCTGGCGTTGCGCCGAAGCATACCGGATCCCGAGACCAGGGCCAGGCGCTCAGCGGTCCTGGGGATCATCGCCTTCGTGCAGGTGCCCCTCGTCTACTTCTCGGTGACCCTGTTTCGCACCCTCCACCAGGGTACGACGGTCGTTCGCCCGGATGCTCCAATCGACCCGGAGTTCCTTCGGGCGCTCATGATCAACCTCGGGGCCTTCACGCTCGTCTATCTGGCGTTCACCAGCTGGAGAACGAGGCTGGCCAGGATCGAAGACGAGCTGGAGGAGGCGGAAGCCCTTTCCGATTTCGAGATCGCCGGGTCGGGCATCACCGCACCAAGACTGGGGGAGGTGACCGGCGATGTCTGAGGGTTGGGTGGTTGTCGGCTACTCCGTCGTGTACGGCTTCATGATCCTCTACACACTGTATCTCGTCGGACGCACACGCAGGGTCGATCGCCGCAAGGAGGGATGACCAGATGCCGTACAAGTCGTTTGTCTTGCCGGCCATCGGCGTTGTCGTCCTGGTCCTGGGATTCATGCTGTTCGGAGGCCTCGGCGACAACCTCGTCTATTACTTGACCCCCGCCGAGGCAGTCACGCAACGAACGGACTTCCCGGACGGCGAGCGGTTCCGCCTCGGTGGCCTGGTGGTGGACGGCACCGTCCAGGAGACCGACAAGGGCGTCACCTTCGTGGTCACCGACGGAGACAAGTCGATCGACGTCGTGAACACCGGAGCCCCTCCCCAGCTATTCCGGGAGGGTATCGGGGTGGTCGTCGAAGGCGCCTGGTCTGGCGACCATTTCGAGTCGGACACGTTGATCGTCAAACACGACGAGGAGTACAGGTCTGAAGAAGATGGCGCCTACGTCCCGCCGACCGGGGGCTGAGGGGTCATGACTGCGACGATCGGTTACCTGGCAATCCTCTTCGCCGCCCTGTCCTCCCTGGCGCTCACCGTGCAGGGATTCCGCGGTATGCGGAATCCCGCAAGGGCCACGGTCGCAAAACTCCAATGGCCTGTCTACGGACTGGTCGGCGGGGCCGTTCTGGCGATGATCGCTCTCGAGGTCGGGATCCTCAACGACGACTTCTCGATCGCCTACATCGCCAACAATTCGGCGACCACCACCCCGTTCATCTTCAAAGTGGCATCCGCCTGGGCGGCGCTCGAGGGCAGCATCGTGTTGTGGGGGTTGGTCCTGGCCGTCTTTGTTTACACCGTCTATCGCGGTGTTGCCAGGCGATCCGGACCCGACCTGCTCGGTTCGGGCGCCCTCGCCGTGATGGGGATCGTCAGCCTGTACTTCTTCGTGTTGATGGCGACCGTCTCAAATCCGTTCAGCATATGTGCGCAGCCTGCTTCGATCGGATGTCTCGAAGCCGGCCACTGGCCTTGGGCCGACTCGCTGGCCGCCCTGGAAGGACGCGGCCCCAATCCGTTGCTCCAAAACCACATCCTCATGGCGGTTCATCCGCCGATGCTCTACGTCGGCTATGTCGGTATGACGGTCCCCTTTGCCTTTGCGATGGCGGCGTTGATGCTGGGGGCGAGCGGGACCGAGTGGTTGCTCCGTACCCGCACGTGGACGTTGATCGCCTGGAGTTTCCTGACCGCCGGCATCGTGCTCGGCGGCTTGTGGTCCTACGAAGTGCTCGGTTGGGGCGGCTACTGGGCGTGGGATCCGGTTGAGAACGCCTCCTTCATGCCATGGTTGATCGCCACCGCGTTCCTCCACTCGTCTGTCGTTCAGGCGCGGCGTGGCATGCTGCAAGCCTGGAATTTCGTGCTGGTCATCGCCACGTTCGCTTTGACCATCCTCGGCACGTTCCTCACCCGGTCGGGGGTTATCACCTCGGTGCACAGCTTCACCCAATCTCCGATCGGGCCGGCATTGCTGTGGTTCTTGATGGTCGTGCTGGTGGCGTCGTTCGGCTTGTTTGCCGCTCGCGCGCACTTGGTGGCCTCATCTCCCCGCCTGGATTCGCTGGCCAGCCGCGAAGGAGCCTTCCTCCTCAACAACCTGTTGCTGACCGTGTTCGCATTTGTTGTCTTGACCGGCACGCTCTACCCCATGTTCGTGGAGGCATTCAGCGGGGCGCAGGTGGGGGTCGGACGGCCGTTCTTCGATCGGCTGGCCATCCCGCTGGCCTTTGGTTTGCTGCTGGCGATGGGCCTCGGACCCATCACCCCCTACCGCTCAGCAAGACCCGACATCGTGTGGCAACGCATCCGGAACCCGCTGCGAGTGGCGCTGGGCGCCGCGGCGCTGGCCGTGGTGCTCGGATACCGCACGCCCTGGCTGCTGGCCTTCATCCTGGCCGCGGTCTTCGTCATCTCAGTGATCGCCCACAACCTCTTCATGAACGCCCGGACGATGGCCACTAAGCGCCAAATGTCTTTCCCGGCCGGAGCTCTGCGCGTCATGCGCAACGACCCGGGGTATTGGGGTGGTCAGATCTCCCACCTGGGGGTGGCGGTTTTGGCTATCGGCATCGCCTTCTCGGCCAACCTCTCGGTTGCGACCGACATCACGCTCACTCCCGGGAGTACCGAGTCGGTGGCGGGTTTCGACATCACCTACGTCTCCTCCTTCACCCGGCAGGAATCCACCCGATTCGTCAGCGGGGCTCTGGTCGAAGTCGCCAAGAACGGCAAGGTGGTGAGCAACCTCGAGCCCCGGCTCAACCAGTACCCCACCTCGACCCAATCGGTGGCCACCCCGGAGGTCGACGCATCATGGAATGGCGACCTCTACCTCTCGCTGAAGAGCATCGACGCCCGACAGGTCACACTCGGCGTGTTCTGGTTTCCGTTCATCTGGTTGGTGTGGGTGGGGGGATTCGTGGCGGCGGCGGCCGTGCTCTGGTCGCGACTGGTCAAAAAACCCAGCGGCGAACGGTTGACGGAAACTAGGGCCTCTCGCGATGGATAACAGGGCCCGTACCCTGATCGGATGGGCGGTCACGGTCGTGCTGGCCGCGGTGGTCGTCGTCGGACTCGTCATGGGCGATAGCGCCCCACAAGACCGCGTGGAGGCACTGGGCTCGCGGATCAAATGCCCGGTGTGTCAGGGAGAAGCGATCGGCGATTCCCCTTCCGAAACCTCTGCCGCGATGATGGAAATCGTCGCGGAGAAGGTGGCCGCCGGTGAGACCGACGCCCAGATCATCTCCTATTTCACGGCTCGTTATGGCGACGGCATCCTCCTCGACCCACCCTTCGCCGGGCGCACCTTGCTCGTGTGGCTGCTCCCGGTGGTGGCGGTGGCGGGTGGCATAGGGATGATCCTGAGCCGGAGGCGGCCACCCGTGAATACGGCTCGCACATGACCGACCGACGGGCACTCGAGGACAGGCTGGCCCTGGCTCGGAGGGATCTCGAAGAGCTGGACGAGCAGGTCGACATCGGGGAAATCGACCCTGAGACGGCCGAGGGTTTGCGGGCGACGTATCAACAGGAATACGACCAGGCGGCTGCCGCCCTTGGAAATGTCCCGCAAACCACGATGGGCCGTTCCGGTGAGGCGCCCCCGCACGCCCAGACCCAGCCTCGATCCGGGCGACGGGCAATTGTCGGATCCGTGCTCGTCGTCGTCGCGCTCTCGGTCGCCATCTTCTTCGCTGCTCAGGACATCGCACCTGATGCAACGCCTGCGGGAACGGCGTCTTCATCGCCGGGTGGCCTCAGCGTCGACCCCGCCTCGGTGAGCAACGAGCAACTCGAGGCGGTCGTCGCCGAGAACCCCGATATCAACGCTATGCGTTTGGCCCTGGCCGACCGATATTTCGAAGCTCAAGAGTACAGCGCCGCCCTGGATCACTACCTCTTCATCGCCGAGAACAACCCCACCCCGGCCGAAGAGGGGCGCGCCCTGTCGCGGATAGGGTGGATGGCCTATGTCACCGGACAACCGGAGGCGGCCCAACAGTATGTGCAAACGAGCCTGACGGCCGATCCGACCAACGACGAGGCCAAGCTCTTCCTCGGATTCATACTCCTCTACGGCCTGGAGGACCCGCAAGGAGCCATCCCGTGGTTGGAGGAGGTGGCGGCCATCCCGAACCTGCCTCCGTCCATCCAATCCGAGGTGGATCAAGCCCTCGCCGAAGCGCGCCGCGCAGGAGACGGCTGATGACCAAAGAAACCACCTATACGAAGCCAGCCCGCCGGCTCCCCCGCGGCGTGCTGCCCATCGCCGGGATCCTGGCCATGGTCGCCCTCCTGGTGTTTGTATTCAACGGCCGCTTCGGCCAGGACCCGCGCTTGGTCGACTCACCGCTGATCGGCCGGCCCATCTCCGACATGAGCTTCGATTACCTCGAGCAGGACGGGACCTTCGCCATCGCAGATCAGCGTGGAACGGTGTTGGTCATCAACTTCTGGGCGTCCTGGTGCTTCCCCTGTCGCCTCGAGCACGACGATCTAACCTCAACCGCCCTCGCCTACCAGGATCGCGGGGTTCATTTCCTCGGCATCGTCTACCAGGACGAGCCCGAGCAGGCGTCGGCATTTCTCGACGAGTTCGGGCGGGGTACCAACTACAGTTACGTCGTTGATCCGGACTCTCGAGCCATCGTTGAGCTCGGCGTTTTCGGCGTTCCCGAGACGTACATCGTCGATGCCGACGGGATCATCCAGGGCAAGATAGCCGGCGAAGTGAACGCCGCCGTTCTGCAGCGGGCCCTCGACCAGGTTTTGGCCGGGCAAACGCCCGAACTCTAGGGATCCACGAGAGCAAGAACCAGCCGGGCGATCGAAGGTGGGAAGATGCTGGTCCTACAGTCCCAGCCGCACAGCGGGGCGGGACCGGACCAGATGCTCCTACCCATCTCCCCGGAGCTGCCGCCAGAAATCGCGCCGGGTCGCGACACCCTCGAGTGCGTCTTGATAGGATGACCGAACGTTTCAGCGCGGTGCCGGGTGAGCCCGACACGAAGTCGGCGTTTCCCCGAAAGGAGGGCTGTGGACCGTTCGGGTAGGTCGTTGAGTGAAACGATCCGGGCCGTCGGTCCCCTTTGGCTGGCAGTGATGGGCTCCGCACTGCTGGCAGCGGCGGCTGGTATCCGTGGTCTCCCGGGTTTACTGATGCTCACTACCGGGGTCGGGATTGCAGTGGCCGTGTTCGGCCGGCTTCGCAACCGCCGCACCTCCCAGATCGTCGTCGCTCAGGATGCGACCGGCGGGAACCTGCAAGTACTCCTCCGGATGATCGACCGGCGCACGGCGATCCGCATGTTCGGGATGTCGGCCTTGTTCATCGGACCGATGGGTACCGTGCCGAAGGCCCTGGAACTCCTGGCCGGTCGGCAACTGCCAGAGGAGCCCCAATCACCATTCTCACGAATCCGGCAGTGGGCGATGATCATCGATCTGCGGCACTGCGACGGGTGCCAGAGCGTCGGATCGCCGCCTCGCTGCACTGCTGCCTGTGTCGAAGGGCATCTCCTCCCGGAGCCGATGCAATGGATCGAAGTGTTCGAATACGAACTCGAAGGGGAAGGCACACGGTTCGTGCCAATACCCTGCCAGCACTGCCAGAACCCTCCGTGCGTCAACGTATGTCCCGTCGGTGCCACCTTCTCCACACCAGAGGGACTCGTTCTGATCGACCAGCAACGCTGCATCGGTTGTCGCATCTGCATGGCGGCCTGCCCGTACGATCGGCGGTTCTTCAATTGGGGTGAGCCGCCCGTTCCGCCCGAAGCCCACCTGGCCAACTACAACCTGGAGGCGCAGGTACCGGCCATCAAAGGAACGGTCATGAAATGTGACTTCTGCCCGGATATGGTTCGAGCCGGCACACTCCCGTACTGCATCCAGGCCTGCCCCAACCAGGCCATCTACTACGGTGACCTCGAGGAGGACATTGCCACGAACGGTCACCAGCTCGTATCCATGGCCGCTTTCACAGCCGAGCAAAACGCCTTCATCCTCAAGGAAGAGCTCGGCACCCAACCCCGCGTTTTCTACATCCCGGGCCACGGCGAAGCGGTAGGACGGGTGCCCTCTCGAATCGGTCGACTGCCCACCGTATGGCCGTGGACCAAGACCGCGCCCGGGAGCGACACATGGAGCCGATGAACGACTGGCGGCTGCGGCTGGAAACCACCACCCTCAATCCGGCGCGAAAGACGACCCGCAACTATTACGTGGTTCTCTTCTTCCTCCTCGCCGTCACGGGATGGGGGGTGTACGCCTACTCGGTCCAAGTGCGACGAGGCCTGGTCGTGACCGGCATGAGCGACCGGATCTCGTGGGGCTTGTACATCACGATGTTCGTGTTCTTCATCGGAATCAGCCATGCCGGCACGCTCATCTCGGCCATCTTGCGGGTATCCCACGCCGGCTGGAGATCGCCGGTCACTCGAATGGCCGAGTTCATCACCGCGGTGGCGCTGACAACGGGTGCCTTGTTCGTGATCGTCGATCTGGGACGGCCGGACCGGTTGTTGAACGTGCTCGAATACGGCCGGTGGCAATCGCCGATCGTGTGGGACGTGGTAGCCGTCACCACATACCTCACCGCCAGCATGGTCTACCTGTATCTCCCCATGGTGCCCGACCTGGCCTTCTTCCGCGACCGGATGGCCCCCTTTGTGTCGCGACCGAAGCACATGATCTATCGGATCCTGGCGATCAACTGGAGGGGGACGACCGACCAAAAGCGGCATCTCGGTAGGGCCATCTCGATCATGATGATTCTCATCATTCCCATCGCCGTCTCGGTTCACACGGTTGTGTCCTGGATCTTCGCGATGACCCTACGCGAGGCGTGGAACAGCACGATTTTCGGATTCTTCTTCGTAGCGGGGGCCATCTTCTCAGGCATCGCAACCTTGATCGTCGTCATGGCGATCCTGCGACGGGTATACCGGCTGGAGGAGTACATCACCCCCAAACACTTCCTCTACCTCGGGTATCTGCTGGCGGCCATGGCGGGTGTGATGATCTACGCCAATCTGTCGGAGTACATCACAGCCGGATTCAAATTCGAAGAGGGCACCGAGTTCCTCTTCCGCCAGCTCTTCGTCGAAGAGTTCGCCCCGTACTTCTGGTTCTACTTCATCGGAGGTTTGCTCACGCCGGTCGTCTTCATGTTCATCCGGCGGCTCCGCACCATCGGGGGGATCGTCACCGCCGCAGTGTTTGTCGATCTGGGTATGTTCGTGGAACGATATTTCATTGTGGTCACCGGGCTGCGCGCTCCCCTGCTCCCTTACGAGCCGGCCAGCTACACCCCGACGTGGGTGGAATGGTCGATCACCGCCGGCGGTTTCGCCTTCTTCGCTCTCCTGATTACGTTGTTCGTGAAGGTGTTTCCGATCATGGCCGTCTGGGAGATGACCGAGGAACACGAACTCGAGTTCGAACAAATGGTGGAGTATGAACACGAATTCGATGAGGAGGGGCTCTCGGCGACCGGAGTCTCGGACACCACGCAACGACTCGAACCCGGGAG
>DATEVB010000229.1:0-2365 GCA_035282865.1 Acidimicrobiia bacterium | reverse complement strand
CCGCCGAGAAACCAGTAGATGAACATGTTCAAATGATATGGCCGGGAGACGACTGTGTCGATGGGTCAGGCTAGAACGCGCCGCGGTACGACCCACCGTCGAGCTGGAGATTCTGGCCCGAGATATAGCCGCTGTGAGCGCTACAGAGGAAGGCGCAAGCCCGCCCGAACTCTTCCGGTGTCCCCATCCGACCGGCGGCAATACTGTCCACCATCTCTTGACGGGCGGCCTCGTAGGTCATGCCAGACGACTCGGCCCGCCGGCGAGCCATATAGACCTGGCGCTCCGTGTCGATCCGCTCGGGCAGGAGGTTGTTGATGGTGACGTTGTCCGCGGCGACGTCGCGGGAAAGGGCCTTGCAGGCTGCGGTCAGGCCGGCCCGGGCTCCGGCCGAAAGCGCCATAACCGAGAACGGGGACTTCACCATCTGGGAAGTGATGTTGACGATACGGCCAAATCTCCGCCTACGCATGCCCCCCACGACTCCCTTGATCATCATGATCGGCGCCAGCATGTTGGACTCGACCGCCTTCAGCCAGTCCTCGTATTCGAAAGACACCCAATCGCCCGGCGGTGGACCCCAGTTGTTGTTGACGAGGATGTCCGGATCCGGACACGCGGCGAGGAGCGTCGCCCGACCATCGACAGTATTGATATCGGCCGCGACCGGGGTGACCTCCACTCCGGTCTGCGCTCGTATCTCCTCGGTAGCCTTGGCGAGGTGCTGCTCACCGATTCCGTTGATGGTGATGTGGACGCCTTCCCGGGCGAGTGCCACGGCACAGGCTTTTCCGAGCCCCCGACTGGAGGCCGTCACCAAAGCGGTCTTCCCCGCGATCCCTAAGTCCATGGTCATCTCCTTCTGTCAGAACACCCGCAGCGCTTGGACCACGTCACGTTCTCGTCTGGCTAGGGCCGTGAGGACCGCCGCCATCCCATGGCGGCGCCTTGCTACCTCGAGGAGCGTATCGACCGCCACCTCGATCGCCTGCGCTGGGAGCGGACCGTCCGTTACACCGGTCGACAATCTGAGGTCATCGAAGTGCACCGTTGTCTCGACCAATCTCGTTTTCAGATACTCGTCCAAGGGGAGAACCCAACCCAAGGCCTCGAGAAGACGGCCGTCGGGCTCGGTCGGAAGCCGGTCCCGAAGCCGGTCGAGTGTCGCACGAGTCGAGGAGACGAGCTGCTGGTAACCTTGCCGGGCGACCTCCGAGCTCCTCTCCCGAATCCCCTGATTGTGAGCCGAGTCGAGATCGGTCGGATCGCCCTCTCGAATGAAATAGCGGGCCGCGTCAACAGGTTCCGTGTCGGAATGAGGAGCGTCGAGGTACCACTCGACCTGGAGAATCGACCGGGCCAGATGGCCGGCGAGGTCGCCGATCGACATCCGAGCCAACACGCTGGGTTGCTCCCAGCGGGCACCGGTGGCCGGACTGGCAATGAGGTCGACGGCCCGGTCGGCGGTCTCAACATAAAGGTTCCGGATCACAGGCATCGGCCCACGATAACCAACCAGCCTGCTCAGGTGGAGAAGTCGGGCCAATCGTGCTTGGCGACGGCGGCTCTGAAGGCGTCACCCAATTCCTCGACGGTCAAACGCTCCGGAACGAAGATCGCCCGCACCAGGTGCCAGAGCAGATAGGGGTGGGCTCCGAGGGCGTAGAGCTTCTCGAAGTCCCAGTTCGCAAAAGCTTCCCTTTCGTCGGGCGTCAAGCTCCCGCCGTCCGGGTAAGGGGGATTCGGGGAAAGAGCCGCAGCCTCCCATGCCTCGAGGAAGGCCGTCGCATTGCGTTTGAAGGCCTCAACGGATTCGTCATGGCGGTCGATTTCCAGCATGAGCTTGTTGATCATGTATCGGCTCAATCTTCCTCCCACGCGAAGAAAGGCTCATGTCCAAAGCGGCACGGCGTCGCCTCAGCAATGGTGGCCGGGCGGGCGCCGGCGGCGGCCAGACAGGTGAGAAAATTCAGGAACTGAAACGTCAGATTGCCTGCCGATAGGAGCCGCTCGAAACTGCAGGCCTCAATTGCTTCTTCCACCGCCCCCTTGGCCATCCACTCGAGCGTCAGCCCATCGAACTCGGGATCCGGCGAAGTGCCGAGAAACTGGCGAGGTCCGCCCAATTCGAACGCCAGGTGCCCTGTTCCGATGATGGCAACCCGCCGCCGGAGAGAGGACCCGAGCAAAGATGTCCGCAAATACCTCCCCAGTTCGACGAACCGTCGGGCGGACGGAAGCGGCGGCGCGTTGGTGTTCGTGTACACAGGAACCACCGGCACGTCGAGCTGCGGGGTCAGATAGAGAAGCGGCACCATGAAAGAGTGATCGAGCCACGGCTCGTCCGAATAGGCGAAATCGAATC
>DATEVB010000228.1:0-10493 GCA_035282865.1 Acidimicrobiia bacterium | reverse complement strand
ACCACCCGGCGCTCCCCCATCAACGACACGGTTGCCGGAACCAGAAGCTCGATCTCTCGCTCGATGCCCTCCCCGCCCGGATACCGGCCGGCGCCCCCGCTGCCTCGTCGCAGCTCATTGCGGATCACCCGGAAGGGGTAGTGCATTTCGAGGGCTTCGATCGGAGTGTTCTTGGTATTGGTCATGCCGGTGTGGATACCCGATTGGCCCGGCTTGCCGGGGCGTCCTCCCTGTCCGCCTGCCAGGGTCTCGTAGTAGGCGAAGCTGTCCGAGCCGATCAGCACGTTGTTCATCGTGCCCTGCGAGGCGGCCGGCACCCGATCCGGCGCCGCCTGGGCCAGCGCCCCGAGCAGGACGTCGGCAATGCGTTGGCTGGTCTCGACATTACCGGCCGCCACCGCCGCCGGGGGACGAGCGTTCACCAACGAACCGGGGGGAACCAAGAGCGACAGGGGCCGGTAGCACCCCCCGTTGGCGGGGATGGTCGGATCAGTTGCCACCCGAACCGCGTAGTAGAGACACGAGCGGGTCACTGCCTCAACGGCGTTGATGTTTCCCTCGATTTGGTTGGCGGTGCCCGTGAAGTCGGCCAGCAAACGACCACCCTCGATGGTCACGATCACCCTGACCGTCAGGAAGTCGTCCTGCCACTCCATCACGTCTTCGAACCGGAAGATCCCATCGGGAAGGGCGGTGATGGCGGCGACCATTCTTCGCTCTCCATAGGCCAGCAGGGCCTGGGTAACCCGGACGTAGGCGCCGACCTCCTCCCGATCGGCCAGTGCGGCCAACCTCCTCGCCCCGACCTCGTTGGCACCGAGCTGGGCGGACAGGTCTCCGAGCCGTTCGGCCGGCGTGCGGGTGGCCGCTAGGAACGGCTCCACGAAGCTTTCCAGCCATTCCCCGTCTCGAACCGCTGCCACCGGAGCTACCACGTGGCCCTCCTGGTCGAGGGTGGTGGCGTGCGCAGGCATGGAACCGGGCGCCTCTCCGCCGACATCGGCGTGATGGGCACGGTTAGCGACCCAGCCGATCAGCTCATCTCCCACGTGCACCGGTCGAACCAGTGTCAGGTCGTTGAGATGGGTTCCTCCGTGGTACGGATCGTTGACGGCGTACTGAACCCCGGGTTCCAGATCAGCGCTCTCCAAGACGGCCGCCACCGAGGCGGGCATGGAACCGAGGTGCACCGGGATGTGTTCCGCCTGGGCGAGCATCTCCCCGTTCGGAACGAACACCGCCGACGAACAGTCGGCCCGCTCCTTGATGTTGGGCGAGTACGCAGTCCGGCGCAGCACGGCCCCCATCTCATCGGCAACCGAGGCGAACTGGTTACGGGCCACTTCGAGCGTGATCGGGTCTACCGTCACCAGGCCACCTCCAACGCACCCGACGGGTGCACCCTGGCCCGCTCTCCCTTCCCCAGGAAGGTGGTGGCCTCGGCCTCTTCTATGATCGCCGGACCCACCACCTCGGCTCCCGCGGCCAGACCGGGCCGCCACCACACCGACGCCTCCTGCCGACCTTCTCCGGTGAGCACCGTTCGAGTACCCCGCCGGGGCTCACCGGTCGGCACGATCTCGGGCAGGTCCGGCCATCGCATGGCCGCCTCACCGGCTGCCTCGGCGCGAGCCGCCACGACCTCGATCGGATCACCGGGCCGGGCGAAGCCGTTGCGCTCCCGATGCGCCCGGTGGAAGCGGGCGGTGAGCACGGGCCAACCGTCACCCGGTTGGTAGACCACCGGTGTTTCATGAGATTGGCCGCGGTACCGCACGTCGACCAGGCTGCGCACGCCCACCGGCGACCGTCCGGTTTCGGCGATCATGTGCTGCCGGGCTTGGTCTCTCACCCGGGTCAGGACCTCGTCGATTTCATCGCCCTCGGCCATCAGCACACCCTGCACCGTGTCGCTCCGGGGCGGGCTGAGCAGCAGTCCCACCGCGCTGAATACTCCGGCGTAGGGAGGGATCACGGCCCCAGCCATGTCCAGGCGACGCGCCAGCGCCGTGGCGTGCATCCCACCCGCCCCGCCGAATGCCACCAGCATGGCCGTTCGCGGATCGGCGCCCTCCTCAACCGACACGGTCCGAACTGCCCGTTCCATATGCGCTTCCACCACGTCGATCACGCCCAAGGCGGTGGCTGCTTCGGCGATGCCGAGCCGCTCGGCCAGACGGGCCAGTGCTCGTCGCGCCGCTTCCCGGTCGAGCCGAAGCGAGCCGGCCAGCAGCGTCCCGGTCGAAAGCCTGCCCGCCACGAGATCGGCATCGGTCACGGTCGGCTCATCCCCTCCCCTGCCGTAACAAGCGGGACCCGGGTGGGCGCCGGCACTTTGCGGCCCCACCCGCAGGGCACCACCCGGATCGATCCAGGCCAGGCTCCCGCCGCCCGCTCCCACCGTGTGCACGGCCACGGCGGGCATCCGGCACGGGTACCCGTCGACCGCCCGTTCGTAGGAGACCTCGGGGCGGCCGCCTTCGATACGACAGACATCGGTCGAGGTGCCGCCCATGTCGAACGAAACGAGCCGCTCGTAACCGAGCGCCTTGCCCAGCTCGGCGGAAGCCACCACACCTCCGGCCGGGCCGGACAACAGCACCGCGGCCGGGAGCCGGGCGGCGGCCATCACGTCCATCAGGCCGCCCGAGGAACGCATGACCAGTACCTCTTCTGCAAGACCGGCCCCGGCAACCCGCCCTTGCAAGTTGCGCAGGTAGCGGCCCGTGCCGGGTTCGAGGTAGGCGTTGAGCAGGGTCGTCGAGGTTCGTTCGAACTCGCGGAACTCCGCCGCAACCTCGGACGAGATCGATATCGGAACGCCGTCCAGCACGGCCGCCAAGGAGGCCGCCACCGCCCGCTCGTGCGCCGGTGCGGCGTACGCATACAGCAAGGAAACAGCTACCGCCTCCGGCCGGCACTGCCGCACCTCGTCGACCATCCTCGGCAGGTCCTGGAGGGGCTCGATCTCCGCCCCGGCGGCATCGATACGGCCGTTGACTCCGAAGCGGAGCTCCCGAGAGGCAAGCGGGATGGGCCGATCGGCCATCGGGTCGTACAGCGCCGGCCGGTCTTGCCGCCCGATCTCGACCACATCCGCAAACCCGGCCGTCGTTACGAGCGCAGTTCGGGCTCCTTTGCGTTCCAGCAGCGCGTTGGTCGCCACCGTGGTTCCGTGGAGCAGACGTCCGGTCGACCCTTTGCCGAGCACCGCCGCCGCCCCCGCCAACACGCCTTCACTCTGATCGAGGGTCGACGAGGTTTTCCCGGACCGTAGCCGGGAACCGTCCCAGACGGCTAGATCGGTGAAGGTGCCTCCGACGTCCACTCCCAGCGCAGTGGGGTCGTTCGACATCAGGCCTCCTCGCTACGATGCGGTGCGTCGAAAGGATGGCTGATGCCGGTACAGATCGAGTCCACACCCAACCCCAATGCGCTCAAGTTCACGGTCGGGGTCGAAGTCGGCGGACCCAGGACCTTCGTGGCCGGTCGAGATGACGACGACCCACTGGCTGCTGTGCTTCTCTCGATCCCCGGCATAACGAGCATCTTCATGACCGCCGATTTTGTGACATTGACCAAGACCCCCGACGCGGACTGGGCCGAGATCGCCGGGCCGGCGCAGGAGATCCTACAGAGCCACTTCTCCGATTAGAAGTCTCCGATCCCAGCGGGCCAGGCGGGCTCACCCTGATCGGTGAGCCATAGAGTCAGAGGCCAGGAGACACCCGCCTCATCGGCAACACCAACGACGACCCGCCATCCCCCTTCTCGTTTGCTTCCCTCGATGACCGTTGGATCGGCGCCCCACGACCGGGCCAGGCGAAGCGCCGCCGCCCGGACAAGGTCCGGTACCTTCTCGACGGGATCTGCCCAAGTCGGCAATGGGGGCCCGGCGGGCACACCGGCCGGCATCGGTAGATCCACGACCTTGGTGCCTCCTCCGGCGTCCACCTCTACGACCACATCGACCGCCCGCACAGGCATCCGGACGTAACTCTCGTCGCCGCTGGAAACCAGCATGCGGAACAGCACCGTTGACCTGAATCGCTGGTTGCCGACGGCCTCGATGCGAGAGGTAGCCACCCATTCCACGTACGAGGAGAACCCGGCGCCGGTCGCGGCCGGCAGGCTCGAACCGTCGGGAAGCGCATTGAGCACCTGTTGATCGGTTCCCGGATCACCGCCCGAGGAGAAGTAATCCGTCACGAACCACTCGGCCCGGGCGGCGGCACTCACTTCGCCCCTTCCCGGGATCTCCGCCAGCAGATCGGCTTCGGTGAGGAGTTCCCCCTCCGGTGCGGGCCAGGGCAGGGTGGTGACCACCGGCACCGTCACCGTAGGCGGGACGGCGGCGGGCGGAGGCTCCGGCGTGCGGCCGACAGAGCGGGCCGCCATCGCCCCGAGCGATGCGGCCGCGACAGCGCCGGCGGCGAGATAGACCACCCAGGGCTTCTTGTCCCGGGGAAGCACCGCCAGTTCAGCCCATGGGATGTGCTCGTACACCTCAACCGGTTCCTCTGAATCGTCTGACGCTGACACATCCATTCGGTTCACCTCATTCGTCCGAAGGGGAGCACGGGAACTCGGTCAACGTAAGGGAAGGAGCATTCACCTTCAAGAGGGTTGGCTGTCGGGCTCCTAGGGAACCCGCCTTCGGTCCGCTAACGTTCTGGTGCCGATGACCAGTCGAAATCCAGATCCCAAGCCAGGCCGTTGGATCCTTCCGCTCATCATCGTGGGGATGGTCGGATTCACCTATTTCTTCGTCCAGCAGCTCCCCGAAACGCAGCCCGAAGAGACCACAACGACGTCGTCGGCTAACACCCCCACCACCGTCGATGGCGACGGGGAGACAACGACCACGGTCGCTCCAACCGTCCCAGCCGAAGTGCAGGCGTACGTCGACAAAATGACCGGGTCCAACGCCGAGCTGGCCGGCATCGAAGCCGACCTGCTCGACGTCAACACACAGCAGGATGCCACCCCCAGGGTGATCGAGTACCAGGATGCGCTGGCCATATTCCGGGATGTCGAAGATCGCGCCTCGGTGTTCGCCGACGGAGTTGAGATCGCGGCACCGCCCGCCGGATACGACGAACTGGCGGCCATCCACGCCGACCTGGCCACCGCGGCAGGGAAGATTCGCGCCGCCGGGCGCGATGCCCGGGTCGGGTTCGAAGGCCCGAGCGCCCAACCCCGCCGTGATGCGCTGGCCGCCTTCCAGGCTGCTTCCGCCGAGTTCGCCACCGCCTACGATGCTCTCGTAGCGGCCGCCGCTGCTATCTCAGGCACCGGCGCTTAGATACTTGGTTGCGGCTTCCTTCTTCTCGACCTCGTCGGGACCCCGGCCGAGTGCCGCTGAAAGGCTCGGCGATACGAAGACCGTATCGGCGCGACATAGCACCACCCTCCCCACCCGCCACGTAGCATGACCGACTGATGACATTCACCATTCGCCCTATCACGGAAAACGAAAGACCGGAGTTCCGCCGGTTGATGGGACTGGCATTCGGGTTCGATCCGACCGACGAAGGCACTGAGTCGTTCAATGCGACTCTCGAGATCGAACGCACCATCTGCGCCTTCGACGGTGAGCAGATGATCGGCACGGCCGGCGCATATAGCCTCGACATGACGGTGCCCGGCGGCGCGGCACCGGTGGCCGGGACCACCATGGTGTCGGTGCTCGCCACCCACCGCCGTCAAGGAGCTTTGCGGCTGATGATGCGAGCCCATCTCGACGAAGCCCGGAACCACGGCGATGCGCTGGCCGGGCTTTGGGCGTCGGAGAGCTCGATCTACGGTCGATTCGGCTTTGGAGCGGCCGCCACCATGGTTGAAGCCGAGATCGACCGAAGCCACGCCGGGTTCCGCGGATCTCCCCTGGGTTCTGGCGCCGTGCGCCTGGTGGAACTGGACGAGGCGAAACGGTTGCTCCCCCCCGTGTACGACCAGACCCGCCGTCTGCGACCCGGGATGTTCGATCGATCCGAGACGAACTGGGAATACCGCGTATTCAGGGACCCGGAAAGCCGGCGCGGAGGCGCTACCAGCTACCGGTACGCCGTCTACGAAGAGATGGGTGCCCCGCGCGGGTATGTGCAATACCGCGCCAAAGAGCAATGGGACGACGATGGCTTCCCCAACGGCGAGGTGCGTATCTCTGACCTGCAGGCCGTCGATCTGGCAGCCGTCGACAGTCTCTGGCGTTATCTCGTCTCCATCGACCTGACCCGCAAGATCGGCTACTGGAACCTGCCGGTCGACGACCCGCTCCCCTGGCTACTGAGCGACCCCCGCCGCCTCACGCAGCGAATCTCCGACTCTCTCTGGGTCTGCCCGATCGACATCCCGGCGGCCCTAATGGCCAGGAAGTACTCCCAAGAGGGACAACTCATCATCGAAGTGCACGACGACTTCAACACTTGGAACACCGGCACGTACCTCTTGGAGACAACCGGTGATGAATCGAGTTGCATCCGCATCACATCCGCACCGGAGGTTCGGCTCGCCGCTTCCGATCTCGGCGCCATCTATATGGGGGGCGTCCGTCTCAACGTCCTGGCCGCCGCCGGTCGGGTGGCAGGCTCCCCGGAAGATGTGCGCCGGGCGGACGCCATGTTCTCCTGGCACCCGGCCCCCTGGTGCCAAGAGATCTTCTAGCCGAAGCTGGTTGCAGCAGTGCTCTCTGCCGGCCATGGGGAGCAACAGCGAGAACACGGTCAAGCGAAGCCGTCGTTCCGGAAGTAAGTGAGATCGCCGCCCATCAGTTGGGTCGGCCGCTCGCCGATCGCCCCGAATTCGATGCCGACTTCGCTCCCTCCGTGACGGATCGCGTCGGCCAAGAACATGGCCGCCCCCTCGGTCGGGGGCGGCCAATCGTCACTACCGGTCCGGGTTCAAATGTCGTAGTACAGATAGAACTCGTAGGGATGAGGACGCAGACGCATCTGATCGACTTCCGAGCCCCGCTTATAGTCGAGCCATGCCTCGATCAGGTCGGGGGTGAATACGTCACCCTTGTACAGGAAGTCGTGGTCGGCCTCGAGTGCCGCCAGGGCCTCTTCCAGACTTCCCGGCACCGAAGGAAGGTTCTTCAATTCTTCCGGTGGCAGGTCGTAGATGTCCTTGTCGACCGGGGGGGGTGGCTCGATCTGGTTCTCGACTCCGTCGAGGCCGGCCATCAGCATCGCCGAAAACGCCAGGTAGGCGTTGGCAGCGGGATCCGGGCAGCGGAACTCCAGCCGCTTGAGTGCAGGCTTTTGGGAGTACAGGGGTATCCGGATCGCTGCCGACCGGTTCCGCTGGCTGTACACCAGGTTGACCGGGGCCTCGTAGCCGGGCACCAGGCGCCGATACGAGTTGGTGGTAGGTGCCGCGAAGGCCAGTATGGCCGGGGCATGTTTGAGTAATCCACCGATATACCAGCGAGCCATGTCGGACAAACCTGCGTAACCCGTCTCATCGTAGAAGAGTGGCACTCCGTCCTTCCAGAGGCTCTGATGGGTGTGCATCCCGGACCCGTTGTCCTCGAAGATGGGTTTCGGCATGAAGGTGACGGTCTTGCCGTATTGCCAGGCGACGTTCTTGACGATGTACTTGAAAAGAGTCACGTTGTCCGCCTGGCGAAGCAGAGTCGTATAGCGAATGTCGATCTCCGCCTGGCCGGCGGTGCCCACTTCGTGGTGATGAACCTCGACCTTGATCCCGGCCTCTTCGAGCACCGCGGACATCTCCGACCGCAGGTCCTGGTAGTGATCGGTGGGTGGAACCGGGAAGTACCCCTCTTTGTAGCGCGGCTTGTAGGCGAGGTTCCGCCCATCCTCTTCGGCGCCGGTGTTCCAGGCGCCCTCAGCCGAATCAACCTCGTAGAACGCCGAGAACTGGTTCTGGTCGAATCGCGCCGAGTCGAAGATATAGAACTCTGCCTCCGGTCCCCAGTAGGACGTGTCGGCCAATCCTGTTCCCAGCAGGTACTGCTCGGCCTTCTTGGCGACGTACCGCGGGTCGCGGTTGTACGGCTCGTGGGAAATGGGGTCATGCACGAAGCAGTACAGAAGCAGCGTCTTGCGCTCCATGAAGGGGTCAATGAGGGCGGTATCGGGATCGGGTTTGAGGATCATGTCCGATTCCTGGATCTCCTGGAATCCCCGAATCGACGACCCGTCGAATCCGAAGCCGTCTTGGAAGGCGTCGAGGTCGAGTTCGCTGGCCGGAACGGTGAAGTGCTGGACCTGCCCGGGCAGGTCGCAGAACCGGAGGTCGATGAACTCGACGCCTTCGCCGAGCATCGCCATGACATCAGCCGGGGTTTTCGGCATTGCTGGTCCTCTCTAGATTTTGTCCTCCGAGTTTCTACTCGGCGGCAATTACTGTACGGTTGCCGGAGTGTGAACGCTGTGTTTCGGGGCGCGTTTCCGTTCGTCGGGGGTCCCCGCCTCCGCTACCTTTGCCGTTGAACACCGCAAGGAGTAACCGCGATGGACAAACAAGCTGAATACGTGCTTCGTACTGTCGAAGAACGCGGGATCCGGTTCATGAGGTTGTGGTTCACGGACGTGCAAGGGTTTCTCAAGTCGGTGTCGATCAGTCCCGCCGAGCTGGAAGTTGCCTTCGAGGAGGGTATGACGTTCGATGGGTCGGCGATCGACGGGTATGCCCGCATCCAGGAAGCCGACATGATCGCCCGCCCCGACCCCTCGACCTTTCAGATCCTCCCGTGGCGACCGGCCACCCAGGTGGCCAGCATGTTCTGCGACATCCTCACCACCGACGGGGAACCCTTCGAAGGAGACCCTCGCTGGGTGTTGAAGCGCAACCTGCGCAAGGCGGCCGACCTGGGCTACGGGTTCTACGTTGCACCCGAACTCGAATTCTTCTATTTCGAGGACGCCTCGCCGGACCCGAAAGTGCTCGACCGGGGCGGCTACTTCGATCTGACCCCGCTGGATGTGGCCCAGGAATACCGAAGGGCCACCATCAACGCGTTGGAACAATTGGGCATTCCGGTTGAGTACTCGCACCACGAAGTCTCACCGAGCCAGCACGAGATCGACCTGCGCTACACCGACGCACTGACCATGGCCGACAATGTGATGACCTTCCGGCTGACCGTGAAGGAAGTCGCGCTCGAATACGGGATCTACGCAACGTTCATGCCCAAACCGCTCGAGCGGCACGATGGAAGCGGTTTCCACATGCACCTTTCTCTGTTCGAGGGCGACGACAACGCCTTCTATGAGGCCGGGAGTGAAACGCGGCTGTCGAAGGTAGCGCAGAAGTTCATCGCCGGCCTGGTTGTGCATGCCCGGGAGATCACCGCCGTCACCAACCAGTGGGTCAACTCGTACAAGCGACTGGTACCCGGTTTTGAAGCACCCGTTTACGTGTTCTGGGCGCGCAACAACCAATCCGCCCTGGTACGGGTCCCCACGGTCAAGGCAGGCAAGCCGTCCAGCACACGGTTGGAGTACCGATCGCCCGACTCGGCCTGTAACCCGTACCTGGCTTTTTCCGTGTTGCTGGCTGCCGGTCTGGCCGGAATCGAGGGGAACTACGAGTTGCCGACCGAGATGATGGGCAACGTGTTCGACCTCACCTCGAGCGAACGCTCCGCGGCGGGCATCAAGCGGCTTCCCGAAACATTGTCGGAAGCCCTCGACCTCATGGAAAACTCGGAGCTGGTGGCGGGAGCACTCGGAGAGCACGTTTTCGACTGGTTCCTGCGCAACAAGCGAAAGGAGTGGGACCGGTATCAGCACCATGTCTCCAAGTTCGAACTCGAGGAATACCTCCCGATTCTCTAATGCTGGTCGCCGTCTATCCCCCCCAGCCCTCGAGCGAGCTGGCCGAAGCTTTGCTGCTGGCCGGAGTCGATACGGTCTCGGTGGCTGAGCAGCCGCAAGCAGATGATTGGGCGGTCGCGGTTTTCGAACTCGCCGACCAACCGGCGGCAGCCCTCCGCACAGCACGCGGTCTGGTCGAGGATCTTGGTGTCCGGGTGCTGGTGGTGGTCGGTCGCAATCAAGCCGGGTTGCTGCCCGGAGCCGACTTCGTGAGCGATTTCGTACTCAACCCGCCCGATCCGGTCGAGCTGAGGGTGCGCCTGGCCCGCCTCACCCGGGATGAACCCGCCGGTGAGATCATCCGGTTCAAGGACCTCGAGCTGAACACTGCTACCTACCAGGCCACGGTGATCGGCAAACCGGTTGACCTCACCTATATGGAGTACGAGCTGCTGCGGTTCTTCGTCGGGAACCAGGGGCGAGTGTGGAGCCGCGAGCAACTCCTGTCAAAGGTGTGGGGCTACGACTACTTCGGCGGAGCGCGCACCGTCGACGTCCACGTTCGGCGCCTCCGATCCAAGCTGGGTGAAGAGCGAGCGAGCTGGATATCCACCGTGCGCTCGGTTGGCTATCGGTTCGGATGACCCGCCGCGCCCTTGGCCGGTCGAAACCCGGCCTATGCCCCTGATAGGGTTTTGGTAGCCA